>NZ_JBFUJB010000006.1:0-375056 GCF_056401575.1 Rhodococcus sp. P4_E4 | reverse complement strand
GTTCCGATCAAGGAAGATCCGTACGTGCTGTTCGCGATCGGTGAGGCTGCGGCCGAGATCGCTGCTTCTCGGGCTGCGATCTTGGAGACGGTGGATCGTTTCTGGGACATGACCGAGAAGGGGCAGGAAGTTTCGTTCGAGCTGCGTGCGATCGGTCGGCGTACGCAGACTGCTGCTGCGTGGCGTGCGGTGCGGGCGGTGGACGAGATCTTTGCTCGTTCCGGTGGTGGCGCGTTGCAGTTGAACACGCCGATGCAGCGGTTCTGGCGTGACGCGCATGCCGGTCTCGCGCACGCGATCCACGTACCCGGTTCCATCTTCCACGCGTCGACGCTCTCGCAGCTCGGTGGCGAACCGCAGGGCATCCACCGGGCAATGATCTGAGCCGTCCGGGGGACACCCGGAGGTGTCCCCATCGCGGTTTTCGTGGGGGTCGATGAGCATGTCGGTGAATCTGGTCGATGACCTCGGACTGTCCGCAGAACCCGCATCGGAGTGAGCGCCAACGCGCAATGTGGGTTATAGGACAAACACCGATAGGCTGGCGGTCATGGCTGAGTTCATTTACACGATGAAGAAGGTGCGCAAGGCGCACGGTGACAAGGTCATCCTCGATGACGTCACGATGAGCTTTTACCCCGGCGCGAAGATCGGTGTCGTCGGACCGAACGGCGCTGGTAAATCCAGCATCCTCAAGATCATGGCCGGACTGGACCAGCCGGGCAACGGCGAGGCATTCCTGGCTCCGGGCGCGACCGTCGGCATCCTCATGCAGGAGCCGGAGCTCGACGAGACCAAGACGGTTCGCGAGAACGTCGAGGACGGTCTCGGAGAGACGATGGTCCAGCTCAAGCGGTACAACGAGATCGCCGAGCTGATGGCCACGGATTACTCCGACGAGCTCATGGAAGAGATGGGCGAACTGCAGGAGAAGCTCGATCACGCAGACGCGTGGGAGATCGACTCGCAGCTCGAGCAGGCTATGGACGCCCTGCGCTGCCCCCCGCCGGAAGAGATGGTCACCCACCTCTCCGGTGGTGAGAAGCGACGCGTTGCGCTCTGCAAGCTGCTGCTGAGCAAGCCCGACCTCCTGCTCCTCGATGAGCCCACCAACCACCTCGACGCCGAATCTGTCCTGTGGCTCGAGCAGCACCTCGCTGCTTACCCCGGCGCAATCCTCGCCGTGACCCACGATCGTTACTTCCTCGATCACGTCGCGCAGTGGATCTGTGAAGTCGACCGCGGACGCCTGTACCCGTACGAGGGCAACTACTCCACCTACCTGGAGCAGAAGGCTGCACGCCTCGAAGTTGCCGGCAAGAAGGATCAGAAGCTGCAGAAGCGCCTCAAGGACGAGCTCGCATGGGTTCGTTCCGGCGCCAAGGCCCGCCAGGCCAAGAACAAGGCTCGTCTCGATCGCTACGAGGAAATGGCGAACGAAGCCGAGAAGACCCGCAAACTCGACTTCGACGAGATCCAGATCCCGGCACCGCCGCGCCTGGGTGACGTGGTCGTGGAGGTCTCGAACCTCGACAAGGGCTTCGACGGCCGCGTGCTGATCAAGGATCTTTCGTTCACGTTGCCGCGCAACGGAATTGTCGGCGTCATCGGCCCCAACGGCGTCGGTAAGACGACGCTGTTCAAGACCATCGTCGGTCTCGAGGAGCCTGACGCCGGTGAGGTCAAGATCGGTCAGACGGTCAAGCTGAGCTACGTCGACCAGAACCGTTCCGGAATCGACCCCAAGAAGACGGTCTGGGAGACCGTGTCCGACGGGCTCGATTTCATCGTCGTCGGCCAGACCGAGTTCCCCTCGCGCGCGTACATCAGCTCGTTCGGTTTCAAGGGCCACGATCAGCAGAAGCCGGCCGGCGTCCTCTCCGGTGGTGAGCGCAACCGCCTGAACCTGGCGATGACGCTCAAGCAGGGCGGCAACCTGATCCTGCTCGATGAGCCCACCAACGACCTCGACGTCGAAACCCTCGGCTCGCTGGAGAACGCTCTCGAAGAGTTCCCCGGCTGCGCCGTCGTGATCTCGCACGATCGCTGGTTCCTGGACCGGACCTGTACCCACATCCTCGCGTGGGAAGGTGGTTTCGGCGACAACGAGGCAGCTTGGTACTGGTACGAGGGCAACTTCGAGGGCTACGAGGCGAACAAGGTCGAGCGACTCGGCCCCGACGCCGCACGCCCGCACCGCGTGACTCACCGCAAGCTCACCAGGGACTGATCAGGTGTCCGACGTATACACAGCGCAGATCCAGGTCCGGTGGGGCGATTCCGACCGGTTGGGTCACGTCAACAACACGCGTTACGTCGAGTACATGCAGGAAGCTCGCATCCAGTTCCTGGAAGCGAAACTGGCGCCGCTCGGCGGCCGGCCGGGATACCTCGTGGTTCGAAAGATGACCATCGAGTTCCTCAAGCCGGTCACCGATCGGTCCGGTCCGTTGAACGTGGAGGTCTTCACGACTCACGTCGGGACTTCCTCGTTCACGGTTCGGCACGTCATCCGTGACAACGCGGGTGTCGAATGCGCCTTCGGCGACGCGTTGATGGTCGGATTCGACACCGTGTCCGAAAAGTCCAGACCGCTGGCGGACAGCGAACGTGCAGTGCTCGAAGCATCGCTTGTTCAGATGACGACATCGTAGATTTCGTTTCTCAGTTCACCCTAGGTACTGGTTGCCGCGGCTAGTCTCGAGTCAGAGATTGGTCGCGGCGATCAGAACCCACAAGGATGTGAGCCAGGAATGACAGACCGTGTACGGCAGCAGGGCACAGGCCTCGACGAAGCGACGTTGTTGACGCGTCTTCGCGAGGCCTTTTTCACGCACATCGACGAGGGTGACAGCGACGACGTCATCAACGGTCGATCGGATCGAGTCCTGCTCGCGCATCTCGCGCTCGGGAGGCAGCGGACGCCAGGCACGGCCGTATGGCGTGTGTACCGCCCGTCAGGATCCGAGGGTCTCGGCGCTGCCGTCCAGATCGTCACCGACGACATGTCGTTGCTCGTCGAGTCCGTTACCGCGATGCTCAACCGACAAGGCGTGGGAATCAGTCAATTCGCCCATCCGATCCTGACGGTTGAACGCGACAACGCGGGCAATCTGATTTCCTTGGGCGACAGCGGTATCCAAGAATCCTGGATGCACGTCCAGTTGGACTCCGAAGTCGAGGATTCCGATCTCGACGCGATCGAAGCCCACCTCGGCAAAGTGCTCGCGGACGTCCGCCAGGTGGTTGGTGACACCCCGGATATGAAGGCACTGCAACTGCGCGTTGCCGACGAGTTGGAGAGTGCTGCAGAAACTGCCTCCGGGAGGATCACCCCCGAAGAATTCTCCGATACCGCTCGGCTGCTCCGGTGGATGGCGGACGGAAACTACGCCGTACTCGGATACCGGCGATTCGAGGGCACGAAGGACGGCTCACGCACGGTCGCCGGCAGCGGGCTCGGCGTGCTGCGCTCCGACGCGGTCACCGAAGGCCCGATGAGTTTGCCTCCAGTTGCAGATCTCCCGGATCGACCGCTTCTGGTCCTGACACAGGGATCGTTCCCCGCCACGGTGCACCGCGCTGTCTACCCGTACTTCGTGGGTGTCTCGATCCTCGACGACGAGGGAAACATCGTGGGGGAGCACAGATTCCTGGGTGTGTTCACCGTGGTCGCACTCCACGAGAACGTCCTCGCGATTCCTCTGATCGAGCGACGCGTCCGCGAAGTCATCGCGCGTGCCGGTGTCGACCTGCATTCGTACTCCGGGCAGGCGATGCTCGAGGTCATCCAGTCCTTCCCGCGCACCGAGTTGTTCTCGAGCGATGCCGAGACCTTGTTCGAGACCGTCCACGCCGTGCACAGCATCGGGCTGCGTCGACAGGTGCGACTCTTCGTCCGCGAGGACACGTTCGGACGGTTCGTATCCTGCTTGGTGTATCTGCCTCGCGACCGGTATACGACGCGGGTGCGACTGGCGATGCAAAACCTGTTGTGGAGCGAATTCGGCCCAGGCACAGTTGATTACACCGCCCGGGTTACCGAGAACGATCTTGCGCTGTTGCACGTGACGATCCGGCGCGATCCGGACAGTGAGCCGGTTCATCTGGATGTCTCCGAGGCCAACCGCGAGCGAGTTCAGGCCCTGCTGACCGAAGTCAGTCGTAGCTGGGACGACCGCATCAACGACCTTGTTCGCGACATTCCGGGGGTGGATCCGGAACTGGTGCAACGGTATTCGCGGGTGCTTCCCGATGGATACAAGGAGGACTTCGAACCGTCACGCGCGCTGGCCGACATCGCCAGGCTCGAGGCGTTGGCGCCAGGCGCGATCGACGTACTGCTCTATCGCGCTGTGGACTCCGCGCCCGGTGCCTGGCGCTTCACGCTCTTCGTCGGCGGCGACGGTATCTCGTTGAGTCAGGTGCTCCCCGTGCTGCAGTCACTCGGCGTCGAAGTTCTCGACGAGCGACCGCACGTCGTGCAGCGACTCGACGGCGTTCAGTGCTGGATCTACGATTTCGGATTGTCGGTACCGGCGGATCTTCGGGCGTCGGTCGAGATCGACCTCGATGCGCAGGTGCCACTCGAGACCAGTACCGCCCCGCTGACCGAGGTCCAGAAGCGATTCACGGCTGCATTCGGTGCAGTCTGGTTCGGCCGGGCAGAAGCTGACCGATTCAACGAGTTGGTGCTGCGGGCCGGAATGTCCTGGCGGCAAGCCGTGGTGTTGCGTGCTTACGCAAAGTATTTGCGCCAGGCCACATTTCCGTACAGTCAGTTCCACATCGAAGGAATCGCGCTAACGCACCCGCAGACCGCGTTTGCATTGGTGCAGTTGTTCGAGGCGATGTTCGACCCCGAGAAACAGGACGACATTCGCGTCGCCGAATTGGACGAGCAGTTGCGTGCGTCCATCGACGAGGTACTCAGCTTGGATGCCGATCGCATTCTGCGTGGAATGTTCTCCTTGGTGAAGGCGACCTTGCGTACCAATTTCTACGTCGTCGACGCCGATGGCCGCTCTCGCGACTACCTGTCGGTCAAGCTCGATCCCTCGCGGATCAGCGAGTTGCCCAAGCCGCGGCCGGCTTTCGAGATCTACGTGTACTCACCCGAGGTCGAAGGCGTCCACCTGCGATTCGGCGCAGTAGCGCGCGGCGGACTCCGCTGGTCCGACCGGCGCGAGGATTTCCGCACCGAGGTGCTCGGCTTGGTGAAGGCTCAGGCCGTCAAGAACGCGGTGATCGTGCCGGTCGGCGCCAAGGGCGGCTTCGTCGTGAAGAATCCGCCTCTGCCGACGGGTGATCCGGCGGCTGATCGAACGGCGACGCTGGAAACGGGCAAGGCCTGCTACACCACGTTCATCTCCGGATTGCTCGACATCACGGACAACGTGCACGCGGCTACCGGCGAAGTTGTGACGCCGGATCGAGTGGTGCGCAAGGACGATCAGGATCGCTACCTGGTGGTCGCCGCGGACAAGGGCACGGCGACGTTCTCGGATCTCGCGAATTCGGTTGCCGCCAAGTACGACTTCTGGCTCGGCGATGCGTTTGCCTCCGGTGGCTCCGTGGGATACGACCACAAGGGCATGGGAATCACCGCTCGCGGCGCCTGGGAAAGCGTCAAGCGGCACTTCCGCGAACTCGGGGTCGACACGCAGACGCAGGATTTCACGACGGTAGGCGTCGGCGACATGAGCGGAGACGTGTTCGGCAACGGAATGCTCCTCAGTCGGCACATCCGTCTGGTGGGCGCGTTCGACCATCGACACATTTTCCTCGATCCGAACCCGGATGCAGCGAGCTCGTTCGTCGAACGTCAACGACTTTTCGAGTTGCCACGGTCGTCGTGGGCCGACTACGACAAGAGCCTGATCAGTGAAGGTGGCGGCGTCTGGGACCGCACGGTCAAGTCGGTTCCGATCGCCGAAAGCGTCAGAATCGCACTGGGTCTGGCCGAGGGGGTCACGAAGCTCTCGCCGCCGGAATTGATGCAGGCGATTCTGTCGGCACCGGTGGATCTGCTGTGGAACGGCGGAATCGGTACATACGTCAAGGCTTCGACCGAGACGAACGCGCAGGTCGGAGACAAGAGCAACGACGCGGTGCGAGTCGACGGTCAAGACCTACGAGTCAAGGTGATCGGTGAGGGCGGCAACCTCGGCGTGACTGCTCTGGGACGAATCGAGTTCAGCGCCAACGGCGGTCACATCAACACCGACGCCATCGACAACTCGGCCGGCGTCGACTGCTCCGATCACGAAGTGAACATCAAGATCCTTCTCGATTCGCTCGTGCGTTCGCAGTTACTGCCGACTCAGGAACGGAATCCGTTGCTGGCGTCGATGACCGACGACGTGGCGGCGCTGGTGTTGGCGGACAACATCGCCCAGAACGCGCTGCTCGGAATCTCCCGCGTGACCGCGCCGCAGATGCTCGGTGTTCACCGCCGTCAGTTGACGGATCTGACCAAGGCACGTGGACTTGACCGCAAGCTCGAGGCGTTGCCGACCGACAAGGAGATCGAGCGTCGCCTCGAGGCCGGTGTGGGTCTGACGTCGCCGGAATTGGCGACGCTGACGGCGCACGTGAAGCTTTCACTCAAGGACGATCTGCTCGCAACCGAGTTGCCGGACAACGATTTCTTCGCCCAGCAGATCCCGCAGTACTTCCCGACCGCTGTTCGCGATCGGTTCGAAACAGAGATCAAGGCACACCCGTTGCGGCGGCAGATCGTCGCGACGATGCTCGTGAACGAAGTGATCGACAACGGCGGAATCACGTACGCCTACCGCTTGGCCGAGGAGACCGGAGCGAGCAGTACCGACTCGATCCGTGCCTACGCCGCTGTGCGAGAGGTCTTTGCGCTCGACGAGGTGTGGTCGCGAATCCGCTCGGCCGGCGTCAGTGCAGAGATCGAAAACGAGCTGATCGTGGAGTCATGCCGCTTGCTCGACCGCGCGTCGCGGTGGTTCCTGGCCAATCGGCCCCAGCCGATTGCCGTCGGCGCCGAAGTTGCGCGCTACTCGGCAGCGTATCGGGCGACGGCGCCGCTGGTTCCGGGGCTGCTCGCCGGCCACCAGCTCGACGATCTGCTCGTGCGCGCTCAATCCGTGATCGATCGCGGGGCTCCGGAAGCGTTGGCGCTGGACGTGTTCCGACTGCTCGACGTCTACTGCCTGCTCGACATCGCGGATATCGCCGACATCGCAGATCACGACATCACCGAAGTCGCGGAGCTGTACTACGCCTTGGACGCGCATCTGGGAATCGACTGGCTGCTGAGCGCGGTCTCGGGACTCGAGCGCGGCGATCGCTGGCACTCGCTTGCTCGGCTCGCGTTGCGAGACGACCTCTACAGTTCGCTGCGGCAGCTGACGATGGAGGTTCTGGCCGGCGGCGAGCCGGGGGAGTCGCCGCAGGAGAAGATCGACGAATGGGAATCGACCAACGCCTCGCGGCTGAGTCGGGCGAGGGCAGCTCTCGTCGAGATCTTCGAGTCTGGGACGCTTGACCTCGCGACGCTCTCGGTGGCGGCGCGTCAGGTTCGTAGCATGGTGCGCAGCATGGGCACCCGATCGGAGGTAGGACGTTGAGCGAAGGATTCCACGCCGAAGTTGTGGTTCGGTGGTCCGACATGGATGCCTTCCAGCACATCAACCACGCACGGATGGTGACGTTGCTCGAAGAGGCGAGGATTCCTTGGTTGTTCGAAGACTCGCGCCCGACGGTCACCCTGCGTGACGGGGCTGTGATTGCCGATCTCCATGTGCGGTACCGCGGGCAACTGCGGCACGACGATTCACCGCTCGATGTCTTCATGTGGGTGGAAAAGGTTCGCGCGGTGGACTTCACCATCGCGTACGAGGTTCGCCCCCGCGGCGCCGATCTCAGCGTCCCGCCGTCCATCGTGGCATCGACTCAGATCGCGGCCTTCGATATCGACACTCAACGTCTGCGCCGCCTCAGCGGGCCCGAGCGGGAGTACTTGGAGAGCTGGCAACGTGCATGAACGTGTCCTGACCGTGCCCGAGGAGGCCGAGCGAAAGAACTTGGCCGGCTTCATCGGTCACGCCTTGCGTTTGGACGAGTCCGCGGTCATCCGAATGCGCCGACGCGGCGATGCGCACCTGAGCGTCTGGGCGTCAACGGGTTTCGACGCTCTGGCGACGCGAACGGTGGCTGGCACCATCAACCCTGACGACACGTCGGCTGCCGGCGATCAGTTGCTCTCGGCGGTGGAGCAGGCAACAAGTGAGCTGATCGATCCGGGGTTCGCCATGGATTCGGCATGGCGTGGGGCGTTGCCGCCGATGGACGGCTTCGAGCACCTGGACGACGTACCCGCCCGGGTGCTGATCGAACTGGCGCAACGGGGCAACGCCTTGGCACTCGAGCATGGAAGTAGTCACGGGCCGCCGGCGTCGTTGCTCGATCAGGACGTGCTCGAGGTCAGTGGTCCGTCAGGCACGGTCGGGATCTCGATGCGAGTTATTTTTGCCTTGACCGCAATGGGATTCGTTCCGCACGCCGGATCCGAAGCGATGACTGCGGACATCGATCTCGAACAGATCGACGCGTCGGAACTGGTTCGGGTGCGGGCGAGTAGATCGTGGGTGCGCCTCGATGCACGGTTTGGTTCGATCTACCGTCACCGCGGTGGTTCGATACCGCTGATGGTTGCGCGGTAGGAGTTCAGGCGACGGCCGCCACCAGCGCGATGGGGCCGCCGCCTGACGACGTGCGAGAGTGTTCGGTCAGATCAGCCACGCCGCAGCGTTGACGGGCAACTGACCGTCGACGAGTGGTGCGCTGCTCAACAGCAGCTGCCCGCTCGGCAGTGCGATCGGCACCTCCGTGGTGTTGAGAGCGCAGATCAGACCGCCGCGTCGACGGAAAGCGAGGCAGCCGGGGGGACTGCCGTACCAATCGATGTCGGTGCCGGAAAACTCCGGCCTGGCGCTACGAAGTTCGAGGGCGGCGCGATACAGCGAGAGCATCGAGTCCACATCCTCGATCTGAGCCTCCACGGTGAGCGTCGACCACTCGGCCGGCATCGGCAGCCAGGTGCTCGCACCGGTGGTGAATCCGAAAGGCGGCTCGGTTCCTTCCCAGGGAAGGGGCACTCGGCAGCCGTCGCGTCCTCGCTCGGCATGTCCGGATCGTTCCCAGACCGGGTCCTGTAGTGCGTCGTCGGGCAGGTCGACGTTCGGCAGGCCGAGTTCGGCTCCGTTGTAGATGAAGCTCGCGCCCGGAAGCGCCAACTCGACGAGGATCATCGCCCGTGCGCGTTGCGTTCCGATCTCGCCCCCGCCGTAGCGCGTGACTTCACGTTCGACGTCGTGATTCGACAGTGTCCACGTGGGCACACCCCCGACCTCGGCGACGGCCGCGAGGGAGTTCTCCACGGCCTCTCGGACGGACTCGGCGGAGAATTCGGTTTCTGCAAGCCGGAAGTTGAATCCGAGATGCAGTTCGTCTGGCCGGATGTATTCGCCGAACTTCTGGTTGTCCTTCACCCAGATCTCGCCGACGGTCATCGCCTCCGGGAACTCGTCCATGACCTTGCGGATGCCGCGGTGGATTTCGTGAACTGCCGGATTGTTGAACCGCGGGTCGTCGTCGGAATTGCGCATGAGCTCGTTGAGCTCCCAGTCGTGGTCCGGCAAACCGTCGGGCTTGGCCATTCCGTGGGCCACGTCGATGCGGAATCCGTCGATTCCGCGCTCGAGCCAGAAGCGCAGAGTCTTGGCGAGGTCGTCGAAGACCTCGGGGTTGTCCCAGTTCAGGTCCGGCTGTTCCTTGGCGAAGATGTGCAGGTACCACTGGCCGGGTGTTCCGTCGGCTTCGGTGACGCGGGTCCATGCCGGGCCGCCGAAGATGCTCGGCCAGTTGTTCGGCGGTTCGTTGCCTTTTTCACCTTTGCCGTCTCGGAAGATGTAGCGGGATCGCTCCGCAGAACCGGGCGCCGACGCCAGGGCTGCCTTGAACCACTCGTGCTGATCACTCGTGTGGTTCGGGACCAAGTCCATGGTGACCTTGATTCCGCGCTCGTGGGCCGACGTGATCAGCGAATCCATCGTCGCCAGATCACCGAACAGGGGATCGATGTCGCGAGGATCCGAGACGTCGTAGCCGTGGTCTGCCATCGGTGACTTCATCACCGGGCTCAACCAGATCGCGTCGATGCCGAGCAGTTCGAGGTAGCCGAGTTTCTCCTCGACTCCGCCGAGGTCGCCGATACCGTCACTGCCCGAATCGGCAAAGGAACGCGGATAGATCTGATAGAAGACCGCCTCGTTCCACCACGGGGCTTCGGGCCGGCTTACAGAGGACGAATCCGCGGGGGTGCTCACAGCAGTTCATAGTGCCAAACGTCCGGCACTCTCACGACTTGGACACGGCAAAAGGGTGACTCTTTACCTAGCCTTGGTGTACTTTGCATTCACGCGGTGACTCCATGTGGCAACTTTGGTGTTACTGGAGGGGGAGAAGTATCGAGAATTCAACCAAGGGGGCTTGGCCTTGACTTTGTCGGCAATCGAAGCGGTCAGTTTGGATCACGTACTGCTCGACGATGATCCGATCAACCGTGACTGGATAATCTTCGGCACACCGGTTGCACGGTCGGCGCAATGGTCGGCGAGTAAAGACGGGACCACGACTACGCACGTCTGGGATTGCACGAAGGGGCGCTTCCGCTGGTACTTCCATGCGGACGAAATCGTGCACATCATCGAAGGGTCGGTCACCGTTCAGGGCGACGGAATCGCGAAACGAACCCTGGGCGTCGGCGATGCCGCACTCTTCCGGGCGGGTAGCTGGTCGGAGTGGGAGGTCGAAGAGTACGTGCGCAAGCACGCAATCTTGAGTTCTCCGCTACATCCCACGGTGTCGTTCGGGGTACGAGCGGCCCGCCGGATCGCGCGTGTGTTCAGGCCGAAGGCGAAGTAAACGGTCAGATGGCGGAGTTCACCATGGACGCAGCAGCCATCTCCATGTAGTCGATCAACTGCTTGCGGTGCACCGGGCTCAGGGTCTTCTCGTCGATGGACGCGATGGCGACGTGCATGCACCGAAGCCACGCATCACGCTCGATCGGGCCGATCACGAAAGGATTGTGGCGCATCCGCAGACGCGGGTGCCCACGCTCCTCCGAGTACGTGTGCGGCCCGCCCCAGTACTGCTCGAGGAACATCCGCATCCGCCGCTCGGCCGGGCCGAGATCGGCCTCGGGGTAGAGCGGGCGCACAACCTCGTCCTTCGCGACTTCTTCGTAGAATCGCGCGGTGAGCTTGTGAAACGTCTCGGCTCCGCCGACGGCGTCGTAGAAGGTCTGCTGCACGTCGTGCTGTACGTCATTCATGGCAAGTTCCATTGTGCCTGACGGCCGTAGTGGTCGGTTTCCGGGTCGACGACGGTTGCATCGGGTCGGAATGCGTACCCATTCACCGGAAATTCACCGGCCGTCCTGGCAATTTTGTTCGAAATGGGAGTGCGTAACGCGATCATCCGTGGTCAACTTGGGGGCAGTCTCCCGGAGGTCGTATGAAGAACCGACATGCTGCACGCAATCACCGACAACTCCAGCCCACTAGCGCGCGGAACGACCACGCGTTAGGGGCTGTTCTGGAAGTTGTTCCTGACGGGTTCGCGCACACTGCTGACCCACTCTTTTCCGAAGAGCATTCTCACCTCGAGATGTTCCCTCCTGATCGCGTTGTGCCCGAGTGGGTAAAACGTCGGGTGCTACTGCTCAACGTCACGTACGAACCGCTGACCGCCCTTCCTGCCAGGCGCGCGGTCGTACTGATGGCCTGCGGCAAGGCCGATACCGTCCACGAGGACGAACAGGGCCCGGTAGTCCATTCTGCGGACTGGTCGGTGCAGGTTCCCTCGGTCATTCGATTGCGCACCTACGTGCGCGTTCCGTATCGCGCCCGCATCCCCATGACCCGTGCCGCACTGATGCATCGTGACCACTTCCGATGTGCGTACTGCGGAGCCAAAGCCGAAACCATCGACCACGTCGTTCCTCGCAGCAGAGGTGGCGGGCATTCGTGGGAGAACTGCGTCGCGTGCTGTGCCCCCTGCAATCACCGCAAGGCCGACAAGATGCTCAGCGAACTCGGATGGACTCTCCGTGCGGAATTGGTTCCCCCGTCCGGTCCGCATTGGCGTCTGCTCGCGGCGACCAAGGAATTGCATCCGGCGTGGATGCCGTATCTCGGCGTGGGCGCAGCCTGAGCTATGTGTCGGCGTGGGCGCAGCCTGAGCTATGTGCAGCCTGAGCTATGTGTCGGCGTGGGCGCAGCCTGAGCGGCGTTCTGTCGTCACGGAAACGAAATTGCCCGAGAATTTGTGGCCCTGACGCTTTCCTTCCTGGCGTTCTGGGCTACGTTATCTGGTGTGAGCATTCTCGAGGTAGTACTGATATACGTTGGGATTCCGGCCTTGATCACCGCGTTCTTCGCGGCTGCGTCCTTCCTCGGGAAGAAGACGCCGGGACCGGTTCCGCCGGCGTTCCATCTCGGTGAGTCGTGGGATCACGCTCCCGTGCTGTGGAGTGCTGTCGACGAAGTCACCGTTCGCGGTGGCCATCACGGCAGTGCACACGCAATCGAAGCCGGTTCGGCTGATCTGATCGGAGGGTCCGCAAGTGGCAAGTGGTGATCATTCGACCGCGCTCGCAGTAGCGCCCGAGGACCTGCCCGTCGGCAGCGTCGTCACGTCCAGCGGACGCGTTTCCGGTGTGCACCGCATCGGCGAGCCGTTCACCGACGATCTTCCGTTCGAGACCATGGATCTGGTCGCGCTCGACGTCGCGATGACCGAAGCGACGCGGGCCACCAAGGTGCGATTCAACGCCTACATCGGTGATCTCGGTTCTGATCCGGCAGCGGGTGCCGACGCACTGTTCCCGACCACGCCCGAAGCCGAGCGTTCCGTGCTGATCGCCGTCTCGCCCAACCAGCGCACCGTCGAGGTACGCAGCGGGCGGGCAATCGCCGATCGGGTCACTGATCGCGTTACCCAGCTCGGAGCAACGGCAGCTGTTGCATCCTTCAGTGAAGGCAACCTGATCGACGGACTGATCAGTGCCATCCGCGTTATGGCAGCCGCAATTCGTGAGAATCGACGCGGGCACCGGCCTTTCGCATGTCAGCTCGCGTCGAACTTTCGTGCTGCGAGTGAACGAACCACACCAGCCTGGCCTTCGACGACCAGACGACGTAACGCGGGAGGGATGTCGCCTTCGAGGAATCGGTCTGCCGCCGCGACGGATTCTGCGGAGATCGACCACGCCGGGTAGAGCCCGATGACGACGGTCTGTGCCACTTCGCTCGAGCGTCGTTCCCACACCGCCGCGATGTCGGCGAAGTAGCGGGAGACGAAGGGTTCGAGCAATTCGTCCTGGCCTTCGCGAGCGAACCCGCCGATGATCGATCGTGCGGTGATGTTGGGCACCGAGTCGTCGCCGACGACCTTCCCCCAGACCTCTTCCTTGACAGCGGCCTGCGGACGTCCGGCCGCGGCCGCCGCGGCTTGACGAGCGCCCGCAGCGGTCGGGTCACGCTGGGCTTCGGCGTCGATGAACGGAGTCGCGGTTCCTTCAGCGTCGATCTCACCGGCAGCTGCCAGTGCCCCGACGATGCGCCAGCGCAGGTCCGTGTCGACGATCAGGCCGTCGAGCCCAACGGTGGAGGGATCGGCGTCGAGCAATTCGCGCAGTACCTCGGTGTGCCACGGGGAGAGTGCTGCACCGGTGAGTGCGTTGACGAATGCCAGCTGGTGGTCGGACCCGGCCTCTGCCTCACGTGCGAGTTCGAGCAACCGATTGGCGAAGCTCGCCGCGCCTTCGGCCTCGGCCCAGGCCGGATCTGCGTAGGAGCCGATGGCGGTTTGGGCTTGGAGCAAGAGACGTTGCACCACACCGACTTCGGTCTCCGAACTGATGCCGCGCTCGACCAGTGCGACGAAGTCGCGTGCCTTCAGTTCGGCCTGACGGGTCATTTCCCACGCCGCCGACCAGACCAGGGTGCGGGGGAGTGAGTCGGTGATGTCGCCGACCCGCTCGATCGCCGTCGCCAAGGATTCGGGATCGAGTCGCACGGAGCCGTAGGTGAGATCGTCGTCGTTGACCAACACGAGTGCACCGCGGGCGACGCCGACAAGTTCGGGGACATCCGTGCTTTCCACAGCATCGAGGTCGAGTTCGACGCGATGGCTTCGTACCAACTTGCCGTCGACGTCGTCGTAGATGCCGATGGCGATCCGGTGGATTCGCCGCTCGCCGGCGCCTGGTGCCGCACCGTCCTGCAGGACGGCGAAGCGGGTGAACTTTCCGTCTGCGTCGACATCGAAGTCGGGGCGCAGGATGTTCAAACCGGTGGTCTTGAGCCACTGCCGACCCCAGTCGGAAAGGTCACGGCCCGAGGACTTTTCGAGTGAGCCCAGCAGATCGTCGAATGTTGCGTTTCCGAATGCGTGCTCACGGAAGTACTCACGCAGTCCGGCGAGGAACGGCTCGAGTCCGACGTATGCGACCAACTGCTTGAGGACGCTGGCGCCCTTCGCGTAGGTGATGCCGTCGAAGTTGACCTCGACGGCAGCCAAGTCCGGAATGTCCGCGGCAATCGGGTGCGTCGACGGCAACTGATCCTGGCGGTATGCCCACGACTTCTCGACGTTGGCGAACGTCGTCCAGGCGTTCGTGTACTCCGTGGCCTCGGTCTGGCACAGGACCGAAGCGAAGGTCGCGAACGACTCGTTGAGCCACAGGTCGTCCCACCACGCCATCGTGACGAGGTCGCCGAACCACATGTGCGCCATTTCGTGCAGCACCGTTTCGGCACGACGCTCGTACGAGTAGCGGGTCACCTTGGAGCGGAAGACGTAGTCCTCGAGGAAGGTCACGGCGCCGGCATTCTCCATCGCGCCCGCATTGAATTCGGGGACGAAGAGCTGGTCGTACTTGCCGAAGGCATAGGGAACACCGAAGTTGCGGTGGTAGAAGTCGAATCCCTGCTTGGTCTCGGTGAAAAGCCGCTCCTCGTCCATGAACTCGGCCAGCGAAGCGCGGCAGAAGATTCCGAGCGGGATGTCGCCGTGCTCGTCGGAGTAGTTGTCGGTCCACTGCGCGTAGGGACCGGCGATGAGCGCCACCAGGTACGTGCTCATCTTCGGGGTGGTCCGGAAAACGTGCTTGCCGGGATCGGCGGCGAGGGTCTCGACGACCGCGGAGTTGGAGATGACCTTCCACGACGTGGGAGCGGTGACGCGGACGTCGAACGTCGCCTTCAGATCGGGCTGATCGAAGCACGCGAACATGCGCTTGGCGTCAGCCGTCTCGAACTGTGAGTAGAGGTAGACGGCGTCATCGGTCGGGTCGACGAATCGGTGCAGCCCCTCGCCGGTGTGGGAGTAGATGCAATCGGCCTCGATGACCAACTCGTTGTCGGCAGCGAGGTCGGGAAGGCTGATGCCCGTCGACTCGTCGTAGTCGGAGACGTCGAGTGCGGTGCCGTTGAGGACCGCGGAATGGACTCGGGCCGCGACGATGTCGATGAAGCTGCTTGCTCCGGCCGTAGCCGTGAACGTGACGGTGGTCTTCGAAGAGAACGTCTCCTCGCCGGGTGCGTCGTTGCCGTCCGTGAGATCGAGTTCGATCAGGTAGTTCTCGACGGTCAGGATTGCTGACCGTTTCGCTGCGGTTTCGCGTGTCAGGTTCGGTGCGACCACAAAGATCTCCTCGTAGATGGTGCGGATCTATTACGTCCATCCCATCACGAAGAGAACGGCTTTACTCAAGCGGACACTTCTGCCAGCGGAATCTCCGGATCGGCCAGCCGTTCCGGATCGACGGGACGCGAAGAGGCGACCAATTCCTTGATGGCGTCACCGGCATCCCAGATGTTCACGTTCATGCCGGCGAGCACCTTGTTCGCGGAATCGAGCCAGAAGGCCAGGAACTCGCGCTTGTCGACGTCGCCGCGCGTGACGACACGGGAGTAGCCGCCGTGAGGTGCGTGACCCACGTATTCCATCCCGAGGTCGTACTGATCGGTGAAGAAATACGGCATGCGCACGTACTCGGCGGGCCGACCCAACATGGTGTCTGCGGCCGTCTCGGGTTGGTTGAGTGCGTTTGCCCAGTGCTCCACCCGAATTCGTGCATTCAGAATCGGATGCTGTGCGGCCGCGATGTCGCCTACTGCAACGACGTCGGGGTCGCTGCTCTGCAGACCGGCGTCGACGAGAACTCCGTTGTCGACGTCGATACCCGCCTCCGACGCCAACTCGGTGTTCGGCAACGCGCCGACAGCAATCAACACGGCGTCGGCCGGAATCACGGTGCCGTCGCTCAAAGTGACGCCGGCGGCGTGATCGCCGTCGACAGAGATTGCGCTGACGTCCGTGCCAGTGCGCAAGTCGACGCCGTTCTGGCGGTGCAGAGCGGCGAAGACCTCACCCATTTCCGGGCCCAGGGTCGATTCGAGCGGAAGGCCGGCATGCTCGAGCACGGTGACATCGACGTCGAAACCGCGAGCCGACGCGGCAATTTCGAGACCGATCCAGCCGGCACCGATCACGACGAGCTTCTTGTCGGCAGCCAGGGTGCGCAGTAGCGCAGCGGCTTGATCGACTGTTCGCACGTAGTGAACGCCCTCGGCGTCGGACCCCGGGATGTCGAGGCGCCGCGAACGTGAGCCGGTGGCCAAGGCGAGCTTGTCGTAGCTGATCGTGGAACCGTCCGGAAGTGACACGGTGTGCGCAGCGGGGTCGATGGCCGTTGCCGTCGTTCCCGGACGAAGATCGATGTGATGGTCGCGGAACCACTCGCCGTCGTGGACGGTGAATTCGGGGAGTGTCTTCTTGCCTGCGAAGAACTCTTTCGACAGCGGCGGCCGCTCGTACGGAAGGTGGTCTTCTTCGCTCAATACGGTGATCTCACCGTCGAAATCTCTGTCACGCAGGGCTTCTGCGATCTTTGCGCCCGCGAGCCCGCCGCCGACGATCACGAATCTCCGGTTGGTGCTCATTACTGAACCACTCCTTCGTACTCGTTTCTTTTCGACACTACTGCGAGCGGAAGGTGGTTCGGGGGAAAGCGCGGGAAGGATTACGGGTTCATGATTGTTGGCAGAACGGGAGTATGTCCCCGAACTGATAGAACCTGACCGACAAGAACTGATAGGGAGTTTCTTCGTGAGCGCAACCTCGAGTAAGACCACGGACACTGCTGACTTCTGGTTCGACCCGCTCTGCCCGTGGTGCTGGATCACCTCGCGCTGGATTCTCGAGGCCCAGCAGGTACGCGACATCGAGGCCAAGTTCCACGTGATGAGCCTTGCGGTTCTCAACGAGGGCCGCGACCTCCCCGACGAGTACCGCGAGATGATGACCAAGGCCTGGGGCCCGGTCCGCGTCGCTATCGCTGCAGCGCAGCTGAAGGGTGACGAGATCCTGCTGCCGCTGTACACGGCCATGGGTACGAAGATTCACAACGAGGGCAACAAGGACTTCGCCGACGTCATCAAGTCGTCGCTCGCCGAGGTCGGACTGCCGCCCGAACTGGCCGAGGCTGCCGACACCGACAAGTACGACGAGGCACTGCGTGAGAGCCACCACAAGGGCATGGACGCCGTCGGACCCGACGTCGGAACCCCGACGATCCATGTCAACGGCGTGGCGTTCTTCGGTCCCGTTTTGTCACGTATCCCGCGCGGCGAGGATGCAGGCAAGGTGTGGGACGGCGCCGTCGCGCTGGCCGGCTACCCGCACTTCTTCGAGCTCAAGCGGACCCGCAACGAGGATCCTCAGTTCGACTGAGCGGTAGTGAGCGCCGGATTTCGGTAGAGCTGACCGGGCCGGAAGAACAGATGTCCTGAGTGCGTGCGGTTGCGAAGCGCGGCCGCACGCCAGGTCAGCACCGGATGCGACGACAAGATGTTGACGAACCACGGGAAGAAACCGGATTCGAGTGTCGCGCGATCGGCGAGTTCGTCGAACCCGACCAGACCCACGAGATACTTGCCGGCGCCGAGGACACCCATCGCGCCCGGTGCGCCCTGTGGGCGCATGTGAAAACCGAAGTTGTCTGCCGTGTACTCCATGGAACGCGACAGCGAAGACCCGATCACCGGAATGTAGTTCGACGCGAACTGTCCCCACTGGCGCCAGTACGACGCATGCCCAGCAGCGATGTGGCCGACCTCGTGACCGATGATGAATGCGAGCGCATCGGGCTCGCGGGCCTGCCCACCGACCTCGAACAGGTCGCTGTAGACGACGACGAAACGCCGAAATCCGTGCCCTGACGCAAATGCGTTGATCCGTCCGTTCCCCAGCACGACGTAGGCATCCGGCGGAGTTTTCATGCCGAACCGTGCCGCGGCCTCGGCAACCAGCTGATACCCCTCCGGAAATTGCGAAGGCGTCATCTTGATTCCGTTGACCTGCTGCGATCCGTACAGCTGACCTCGCGCGAGGAACAGCAGGATCGGAGCCGCGAGCACCACGAGGATCCACGTCGACAGATCACCCGCAGCGATCAGAACGATCGCCACCACATAGGTGACGACTGTCGTCAGAACGGCGAGCACGAGTAGCGGGATTTCCCACGGGTGGCGAACCGCGTCACTGCCTGGTGACACACGAACGGCGGGTGCAGCGGCCTGGCCGTTGACGGGGTACATGGGCACCACGATAGGTGCGCTCGCGCGGCGATGCGTGTTCCTGAAAGTGTGACGTCGACCCGGGTGCGCCCGGCTGGTCGGGCCTGAGAGAATTGTCGCCATGCGCGTATACCTGGGTGCCGACCATGCCGGATTCGAACGTAAGAACGAGATCATCGAACACCTGAAAGCGAACGGCCACGAGGCTATCGACTGTGGTGCTCACGAGTACGACGCCGTGGACGACTACCCGGCATTCTGCATCGAAGCCGCAAAGCGCGTCGTTGCCGACGAGGGCAGCCTGGGAATCGTCCTGGGTGGCAGTGGCAACGGTGAGCAGATCGCCGCGAACAAGGTTCCCGGCGCACGGTGCGCTCTCGCTTGGAGCGTCGAAACGGCGAAGCTGGCCCGCGAGCACAACAACGCTCAGCTGATCGGCATCGGTGGACGTATGCATTCCCTGGAGGAATCACTCGCCATCGTCGACGCTTTCCTCGCCACCGCATGGTCGGGTGAAGAGCGTCATCAGCGTCGTATCGACATCTTGTCCGAGTACGAGAAGACCGGCGTCGCACCGG
Source organism: Rhodococcus sp. P4_E4 (assembly GCF_056401575.1). Lineage (NCBI taxonomy): Bacteria > Bacillati > Actinomycetota > Actinomycetes > Mycobacteriales > Nocardiaceae > Rhodococcus > Rhodococcus sp. P4_E4. The sequence goes on along the minus strand of NZ_JBFUJB010000006.1, from coordinate 355,795 downwards.
CTCTGCCGCAAGCCTGATCCGAAAGTTGTTCCGTGCCTGAAGGTCATACCCTGCATCGACTGGCACGGTTGCATGCCCGCAAGTTTGTCGGTTCACCGGTCCGCGTCCTCAGCCCGCAAGGCAGATTCGCCGAGGACGCGCGTCTGGTGGACGGACATGTACTCACGTCCTCGGATGCCTGGGGGAAGCACCTCTGGCACACCTATGACAACGGATTGACAGTTCACGTACACCTCGGGCTGTACGGAAAGTTCACCGACTCCGCCCTGCCGATGGAAGAACCGGTAGGCCAGGTCCGGATGCGAATGGTCGGTGCCGATTTCGGCACCGACCTTCGTGGTCCCACCGCCTGCGAAGTCCTACTGCCGCCTCAGGTCGCCGTGATCGAGGCCAGACTCGGGCCGGACCCACTGCGCCGCGGCGCGGATCCACACCAGGCATGGGTGCGAATCTCCAAGTCCAAGAAGGCGATCGGCGCGCTGCTCATGGATCAAGCGGTCCTGGCGGGTGTCGGCAACGTCTATCGCGCCGAACTTCTCTTTCGTCACGGAATCAGCCCTGAACGACCGGGGAATCTCGTCTCTCACGACGAATGGACTGCCATGTGGGCAGATCTTGTCGAATTGATGAAGGTTGGTGTCAGGCGCGGGAAGATGCACGTCGTTCGCGCCGAGCACGACAACGGTGATCCGGCGTACGCGAAGGATCGTCCGCGGACTTACGTTTACCGAAGAGCAGGATCGCCGTGCCGCGTGTGCGGCACACCGATCCTGCATTCCGTCATGGAGGCGCGAAACCTGTTCTGGTGCCCGGTGTGCCAGCCGGCTTAGAAGTCGAAGCCGCCGAAGTCTCCGCCGCCGAAGTCTCCGCCTCCGAAGTCCCCGTAGTCGCTGCCTCCACCGTCTGCGGTGAAATCGGTGTTGTCGACACTTCCTTGTTCCGCGCCGGAGTCACCGGCGTCCATACCTTGATCTCCCGAGTCGCCCTGATCTCCCGAGTCACCCTGATCTCCCGAGTCGCCGGCTCCCGTATCGCCACCCTGTGCGAAAGCTTCTGCGCCGTAAGGAACCCCGGCCATGCCGGAGAACATGGTCGAGAACAGCATCATCGAACCCAGACCCCAGGCGCCGGCGACGAGGGCAGGCTTCCACCATGGCTCGGAGTACCAGCCGGCCGGGACCGGGCGTCCGGCGACTCGGCCACCGGGGTAGTAGTTGGGTGTGTGCGACGACGGATTGGGTGATGCCGCGACCTTGCGGCCCTCGAATTCGACCTCACGGTCTTCGGTGACCGAACCCGCAGCCTTCTGTCCGTCGATGGAAGGAACTTCCGGTCCCGGATCCATGCCCATTGCCACCCGCGCCGCGCGGATGTAGTAAAGCCCTTCCAGCGCAGTCTGTTTCGCGAGACGTGCCTGCACCGGCGTTGCGGCCTGATCGATCTGCGAGCCTGCGGCGTTGTACCGTTCGGCCGCGTCGGCGAGGGCTTGGCGCGACGCGTCGTCACTGCCGGTCAGGTTGTAGACCTGACCGCCGAGGCGTTCGATCGCCTGCCTGGCATCGGCTTTCGCGTCGTCGAGTTGTGTTGCGCTGTGGCCGGAACCGCGTTGCTGGCTTTTCATGACCAGAAATACGACTACGGCCAGAACGACGAGTATGAGAAGAATCGTGGTCACGAGTGGCCTCCCGAGCAGAATCGATCCGGACAACTCCAGGATACGGACCACAGGGGAGTGGCCTGAGTGCACAAAGTCTGAACACAAAAAATCCGCACCGGCCAGGCCGATGCGGATTTTTGTGGAGTTTCCCTCCTCATGGAGGGGATGACGGGAATCGAACCCGCGTGATCAGTTTGGAAGACTGAGGCTCTACCATTGAGCTACATCCCCGTGCATACGACAACTCGGGATCGCCGTGTTCGTCGTCTGCGATACGAAACTGTACCCAATGCCCCACCGGATTTCATAATCGGGGGGTTGGAGAAGTTCGATACCGTCGTTCACCTGGGGAATTGCCGAAATGCCCGGCGAGTCGGGGTGTCTTGCCTTGCGGCCCGGCTTCTGATTCCGGCTGTCATCACGTTTCGTTCAGCCAAGGCTGTATGTGGCGGCGGTCGGATGACATACTGACGGGGTCGGACAGGCGGGCCGTGTACAAACGACGGTCGGGTTCGTGAGAGAGTAGTGAGCGCGATAGGGTTGTGCGCGGTCACCGATGGTGGCTGCCTTTGTGGCCCGCTGTCTTTGTGGCCTCGGATGGCCGTATCGTGTGTTTCATGTGATCGGAAACGGGATGTAGCGCAGCTTGGTAGCGCATCCGCTTTGGGAGCGGAGGGTCGCAGGTTCAAATCCTGTCATCCCGACAAGTACGTACATGGCACTTCACCTCCAGTAAGTCCGGGAGTGAAGTGCCGCGCCAGACAGCAGTACCGATTCAACACAAGTTGTGAGCAAGACCAGACGAAGGAGCGAAGTTTCGTGAAGAGCACCGTCGAGCAGCTCAGCCCGACGCGAGTCCGTATCAACGTTGAGGTGCCCTTCGCGGAACTCAAGTCTGATTTCGACAAGGCCTACAAGGCCCTCGCGCAGCAGATTCGTCTCCCCGGCTTCCGTCCCGGCAAGGCTCCGGCTCGCCTCCTCGAAGCACGTGTCGGTCGCGGCGCTGTGCTCGAGCAGGTCGTCAACGACGCTCTGCCGTCGCGTTACTCCGAGGCTGTCACCAGCGCCGGCGTGAAGGCCATCGGCCAGCCCGAGATCGAGGTCACCAAGATCGAAGACGGCGAGCTCCTCGAGTTCACCGCCGAGGTCGACGTGCGCCCCGAGATCGAGCTCCCTGACTTCAGCTCCATCAACGTCGAGGTCGATCCGATCGAGATCACCGACGAAGCCATCGAAGAGCAGCTGCTTTCGCTGCGTCAGCGTTTCGGCACCCTCACCGGCGTCGATCGCGCAGTCGAGGACGGCGACTTCGTCTCCATCGACCTGTCGGCCACCGTCGACGGCGAGAACGTTGCCGAGGCAACCGCTAGCGGACTGTCGCACGAGGTCGGATCGGGCCAGCTCATCGAGGGCCTCGACGAAGCCATCATCGGCCTCAAGGCGGGGGAGTCCAAGGACTTCACGTCGACGCTGGTCGCCGGCGAGTACGCGGGCAAGGAAGCTGTTGTCACCGTGACCGTGCAGACGGTCAAGGAGCGCGAGCTTCCGGCTGAGGACGACGAGTTCGCTCAGCTCGCCAGCGAGTTCGACACCCTGGAAGAACTGAAGGCTGACCTCCGCGAGCGCGTCGCACGCGTCCGCAAGGTCGAGCAGGCCGGTCAGATCCGCGACAAGGTTCTCGAGCAGCTGCTCGAGACCGTCGAGGTTCCGTTGCCGGAAGCCGTCGTCAAGGCTGAGGTCGATGCTGCACTGCACGACGCCGTTCACGGTCTCGATCACGACGAAGAGGCACTGAACAAGCTCCTCGAAGAGCAGGGCAGCAGCCGCGAAGAATTCGACAAGGATGCCCAGGAAGCCGCTGAGCGCTCCGTCAAGACGCAGCTCTTGCTCGACTCGATCGCCGATGCGGGCAACGTCACCGTCGGTCAGGACGAGCTCACCGAGCGCATCCTGTTCCAGGCGCAGCGTTACGGCATGGCTCCTGAGCAGTTCATCCAGCAGATCCAGCAGGCCAACCAGCTCGGCGCCGTCTTCGCAGACGTCCGTCGTGGCAAGGCTCTCGCGTCCGTCGTCGAGTCGGCCGGTGTCAAGGACACCTCCGGCGCCGTTGTCGACACCGCTGAACTGTTCGGCAGCAGCGAGGACGAAACCGAAGCGGATGCGTCTGATTCCGCCGAGAGCGAAGACAACCGGGACTCCGGTGCCGCCCTACTTCGTTACTGTCTGTGTCAGTAGAAGTGTTTCGCATAGACGATCCACCGCACAAGTAGATCCACATAGAAGGCAGGTACCGTGACTTCCAATCACCTGGAGACTTTGCAGAGTCCCGCCATGACTTCAGCGACCGCTGGGTTGAACCTCAGCGACTCGGTGTACGAGCGCTTGCTGCGAGAGCGCATCATTTTCCTCGGTACCCAGGTCGACGACGACATCGCCAACAAGCTGTGCGCGCAGATCCTGCTGCTCTCGGCCGAGGACCCGACGCGAGACATCTCGCTCTACATCAACTCGCCCGGTGGATCTGTCACCGCAGGTATGGCGATCTTCGACACGATGCAGTTCGCCGAGTGCGACATCGCCACCTTCGGTATGGGCCTTGCGGCGTCGATGGGTCAGTTCCTGCTCTCGGCAGGCACCAAGGGCAAGCGTTACGCACTGCCTCACGCCCGCATCATGATGCACCAGCCGTCCGCCGGTATCGGTGGTTCCGCCAGTGACATCGCGATCATGGCCGAGCAGTTCAAGCACACCAAGCGCGAAATGGCCGAGCTGATCGCTCAGCACACCGGCCAGACGGTCGAGCAGATCACCGCGGACTCCGACCGTGACCGTTGGTTCACGGCGAAGGAAGCTCTCGAGTACGGCTTCGTCGACCACGTCGTCTCCCGTGCGAATCAGGCCGGCGGCACCGGCAACTGAGCCGGTTCGTCCATCCTTTCGCTGCCCAATTCATACTTTGGAGAACTGATGACCAATCTTTTCGGAGCTAACTCGCTGGGCGGCCAGGCGCCGTCGGGCCCCCAATCGCGTTACATCCTGCCCCAGTTCACGGAGCAGACCAGCTACGGCGTCAAGACGTCCGACCCGTACAACAAGCTGTTCGAGGAGCGCATCATCTTCCTCGGCTCGCAGGTCGACGACGTCTCCGCCAACGACCTCATGGCACAGTTGCTGGTTCTCGAATCGCAGGATCCGGACCGCGACATCACCATGTACATCAACTCGCCCGGTGGTTCGTTCACCGCGCTGATGGCGATCTACGACACGATGCAGTACGTCCGTGCCGACATCTCCACCGTCTGCCTCGGTCAGGCTGCTTCGGCAGCTGCTGTCCTTCTCGCCGGTGGTACGCCGGGCAAGCGCTTCGCGCTCCCCAACTCGCGCATTCTGATTCACCAGCCGGCCACGGGCGGCATCCAGGGTCAGGTTTCCGATCTGGAGATCCAGGCTGCGGAAATCGAGCGTATGCGTCGACTCATGGAGAGCACGCTGTCGCTGCACACGGGCAAGGATCCGGAGACCATCCGCGTCGACACCGATCGCGACAAGATCCTCACGGCCGAGCAGGCCAAGGAGTACGGCATCATCGACGACGTGCTGGCTTACCGGAAGCTCAGCGCACAGAAGTAGTCGATTTCCGCCTCGTGTCGAGGATCTGTATTCCGATTCCCGACACGAGGCGGACACGTCGAGAAGTGCCTGGTGGAGCGCTCGCCAGGCTGAAATCTCGACTCTTTTCTTTTTTATCCGCAGGCGAAACGCCGAGAACAGGTCGACCCCGTTCGGGATCTGCGGGTACCGTCACTTCACGGGCTGGTTCTCGACCGGCGTTCTGCGATTGTTCGACCAGATTTGTTCGATCAGTTTGTTGATCAGTTTGTCTGATCCGACAACTTCTGATCTGACAACTTCTGATCTGATACCGAGTACTGCGGAGCGTCTCGACCGATCGAGTGGCGGCGAGTGCACGTACATGATGGAAAGTAGGGACCTCACGAGATGGCACGCATCGGCGACGGCGGGGATCTGCTCAAGTGCTCTTTCTGCGGCAAGAGTCAGAAGCAGGTCAAAAAGCTCATTGCAGGACCCGGGGTGTACATCTGCGACGAGTGCATCGACCTCTGCAACGAGATCATCGAAGAGGAATTGGCCGAATCGAGCGAGGTCAAGCTCGACGAGCTTCCCAAGCCTGCGGAGATCCGAGAATTCCTCGAGAACTACGTCATCGGTCAGGATTCCGCCAAGCGGACGCTGGCCGTGGCCGTCTACAACCACTACAAGCGCATTCAGGCCGGAGACAAGGGCCGTGATGCGCGGGGTGAGACGGTTGAGCTCGCGAAATCCAACATCTTGATGCTCGGCCCCACTGGCTGTGGCAAGACGTACCTCGCTCAGACTCTCGCGAAGATGCTCAACGTCCCGTTCGCCATCGCCGATGCGACGGCGTTGACCGAGGCCGGCTACGTCGGTGAGGACGTCGAGAACATTCTGCTCAAGCTGATTCAGGCTGCCGACTACGACGTCAAGCGCGCCGAGACCGGAATCATCTACATCGACGAGGTCGACAAGATCGCTCGCAAGAGCGAGAACCCGTCGATCACGCGTGACGTCTCCGGCGAAGGTGTTCAGCAGGCGTTGCTGAAGATCCTCGAAGGTACGCAGGCGAGCGTCCCGCCGCAGGGTGGTCGCAAGCATCCGCACCAGGAATTCATTCAGATCGACACCACGAACGTGCTGTTCATCGTCGCGGGCGCTTTCGCTGGTCTCGAGCGGATCGTCTCCGATCGTGTCGGCAAGCGCGGTATCGGTTTCGGCGCCGAGGTTCGGTCGAAGGCCGAACTGGATACGGTCGATCGTTTCGCCGAGGTCATGCCGGAGGATTTGATCAAGTTCGGTCTGATTCCCGAGTTCATCGGCCGTTTGCCGATGATCGCGTCGGTGACCAACCTCGACAAGGAATCGCTCGTTCAGATCTTGTCGGAGCCCAAGAACGCTCTCGTCAAGCAGTACCGTCGTCTCTTCGACATGGACGGCGTCGAACTCGAGTTCACCGAAGAAGCGCTCGACGCTATCGCCGATCAGGCGATCTTGCGTGGAACCGGCGCTCGTGGCCTGCGCGCCATCATGGAAGAGGTTCTTCTTCCGGTGATGTACGACATCCCCAGCCGTGACGACGTCGAAAAGGTGGTCGTCACCGCGGAGACCGTCAACGACAACGTACTTCCGACCATCGTTCCGCGTAAGCCGGAGCGTGGCGAGCGTCGCGACAAGACGGCGTAGAAACTTCAAAACGACTGTGGCCCGGTATCTCTCGCGAGATGCCGGGCCACAGTCGTTCGTGCAACACAGTCGTTCGTGCAGGGTGTCTGGGGGGTGTTCGGCTAGATCGGGTTGCCGAGTTCCTTGAGGGGAGTGCGGAACGTCTCCTTGGCGGTGAACGCGGAGATCGCGCAGATGACGCAGGCCACCGATGTCAGAATGGCAACGGGCATCCAGTGTGTCTTGTCCCCGCCCATGAGGGCGTTGCCGATGGCGGGCGCAAAGCCTGCGAGGGCGAAGCCGACCTGGGTGCCGATCGCGATGCCGGAGTAGCGGACCTTGGTGTTGAACATTTCGGAGTAGAACGACGGCCAGATGGCATTCGGGGCAGCGTAGAAGACGGACATCAATCCGATTGCGGCCAGGAAGATCAGCGGGACGTTGCCGCTGGCGATTGCGCCGAAGTACACGTAGATGAACACCGCGCTACCGAGGGCGCCACCGATGAACAGCGGCCTGCGACCGATTCGGTCGGAGAGAATCGCCCAGGCGGGCTGGCTGAGCAAGGCCACGGCGTTGGCTGCGATGGCCACCCAGAGCATGGTCGACTTCGGAATCCCCACTTCCTCGGTGGTCGCGAAGGCGAGTCCGAAGACGGAGAAGATGGTCGAGACGACGGCGATGAAAGCGCAGCAGATCACGCGAATCAGATTTGCGCTGTGGGTGCGAAGGAGATCGGCAACAGGCAATTTGGCGACGGCCTTCGACTCCTGCTGCTCGGTGAACTCTTCCGGCTCTTCGAGCTTGAGACGCATGATGTATGCAGCCACGAGAACGATCAGGCTGCCCCAGAACGGGATTCGCCAGCCCCACGTGTAGAGGATGTCGTCGGGGAGTGCGGCGATGGGCAGGAAGACGAGGCTGGCGAGGATGAAGCCGGCCTGGGTGCCGTTGAGGGTCCAGCTGCAGAAGAATGCCCGTCGACCTTCGGGAGCATGTTCGAGAGTCAGTGAGCTGGCGCCACTCTGTTCACCAGCGGCGGAGATGCCCTGAGCGATTCTCATCAGGACCAGCAGTATCGGTGCAAGAACGCCGATCGAATCCGCGCTGGGAATACATCCGATGAGGAATGTTGCTGCGCCCATCATGATGAGCGTGAGCAGCATGATCTTCTTGCGGCCGACGCGGTCACCGAAATGGCCGAGGACTACAGCGCCGAGGGGACGCGCGACGTACGCGACACCGAAGGTGGCCAGCGAAAGCAGTGCCGCATGTCCGCTGTCCGGGAAGAACACGGTGGGGAAGATGAGTGCAGCGGCGGATGCGTAGATGTAGAAGTCGTAGTACTCGAGCATGCTGCCGAGAAACGACGACGTTGCGGCGCGCTTGACCTTGGTCGTGTCCGGCCTGGCCAAGGATCCCGCCTCGGGGCCGGACGGTGTAACCGTGCTAGCTGACATGCTCATCTCCTGGGTGGAAGCGTCGTGGAGGCTCTACATCCGCCGATGGTGTTCGTCGAGGGTGTTCGTATCGAGAACGTCTGTGCGGAGAGCGATACAAGGAATGTAACCGACGCCACAGCGACTACACAAGATTATTAACCAAATAGTTCATAAAAATCTACCGGCGGACTCTTCGCACGCCGAAACCGCAGTTCAGGCGGTCAGGAGCCTGGCTGCGCGGCGGCCGCCACCAACTGCGCCACCTGTTCCTCGGTGATGCCGAGGCCGAAGGTGGCGAGTTTTCCGAGCGGCATCGAGCCTGCGAGTGCCATCATCTCGGGGCTGACCGCCTGTGCACCGTCGCCCGCTGCGGCAGCCATGGCGGCGCCGAGAACTGCGCTGCCGACGGGATGGGCGAGCCATTCGCCGATGGTCGACATGGCGTCGAGCGTGCCGACGCCGACGTTCCCGGCCAGGGTGATCGTGTCGGTGGTTGCGATGTCCCGAGACGAGAAGCCGACGCGGATCTCGTAGTCGCCAGGTTCGATCGCCCAGTCCTGCGCCGCGACGGACCAATAGGCGAATGCCCTGGTGTCGAGCGTGATGGTCACAGTCGCGGATTCGTCGGGGTCGAGGTGGACCTTGGCAAAGCCCTTCAATTCCTGCGCGGGTCGATCGATGCTTGCCGAGGCGTCGTGGACGTAGACCTGAACGACGGTGCTGCCCGATCGGTCGCCGCTGTTGCGCACGGTGACGGTCACTTCGGCGGAGTTCTCACCGGCCTCGACGGAGGTATCGGTGATGTCGAAGGTGGTGTAGCTCAGCCCGAACCCGAACGGGTACGCCACTTCGCGCAGCGCGGAGTCGTAGTAGCGGTATCCCACGTACAGGCCTTCGCCGTAGCGGACGTGCTGCTGTGATCCCGGGAAATGCAGATACGACGGATTGTCTTGGAGGCGAAGCGGAATGGTCTCCGTGAGGCGGCCGGACGGATTCGTGATGCCGAACAGAAGATCGGCAATCGCCGAGCCGCCCGCCTGGCCGAGTAGCCAACCCTCGAGGATTGCGGCGGCATGATCCTTCCAAGGCTCGGTCGAAACCACACCGCCGTTGGCGAGCACGACGACCGTGTTCGGGTTCGCGCCGTGGACCGCTTCCAGCAGGGCGATCTGGTCAGCCGGCAGTTCGATGTCGGTTCGGTCGAATCCTTCGGATTCTGTGGCGGACGGTAGTCCGAGGAACAGCACCGCGACGTCAGCGCGGCGTGCGGCGTCGACAGCCTCGGTGACCATGTCGTCGTTCGGCGTGCCGTCGAAGGTGAAGCCCGGTGCGAAGGTGACGCGGTCGGCGCCTTCGAGGTCGAGGATCGCGTCCAAGGCATTGTCGAGCTTGGTGGGAACCACCTGTGAACTGCCGGCCCCCTGGTACCGCGGGCTGCACGCGAATTCGCCGATCACCGCGACAGTTTGCCCGCCGGGGGTCAGCGGCAGTAGTTCTCCGTCGTTGGCCAGCAAGACAGCGGACTCCGCTGCAGCGGTCCGTGCCAGTTCGTGGTGACGCTCGACGTCGTACGTGTGGCCCTCGGTGCGCGCGGCGGCGGTGCGTTTCACCAGCGTAGACAGGCGCTCGGCGGCAGTGGTGAGCACTGATTCGTCCAGGTCGCCGCCGCGCACGGCGTCGACGATCTGGGTATCGGTTCCGGTCGGCGGCATTTCCAGGTCGAGGCCCGCGGCGAGTGCCGCCACGCGGTCGTTGACCGCTCCCCAGTCCGAAACGACGAGGCCGTCGAAGCCCCACTGTTCGCGGAGTACCTCGGTGAGCAGCCAATGGTTCTGGCTCGAGTACACACCGTTGATCTTGTTGTACGAGCACATGACCGTCGTCGGGGCCGCGGTCTTGACGGCGTATTCGAAGCCGGCCAGATAGATCTCGCGCAGCGTCCGTTCGTCGACGTCGGCACTGACTCTCATCCGGTCGTGTTCTTGGTTGTTGGCAGCGAAGTGCTTGAGCGAGGTTCCGACGCCGCGAGACTGGATGCCGGTGATCAGCGCTGCCGCGACGCGGCCGGAGAGGAATGGGTCCTCGGAGACGTATTCGAAATTCCTGCCACACAAGGGTGATCGTTTGATGTTGATGCCTGGGCCGAGGAGGACCGAGACCTGTTCGGCTTTGGCTTCGTCGCCCAGAGCCTCACCGACCTGGCGGATGAGGTCGAGGTTCCACGACGAGCCCAACCCGACCGCCGGTGGGAAACATGTCGCTGGAATGCTGTGGCCGAGTCCGAGTGCGTCGCCGCCCTCGGGTTGTTTCCGGACTCCGTGCGGACCGTCGGTCAGGAGTATCGATTCGATTCCGGCAACGGACTGGCTGTGCCAGAAATCCGAGCCGGACGTCAACGACGCCTTCTCCTCGAGTGAAAGCCCGTCTACGTAATTCTCGGTCACGTCATTCCTCCCGGTGGCAGCTGTGAGTTCCACTCACCACCGTAGGGGGATTTTTCGGACTTCGGGGTAGGTCAGGACGGCGCCTTCGAGGTCAGGAACGCAACAACCATGTCGCCGAGCATTGTTCGAAGATGCTCACGATGCGTCGAGTCGGTCAGATCGCGGTCGAAGAGCGCTTTGAAGGTGTACCGATTGGCGATACGAAAGACGCAGTAACTGCTGATCACCATGTGAATGTCGAGAGCATCGACGTCGGAGCGGAATGCCCCAGACTGCTGCCCGTCGTGCAGGATCTGCGAGACCAGGTCGGCGGCAGGGGCGCCGAGGCCGCTGAGTAACTCGGATTTCTCGATGTGCTCGCCGCGGAGCATGTTCTCGTTGGCCACGAGGCGAATGAAATTCGGGTGCTGTTCGTGGTGGTCGAAGGTGAGTTCGGCCAAAGCGCGGACTGCTGCCGTGGGGTTCAATCCCTCGAGGTCGAGTTCACGTTCCTGCGCACGAATGACGCTGTACGCATGCTCGAGTACCGACTTGTACAGCCCTTCCTTGTCGGTGAAGTAGTAGTAGATCATGCGCTTGGTGGTATGCGTCTTGGTTGCGATCTCGTCGACTCGGGCGCCGGCGAAGCCTTTGTCGGCAAACTCCTCGGTGGCGACGGCGATGATGTTCACCCTGGTCAGATCGCTGTTTCGGCGTCGTTTCTCCGGCTTCGACACCACGGAGTTCACTGACTGCTCGGAAACCATGTGCTCACTCTATCTGCCAGCAGTTTGTCGACCTTGCTTGTCGAGTTCGCGTCGGGGGAGTAACGTCCAGTGAACTAACTCACTAGTTCGTACATTAGTTTCGAGCGTCAACCCCGAGGTGCCCCTGATGACTCCATCTCTACCGGTTCTGGTTCTCAACGGACCCAACTTGAATTTGTTGGGCCAGCGCCAACCGGAGTTCTACGGGAGAGGCACCCTGGACGACGTCGTTTCCCGCTGTGAAGCGGCGGCCGCGAAGTTCGGCGCGGTGGTCGAGGCAAAGCAGTCGAACCACGAGGGCCAACTGATCGATTGGGTCCACGAGGCCAGGGGAAATGTCGCGGGCATCGTCATCAATCCCGGTGGGTACTCGCACACCTCCGTTGCGTTGCGCGACGCTCTGGTCACACTGGATGCCCCCGTCGTGGAGGTGCACATCAGCAACATCCACAGTCGCGAAGAATTCCGTCACCACTCGTATGTCTCCGGCATCGCCGACGCCGTCATCTGTGGATTGGGAATCGACGGATACAGCGCCGCAGTCGAATTCGTCTGCATCCGAGAAGGGAAGAACTGATGAGTGATTCGATCCTCTGCGGTCTGATCGGCACCGGAATCGGAGCCTCCTTGACTCCGATCATGCACGAGGAAGAAGGGCGCAGACAGGGCCTGCCGTACATCTACCGCATCCTCGATCTCGACGTGATGGGAATGGCGCCGTCGGACATCGGTGAACTTCTCACCTATGCACGACGTTTCGGCTTCCGCGGCCTCAACATCACTCACCCGTGCAAGCAGTTGGTGATCGAACACCTCGACGAGCTCTCGCCGGATGCGAGCAGGCTCGGTGCGGTGAACACGGTCCTCTTCGACTCCGGCAAGGCGATCGGACACAACACTGATTGGTCGGGCTTCGGCCGAAATTTCGACGACGGACTTCCCGGCGCACAGCTCGATCGTGTCGTGCAGCTCGGTGCCGGCGGAGCCGGTGCGGCGGTTGCCTATGCCGCGCTCACCCGCGGCGTCGGGACACTGACGTTGGTCGATTCGAGCCTGCCTCGCGCGGAGGAACTTGCACAAACCTTCGCGCAGCAGTTTCCGGCGCAGGTTGTCGAGGCGCGGCACACGAGCGACCTCGCCGAAGTGCTCGGCAGCGCAAACGGATTGATCCACGCGACTCCGATGGGAATGGCGGCTCATCCTGGAATGGCATTCTCGCCAGATCTGCTCCGTCCAGATCTGTGGGTAGCGGAAATCGTCTACCGCCCGCTCGAGACCGAGCTGTTGCGTCAGGCGAGGTTGATCGGAGCCCCGACGCTCAGCGGAGGCGGAATGACTGTCTTTCAGGCCGTCGACGCGTTCCGGATCTTCACGGGCATCGAGCCCGACAGTAAGCGGATGCTCGCGCACATGACGGAACTCGTGCACGGCGAACAGACTGCGGCAGCGCTGTGAGTGCCCCGGTCCGGACGTCGATCGCGACGGTATCGCTCAGTGGGACTCTCGAGGAGAAGCTCGATGCCATCGCTGCTGCCGGCTTCGACGGCTTCGAGGTGTTCGAGCCGGATTTTGTCGCTTCGCCGTGGTCCCCGAAGGAATTGCGAACGCGGGCTGCGGATCTGGGCTTGACCCTCGATCTGTATCAGCCGTTCCGTGACTTCGACACGGTGGACGAGGCCCAATTTGCTCGGAATCTTGTTCGAGTGGAACGCAAATTCGAGCTCATGGATCAACTGGGGTGCGAGACGCTCCTGGTGTGCTCCTCGCCCCTGCCGACCGCAAGTCACGATGACGGTCAGTTGACAGAGCAATTCGGAGCTCTCGCCGAACTGGCGTCCGAGCACGGCAAGAAGGTTGCCTACGAGGCGCTCGCATGGGGTGCCCACGTCAACACGTACGGTCATGCTTGGAGGATCGTCGAGGGAGTCGATCACGCGGCGCTCGGAACCTGTTTGGACAGTTTCCACATCCTCTCGCGCGGTGACGATCCCGCCGGAATTCGCGAGATTCCCGGCGAGAAGATCTTCTTCCTCCAGTTGGCGGACGCTCCGTTCTTGGCGATGGACATCCTCCAGTGGAGCCGGCATCACCGAAACTTCCCGGGGCAGGGCAGCTTCGATCTCAGTGCGTTCGCTCAGCATGTCTACGCCACCGGTTACGACGGACCGTGGTCGCTCGAGATCTTCAACGACGTATTCCGACGCGCGGACACCCAGCGGACGGCAATCGACGCTCATCGGTCGCTCCTCCATCTGGAAGAACAGGTCGCCGCCGCGAACCCTGCCGCCGGTGGACCCACGCTGTTCACCGCCCCGGAGCGCACCCCGCTCGAAGGGATCGTGTCTCTGCGAATCGCTGCGGGTCCGGCTAAACAGGACCAGGTGCACTCGATGCTCTCCCGCGTCGGTTTTCATCTGGTCGGACGGCACCACGATCACGACTTGCAGTTGTGGCGGCACGGACCGCTCACCGTTGCCGTCGACGCGACAGCGGGCACGGTGTGGACGGCGCCCGGGCTGCCCGCGGATCTGCCGGTTCTCACTCAGATCGGCATCAGGGCAACCGAACCCGAAGTGTGGGGAGAGCGCGCTCTGGCTCTCGAAGTACCGGCGACGCGCGTGCAGTTGCCCGGTTCGAGCGACGAGAACTCCGAGGTACCGGACGTCGTACGCTTGAAGGTCACCGATGCGACATCGATCGACCTTCGTGGCCCTGGCAGCGCTGCAGCGTGGGAATCGGCATTCGAGATCTACCCGCTGCCCGCCGAGCGCAATCGTGAACAGGGCGCAGTGTTCACCGGGATCGACCACGTGGCACTGGCAGTTCCGGCGGAGAGTTGGGACGGCATCATGCTGCTCCTGCGTTCCGTGTTCGAGATGCAACCGCACGAGGGGCAGGACGTCACCGATTCGGTCGGACTCATGCGGAGCCAGGCACTCACGCTCGTTCAGGACGGTGACGGACATACCCTGCGGATCTCACTGAACATGGTGGAGGGCAGTCGAAGCGGGCTGCCGACGGTCCGTCGCGGCGGCGTCAGCCACGTCGCTTTCGCGTGTGAGAACATCTTCGGTGCCGCTGCGTCCATGCAGGACTGGGGCTTTGCTCCGCTACCCATTTCCCCGAACTACTACGACGATCTGGACGCACGTTTCGGCCTGAATTCAGAACTGCTCGACCGGATGCGCAGCGCCGGAATCCTTTACGACGCTGATGCCCGCGGTGAGTTCTTCCACCTGTTCACCCCGACGGTCGGGGGAGACCTGTTCTTCGAGGTCGTGCAGCGAGTGGGTGGATACGAGGGCTACGGGGAGGTCAACTCCGCTGTGCGACTGTCGGCTCAGTTGCGCGCGAATCAGACGTGACCTCGACTCGGTGCGGGTGCGAGTAGATATTCATCGAATCGCCGCGGATGAAACCGGCGAGGGTCAACCCCGATTCCTGTGCCAACTCCACGGCCAATGACGACGGCGCGGAGACTGCGCCCAGAATCGGAATGCCCGCCATGACGGCCTTCTGGACGAGTTCGAACGACGCCCGCCCACTGACGATCAGGATCGTGTCGTAGAGCGGCACTCGGCCGTCGGTGATTGCCCAACCGATCACCTTGTCGACTGCGTTGTGCCGGCCGACGTCCTCGCGCAGCGCCAGGAGTTCGCCGGTGGCGGTGAACAATCCGGCTGCGTGCAGGCCTCCGGTGCGCTCGAAGATCCGTTGGCTCTCCCGAAGCGTGACCGGCATGGCAGACAGGACGGTGGAGGTGACGGAAGTCGTGTCACCGACCAGGGGATGCCGCGTGGTGGTTCGGACGGCATCGAGTGACGTCTTGCCGCACACGCCGCACGCGGAACTGACGACGGTGTTGCGATCGGTGGTGTGATCGGGCAACGGCACTCCGGGAGCGAGCGCGATGTCGAGGACGTTGTAGGTGTTCGCGCCGGTTTCGTCGACGCCGTCGCAGTACCGGACGACGCTCACGTCGTCGCGGGTACCGATGACGCCTTCGCTGAGAAGGAATCCGTGGACGAGGTCGACGTCGTTGCCTGGTGTTCGCATCGTCACGGCCAGCACCTGACCGCCAACCCTCATTTCGAGTGGTTCTTCGACGGCCAGCGTGTCGGGGCGCGTGACGACCCGATCACCCGAGATTCGAACGACCGGTGTTCGTGCGGTGACCCGTCCCATCTCAGGCGCCTGATGCTTCGAGTCGAACAGTGACGGCCTTCGAGACCGGCGTGTTCGACTTGGCTGCAACGTGTTCGAGGGGAACGAGCGGATTTGTCTCGGGGTAGTACGCCGCCGCATTGCCGCGGGGGGTGTCGTAGGAGACGATGCGGAATTCCGTGACCCGACGCTCTTCGAGTGTTCCGTCTGGTGTTGTCCACTCGGACACGATGTCGACGAGATCGCCGTCGTGGAATCCGAGTGCAGTGATGTCTTCGGCATTGACGAGGATGACCTTGCGTCCGCCCTTGATACCGCGGTATCTGTCGTCGAGGCCGTAGATCGTGGTGTTGTACTGGTCGTGGCTGCGCATGGTCTGCAGAATCAGGCGCCCGCTCGGAGTGGGTATCCAGTGCAGTTCGTTCACGCCGAAGTTGGCTTTGCCGGTGTGCGTGCGGAACTCACGCGAGTCACGCGGTGGGTGTGGGAGCTGGAATCCATCCGGCTGGCGAACCCGGGTGTTGTAGTTTTCGCATCCGGGCACCACTCGTGAGATGGAGTCGCGAATCAGGTCGTAGTTGCCCTCGAAGGCCGACCAGCGGACGGAGTGATCGCTGCCGAGTAGTTCGCGGGCGAGTTGGCAGATGATGGCGACTTCGCTACGTAGGTAGGGGCTGACCGGCGTGAGGCGTCCGCGCGACAGGTGCACCATGGACATCGAATCTTCCACGGAGACAAGCTGCTTTCCGCCGGCCTGGACGTCGAGGTCGGTGCGTCCGAGGGTGGGGAGGATGATTGCGGTCTGCCCGTGAACGACGTGGCTTCGGTTCAGTTTGGTGGAAACCTGAACGGTGAGTTCGCATTGGCGCAGCGCGGTTTCGGTGGCTGCGGTGTCCGGGCTGGCCTGGATGAAGTTGCCGCCCATCGCCATGAAGAAGCTTGCCTTGCCGGCATTCATCGCGCGGATCGCGTCGACGGTGTCCCACCCGTGCTTGCGGGGGCTCGAGATCGAGAACTCGGTGTCGAGCGCGGCCAGGAACTCTTCCGGCATCTTCTCCCAGATGCCCATCGTGCGGTCACCCTGGACATTGGAGTGTCCTCGCACCGGACAGACCCCGGCACCGGGTTTGCCCATCATTCCACGCATGAGCAGCAGGTTGACCGCTTCTTCGATGGTGGCGACTCCGTGTGTGTGCTGAGTGATGCCCATGGCCCAGCAGGTGACGGTTCGCTCGGATCGGGCAAGCGCGGCAGCCGTTTCCTCGAGCTGCGCCATCGACAGGCCCGTCGCCTCGAGTACCGTGTCGAGATCGACCGCGCGGATGTGCTTCTCGTATTCGTCCCAACCGGCGCAGTAGCGGTCGACGAATGCGCGATCGACCACGGTGCCGGGAGCGCGATCTTCCTGCTCGAGCAGCAGCTTCCCCAAGCCTTGGAACAGCGCCATGTCGCCGCCCAGCCGGACCTGCAGGAACTCGTCCGCGATGTCGACTCCGTGCCCGATCACGCCGGAGACTTTCTGCGGATCCTTGAACCGCCGCAATCCCGCCTCGGGGAGGGGATTGATGGCAATGATCTTGGCGCCGTTGCCCTTTGCCTTCTCGAGTGTCGAGAGCATTCGTGGGTGGTTGGTGCCGGGATTCTGTCCGGCGATGAGGATGAGATCGGCGTTCTCGAGGTCGGGAACCGTCACCGAGCCTTTGCCGATGCCGATGGATTCGGTCAGTGCGCTTCCGGACGACTCGTGACACATGTTGGAACAGTCGGGCATGTTGTTGGTGCCGTAGCTACGAATCATCAACTGGTAGAGAAACGCTGCTTCGTTGGACGTGCGACCGGAGGTGTAGAACACTGCTTCGTCCGGCGACGCGAGGCCGTTCAGATGTTCGGCGATCAGTGCGTACGCGCCATCCCAGTCGATCGGCTGGTAATGGGTTGCTCCCGGGGTCAGGACCATCGGGTGCGTCAGTCGGCCCTGTTGGCCGAGCCAGTAATCGGTCTTGCCTTCGAGGTCGGCGATCGAGTGCTCCGCGAAGAATTCAGGCGTGACCGTGCGAAGCGTTGCTTCCTCGGCAACGGCCTTCGCTCCGTTCTCGCAGAACTCGGCGGGCTTGCGATGTCCGGGAGTCTCCGGCCACGCACACCCCGGGCAGTCGAAGCCGTGACGCTGGTTGAGCCTGGTGAGCGTTCGGGCGGTCCGCAAGGCTCCCATCTGCTCGATTCCTCGTTGCAGCGACACCAGAACGGCTGGCACTCCGGCCGCGTAGTCCTTGGGGTGCGTGACTTCGAGATCCGATTCGTCGATGTCTTTCGAGGGGCCCTGGCGCGTCATGTCTCCATACTGGCCCGAACGGCGCGGTACTGCCATCGAATGGGCCGGTCGAACTCACCGGAATGCGACATTCATCGGCTAGCCTTACCTACCGAACGAGCGGACTTAAGGGGTAAGAGCATGGATCGAACGGACGCAGGTCGGCTGACCCGGCGCGGATTTCTGATCGGCACGTCGGGAGCGTTGCTGGCATTCGCCGCAGCCTGCTCCAGTTCGAACGACGAGGACACGCCCCCCAGCGGCGACTCTGCGGGATCGATCACCCACAAATTTGGGGCTACCGAGCTGCCCGAGGATCCGCAGCGGATCGTCAGTGTCGGATACAACGATCAAGATGCGATCCTCGCCCTCGGTGGGACTTTGGTCGGAACCTTCGACTGGTACGGCGATTACCCCTACGGTGTGTGGCCATGGGCGCAGCCGTTGTTGAACGGGGCGACTCCCGAGATCATCGGAACCGCGGGCACCACCATTCAGATGGAGAAGGTCGCTGCCACGACACCCGACCTGATTGTCGGCACCTACTCCGGGCTCACTCAGGCGCAGTACGACAAACTCAGTGCCATAGCGCCGACGGTGGCGCAGCCGAAGGAGTTCGCGGATTACGGAATCCCCTGGCAGAACCAGACGACCATCATCGGCGAAGCGCTGGGGCAGCAAGGAAAGGCCACCGAGCTGATCGCCGGCGTCGACAAGAAGTTCGCCGACGTGAAGACGGCCAATCCGGCGTTTGCCGGCAAGACCGTTCTGGTCGGCGCGTTGAAGGGGCCGGGGCAATTCGGGGTCTACGGACCGGAAGACCCCAAGGTGAGGTTCTTCACTGAACTCGGATTCGTGAATCCGCCTGTCACCGATCAGATCACGGGTAACTTCGCCGAGATCAGCACCGAGCAACTCTCGCTCGCGGACGTCGACGTACTCGTCTGGTACGCCGGTGGTGGCTACGGCGACAAGCTTCGGGCGGAATTGGACAAGACCCCGATCTACCAGGAGCTCGACGTCGTGAAGGACGGCCGCGCGATCATTCTGGAAGACGCTGCTGCCGAAGCCATGACGTGGAGCACCGTACTGAGCTTGCCGTATGCGCTCGAACAGATTCCGCCGCGGATTGCGGGCTTGCTCGTCTGATCGGTTCAAGGACAGCGCTGTTCAAAGTCCAGGGATTCGGACAGTCGGCGGTACTCTCGCCTCATGGGTGTACATGTGCGGCCGGCTGTCCGATCCGATATTCCGGCGCTGTCGGCGGTGTTGGCCGAGGCGTTCGAAGATGATCCCTTGATGGCCTGGATGTTGCCGGACGAGGACTCCAGGGCTGAGCGCCTGACGAAACTGTTTGCCGCAGAAGCTCGTTACCACCACTTCGCCGGTGGCGGTGTCGAGGTGGCCACCGATGACAACGGCGTGATCGGCGGGGCAACTCTGTGGGATCCGCCGGGGCGGTGGAAGCAGTCGTGGATTTCCGGGCTCGTGAGCCTGCCCGCAATGGTGCGTGTCTTCGGCAGGGGGCTACGACACGCGGCCGAGGTCAGCTCCGTTCTCGAAGGAGCACATCCGAATTCGCCGCACTGGTATCTCGCGACGGTCGGGACCGGCAGCGCGGCGCGCGGTGGGGGATACGGCAAAGCCCTACTGAACTCCCGGTTGGAGCGTTGCGATCGTGAACACGTCGACGCTTACCTCGAGAGCAGCAAGGAATCGAACATCCCGTACTACAACCGCTTCGGTTTCGAAGTGACCCGTGACATCGTCATGCCAGGCGGCGGGCCGACGATCTACGCAATGATGCGTCAACCGCGGGGCGCGTGATACCAACTAGTGGTGACCCAGATTCCCGAGCTCCACGCAGGCACACCGTTCGACGAACTCGACGACTACATCGCCTTGGCCAGGTTGTCCGGCCTGGTGTTGTCACCCGACGGCTCGCTGCTGATCTGCGCGCGCGCCGTTCTCGACGACAAGAGCGCCGAATACGTGTCCTCGTTGTGGGAGATCGACCCGGAAGGTCGGCGTCCGGCGCGTCGGTTGACCTGGGGCTCGACCAGCGAGTCGGGTGCTGCCTTCGCGTTCGACGGCGACGTGCTCTTCACCGCCACGCGAGCCGTGCCGGGCGAGAGCGATCCGCAACCCGCACTCTGGCGCTTGCCCGCGGCGGGCGGAGAAGCTCAGCTGTTGATCTCACGTCCCGGTGGTGTCTCGTCGGTATCAGCGGCCAAGGCGGCGCCGACGTTCGTGGCCCAGACTTCGGTCATGGCTTCGGCGATCAGCCTCGACCAGGACGATCAGGTGCGATCGGCGCGCAAGGACAAGAAGGTCACGGCGATGCTGCACACCGGGTATCCGGTGCGCCACTGGGACCACGACCTGGGCCCCGATCATCCGCATCTGGTTGTCGCCGAGACGGATTCGAAGGAATCCGTCGAATTGCGGGACATCACACCGACTGCAGCCGCGGCGCTGCGAGAGACGTCGACCACGATCTCCGACGACGGTCTCTTCGTCGTGACCACGTGGACTGTCGGCGATGCGAGTGCCGCCCGCCGATCGACGTTGGTTCGGATCGACACGGTGACCGGCGACCGAACCACTCTTGTCGACGAGGCCGACGCGGACGTCTACAACCCGGTGCTCTCACCGGACGGAACCAAGCTCGCGTTCATCCGGGAGACTCTCACCACGCCGGAGTTCGCACCGCGAATGACTCTGCAGCTCTACGACTTCGGATCCGGTGCCGTGACCGGCGTCGCCGACGGCTGGGACCGCTGGCCCACCTCACTTGCCTGGCTACCCGACGGATCCGGGCTGGTGGTCACCGCGGACGACGGCGGCCGAGGGCCGATCTTCACCATCGACCTGTGGGGCCAGCCGGTGCGCTTGACAGCCGACGACGCGGCGTACACCGATGTTCGAGTGGCGCCGGACGGCGAGTCGATCTACGCGTTGCGAGCCTCGTACGAAGCGCCCCCGCACGTGGTGCGGGTGGATCTGGGATCCGGTGAGATCACTGCACTTCGTGGACCCGACGCATTGCCGGAGCTGCCGGGAACACTGACCGAGATCACCGCTCGCGCCGAGGACGGTTCGACAGTCCGGAGTTGGTTGGCACTGCCGACCGGCGCCGCACCGCACGCGCCGGTGCCATTGCTCCTCTGGGTCCACGGCGGCCCACTCGGTTCGTGGAACACCTGGTCCTGGCGGTGGAATCCGTGGCTGCTCGTCGCCAAGGGCTATGCCGTACTGCTGCCCGATCCCGCACTCTCGACCGGATACGGGCAGGACTTCGTCCAGCGCGGGTGGGGTCAGTGGGGCAAGGCGCCCTTCACCGATCTGATGGCGATCACCGATGCTGCCGTCGCGCAGCCCGAGATCGACCCCAAGCGAACCGGCGCGATGGGTGGTTCGTTCGGCGGTTACATGGCCAACTGGATCGCCGGCCATACCAACCGTTTCGACGCGATCGTCACCCACGCAAGCCTCTGGGCACTCGATCAATTCGGCCCGACGACGGACGCGGCCTGGTACTGGCAACGCGAGATGTCGCCGGAGATGGCCGTCGAGAACTCGCCACACCTGTACGTCGCGGACATCACGACTCCGATGCTGGTCATCCATGGCGACAAGGACTACCGGGTTCCGATCGGTGAGGGCTTGCGACTCTGGTACGAACTGCTCGCCGAGTCAGGTCTGCCCGCCGACGACGACGGGAAAACGGACCATCGCTTCCTGTACTTCCCCGACGAGAATCACTGGGTGCTCAAGCCGCAGCACACCAAGATCTGGTACGAGGTGGTCACCGCGTTCCTCTCCGAGCACGTTCTCGGCGAAGATGTCGCGCTGCCGGAGATTCTGGGCTGAACGCGCGCATGCCTCGTTCGGCTGAAGCAGCCGAACGAGGCATGATCGTCTTCGCGCGGATCCGGACCGGACTCAGGCGCCGGGGCAACGAACGGTGTACGACCACTCGGTGTGGTCAGGGCCCGTGACGCGAACCAGAACGGACGACGCCCCACCGGCGGGCACGTTGACGACAGCTGAACCAGTTCCCTCGTTGATGTTATCGCCGATGTATCCGGTGCTGTGGATCAACCGACCTTCGTAGTACACCTCGATCAGGTCCGGGACGTTTTCGGTCTCGTAGCCGAGCACGAACGAGGTCGGGCCACCGCGGCCGAGTTCGTGCTTGGTGCTGGTGATTCCTGCGCCGCCCGAGACGGTCGAGGCGTCGCAGCGCTGCGTGGGTGCAAACGATCCGCCGCCGCCGCTGCCGCTGGCCAGGCCACTGAGAATGTCCCTGACGTTGCCACTGGCCAGGCCGTTGACGA
The DNA here is from genome assembly GCF_056401575.1 of Rhodococcus sp. P4_E4. Lineage (NCBI taxonomy): Bacteria > Bacillati > Actinomycetota > Actinomycetes > Mycobacteriales > Nocardiaceae > Rhodococcus > Rhodococcus sp. P4_E4. The sequence goes on along the minus strand of NZ_JBFUJB010000006.1, from coordinate 333,432 downwards.
TGTCCGTCGCGCTGGTCGAGCCGGCGTTCAGGCCGCCGAGAACGTCGTTGAGGTTCCCAGTGGCGATCCCGCCGACGATGTCGCCCACGCTGCCGCTGGCGATGCCGTTTGCGATGTCGTTCCCGATATCGCCGACGCTTCCGTTGATCGTGGCGCTACCACTGTCGATGCTTCCTTGCACACTTTCTTCGATGCCGGGGGCAGCGGACGCAGTCGCCGGAAGCACGAGGGCAACCGCCGCTCCGATCGTCGCGGCCGCCGCCAAGGTTCGAACGCCGGGACGGCGAGAACTCCAGTTATTCAACATATTTGCTCCACAGGTAGTTGGTCGGTCGTCCTTCAGAGCGATCCTGTCAGCGGAGCGGATCGGTGAATATCGTTTGTTCGGCTGACCCCGGACTGCGGGGCAGTCGTTCGTGTGCGCCGCGGCGGCCGACGGGCGAATTCGTTCACGACGGGGGAGTCATTAGGATCAAGTGGTGACCAGTGCAGCTCCAGAGAACCCCCAGACCCCCGCCGACGCCCTACCCAAGAGCTGGGACCCCAGCGCTGTAGAGGCCGATCTGTATCAAGGCTGGGTAGACGCCGGGTACTTCCAGGCCGACGCGACCAGCGACAAGCCCGGCTACTCCATCGTGCTGCCGCCCCCGAACGTCACGGGCAGCTTGCACATGGGCCATGCCCTGGATCACACCCTCATGGACGTGCTCAGCCGTCGCAAGCGGATGCAGGGCTACGAGGTGCTGTGGCTACCTGGCATGGATCACGCCGGTATCGCCACGCAGTCCGTCGTCGAGAAGCAGCTCGCTGCCGACGGCAAGACAAAGGAAGATTTCGGCCGCGAGCTCTTCATCGACAAGGTCTGGGACTGGAAGCGCGAATCGGGTGGAACCATCGGGGGCCAGATGCGGCGCATCGGTGACGGTGTCGACTGGAGTCGCGATCGTTTCACGATGGACGAGGGCCTCTCGCGCGCCGTTCAGACCGTCTTCAAGCGCATGTTCGACGAGGGTCTGATCTACCGCGCCGAGCGTCTCGTGAACTGGTCGCCGGTGCTGCAGACCGCGATCTCCGACATCGAGGTGAAGTTCGAGGACGTCGAGGGTGAGCTGGTTTCCCTGCGCTACGGCTCGCTCGACGACAACGAGCCGCACGTCATCGTCGCGACCACTCGCGTCGAGACGATGCTCGGTGATACCGCAGTGGCGGTCCATCCCGAAGACGAGCGCTACAAGCACCTCATCGGAACCACTCTCGATCATCCGTTCACCGGGCGTCAGATTCCGATCATCGCGGACGACTACGTCGACCCCGAGTTCGGAACCGGCGCAGTGAAGATCACGCCGGCTCACGACCCCAACGACTTCGAGATGGGCCTGCGGCACAACCTGCCGATGCCCACCATCATGGACAAGACCGGCAAGATCGCCGACACGGGAACCGAATTCGACGGTATGGACCGCTTCGAGGCTCGCGTCAAGGTTCGCGAAGCTCTCGCCGAGCAGGGCCGCGTCGTCGCCGAGAAGCGCCCGTACCTGCACAGCGTCGGGCACTCCGAGCGCAGTGGCGAGGCCATCGAGCCTCGTCTCTCGTTGCAGTGGTGGGTCAAGGTCGAGACGCTCGCCAAGGCTGCGGGTGACGCGGTTCGCAACGGGGACACCGTCATTCACCCGGCGAGCCAGGAACCGCGATGGTTCGACTGGGTCGACAACATGCACGACTGGTGCATTTCCCGCCAGCTCTGGTGGGGTCACCGCATTCCGGTCTGGTACGGCCCCGAGGGTGAAGTTGCGTGCTTCGGTCCCGACGAAACGGCACCGGAAGGCTGGGTCCAGGATCCCGACGTCCTCGACACCTGGTTCTCCTCGGGACTGTGGCCCTTCTCGACGATGGGCTGGCCCGACAACACGCCCGAACTCGAAAAGTTCTATCCCACCAGCGTTCTCGTCACCGGCTACGACATCCTGTTCTTCTGGGTCGCCCGCATGATGATGTTCGGCACCTACGTGTCCGAGGACGAGTCGATCACCGCCGGTCCGGGTAAGTCCGGCGCGCAGATGCCGTTCAAGGACGTGTTCCTGCACGGACTGGTCCGCGATCAGTACGGCAAGAAGATGTCGAAGTCTCGCGGCAACGGTATCGACCCACTCGACTGGGTCGATCGTTTCGGCGCCGACGCCCTGCGATTCACACTCGCACGCGGCGCCAACCCGGGCAGTGACCTTTCCGTCGGTGAGGATTCGGCGCAGTCCTCGCGCAACTTCGCGACCAAGTTGTTCAACGCGACCAAGTTCGCTCTGATGAACGGCGCTGCTCCCGCGCCGCTGCCCGCTCGAAGCGAACTGACCGACGCCGATCGTTGGATCCTCGACCGTCTCGACACGGTCCAGGCCGAGGCGGACGCCGCATTCGATCGCTACGAGTTCAGCAAGGCGTGCGAAGGCTTGTTCCACTTCGCGTGGGACGAGGTCTGTGACTGGTACCTCGAACTCGCCAAGGTGCAGTTCGCCGCCGACGAGGCTGTCGCCGCGAACACCCGCGCCGTGCTCGGCAACGTTCTCGATGCACTGCTCCGCCTCCTGCACCCGGTCATTCCGTTCGTGACCGAAACCCTGTGGAAGGTGCTCACCGGTGGTGAATCCGTCGTCGTCGCCGACTGGCCGACGTTGTCCGGTGTGGCCGTCGACACCCAGGCCGCCACCAGGATCGAAGACACGCAGAAGCTGATCACCGAGGTGCGACGTTTCCGAAACGATCAGGGGCTCAAGCCTTCCCAGAAGGTTCCGGCTCGTGCGTCCGGGCTCTCGGAGGCAGGCATGGACGGCCAGTTCGCCTACGTGGCGGCGCTTGCCAAGCTGACCGAACCCGAAGAGGGATTCACCGCGTCGATCTCCGTCGAGGTGCGTCTGAGCCAGGGCACCGTCACGGTCGACATCGACACCTCGGGCACCATCGACCTCGGCGCGGAGAAGAAGCGGCTCGAAAAGGACCTCGCGGCAGCTCAGAAGGAGCTCGTCACCGCTGACAACAAGCTGGCGAACGAGGCCTTCCTGGCGAAGGCGCCCGACGCCGTCGTCGACAAGATCAAGACACGTCGCCAGATCGCCGTCGAAGAGATCGAGCGCATCACAGGACGTCTGAAGGAGTTGGCCGACAAGTGAGTTCGTACGAGCCGTCCCAATTCGACGCTCAGAGTTCGGTTCCGACCCCGGTCGACATCGCCGAACTGGCGCTGGTGGAAGCAGAACTCGACAAGCGTTGGCCTGAGACCAAGATCGAGCCGTCACTGACTCGTATCGAGGCGCTCATGGATGTCCTGGGCTCACCGCAGCACAACTATCCGTCGGTGCACGTCACGGGAACCAACGGCAAGACGTCGGTGACGCGCATGATCGACTCCTTGATGAGCGCTCTGCATCGTCGTACCGGCCGAACCACCAGCCCTCATCTGCAGATCGCGACCGAGCGGATCAGCATCGACGGTCATCCGATCTCCCCGCGGCTCTACGTGGACACGTTCCGCGAGATCGAACCGTACGTGCAGATGATCGACGCACAGTCGCAGGAAGCCGGGGGACCGGCGATGAGCAAGTTCGAAGTGCTCACTGCGATGGCCTATGCGGCATTCGCGGAGGCTCCGGTGGACGTCGCCGTGGTCGAGGTCGGCCTCGGCGGACGCTGGGACGCCACGAACGTGATCGACGGACAGGTCGCGGTGATCACGCCGATCAGCCTCGATCACGCCGAGTACCTGGGCACCGACCTGGCCGGAATCGCGGAGGAGAAGGCCGGGATCATCAAGAAGGGCCGCGAGGACCTGGTTCCGGTGGACACCGTCGCGATCATCGCCGAGCAGACTCCAGAAGTGATGGAGGTATTGCTGCGGCGAGCAGTCGAGGTCGAGGCCGCGGTCGCGCGTGAAGGCTCGGAGTTCAAGGTGCTTGCTCGCCAGATCGCGGTAGGCGGACAGCAGCTCGAACTTCAAGGCTTGAGTGGCGTGTACACCGACATTTTCCTCCCCCTTCACGGTGAGCATCAGGCGCGCAACGCCGCGCTCGCGCTCGCTGCCGTCGAAGCGTTCTTCGGTGCCGGTCCGGACCGACAACTCGATCAGGACGCTATCCGCAACGGGTTCGCCTCGATCGTCAATCCCGGTCGCCTCGAACGTGTTCGGAGTGCGCCGACGGTCTTTCTCGACGCCGCCCACAATCCAGACGGCGCCCGCGCTCTCGCCGCCGCACTTTCCGCCGAGTTCGACTTCCGCAAGCTCGTGGGAGTGGTCAGCGTCATGGCGGACAAGGACGTCGACGCCATCTTGACCGCATTCGAATCCGTCTTCGACGAGATCGTCGTCACCCACAACGGGTCACCCCGGGCGATGGATGTCGAGGAGCTGGCGAACATTGCCGTCGCGAAGTTCGGCGACGAGCGCGTCGTCGTGGCGCCGGTGCTTGCCGACGCGTTGGAAGTCGCGATCGAAATCGCCGAGCAGGTCGCCGAACCCGGCGAAGCCGTATCAGGGGCAGGTGTGGTGGTGACGGGATCCGTCGTGACCGCAGGCGCCGCCCGCACGCTGTTCGGAAAGGACCCCGCGTGAGTACCCCGTCAGATGCCAATCCCGAGTCCGGAGGCCACGAGCCCGGAGACCCCGAGTCCGGAGACACTGCCGGCGAGTTCGGGCCTCCGACCAAGGACCCCTGGAAAAGTTTCCGCGGAGTGATGGCCGGAACCCTGATCCTCGAGGCGATCGTCGTGCTGCTGTCTTTGCCGGTTGTCGCGGTCGTCGGCGGTGGCCTCACCGCGGCCTCCGCGGGATTCATCATCGGGTTGGCGGTACTGATGATTCTGGGAGCCGGCGTCCAGGGCAAGCCGTGGGCGATGGGGTTCAACGTCGCGCTGCAGGTGATTCTTCTATTCGGATTCTTCGTCCACCCGTCGATTGCCGGTGTGGCGATCACCTTCGGGATCGTCTGGGGATACCTCGTCTACCTGCAGAGAGACATCAAGCGCCGGATGGACAAGGGCCTGCTTCCCGGCCAGCGGGACTGACCATTTAGGCTGTCCGCTGTGACTGAGCGCACCCTCGTACTGATCAAGCCCGACGCCGTTGCCCGTGGATACGTAGGAGAAATCCTCAGCCGTATCGAGCGCAAAGGCCTGACAATTGCAGCACTCGAACTCCGTGTAGCTTCCGAAGAGGTGGCTGGTAGCCACTACGCAGAACACTCCGAGCGCCCGTTCTACCCGAGCTTGTTGGAGTTCATCACCTCCGGTCCGCTGGTGGCCGCAGTGCTCGAAGGCCCCCGCGCCATCGCTGCTTTCCGTCAGTTGGCCGGCGGAACCGACCCGGTCGACAAAGCTCTTCCGGGCACCATCCGTGGCGACTTCGGACTCGAAGCGCAGCAGAACCTCGTTCACGGCAGTGACTCCGTGGAGTCGGCAGAGCGCGAAATCGCTCTGTGGTTCCCCGCGCTGTCGTCCATCTGAATCTTCGATCGGGGCCTCTGGCCCACATGTAACGGGCCTCCGGCCCACATGAACGGGCCTTCGGCCCACATCTCCACAGCGAATTCTCGGCACGTATCCCACATCGGTGCGCCCTTTGCAGTTGCAGGCGCATTGGTGTGGGATACTGCTTTCAGTTGAACCGCAATTTGTTTTACGCACGTTCAACCGGATGACACCTAGGTTCGATGCCCTTTCATCGCTGCTCCAGGTCAACAGGAAATCCCTGGACCTCTGCACGCTGGATGATCAGGCGCTCGCGCACAGGACAACGGCCATCCAGCCAGGCACTTCATGTGCTCGCAGTGAATAACGGGCATTGCGGACCATGCGGAGCGAGACCTTACAATCTCGCACTCACTTCTGAGTGCGAGTACACACAGCACGCTCCCGCGTGGCCGCGTGACAACTCGACTTCTGGGTTGGACGCGCCCGGGGGCTGAGGAGACTTACGTGGCCGATCAATCCCCAACCGAATCAGATTCCAGCACCACCCCGGAATTTCCCGACAAGATGCGCGTACACGCGCTGGCGAAGCTGCTCGGTGTCACCAGCAAGCAGGTCCTTGCCGAAGCCGCAGCGCTCGGTACCGAATTGCGCAGTGCGCAGTCGAGTCTCCAACGGGACGTTGCCCAGCGGATTCACGCCTCGCTGACTTCCGCGGCCGAGGCCATCGAGCCGGTCGTGGCCGAGCTCGATACCCTCATCGACCCGGTCGTCGAGGCCCCTGTTGCGGAAGAGCCTGTTGCAGAGGCTCCGGCCGAGAAGCCTGTCAGGGCTCGTCGCACCCGCAAAAAGGTCGTTGTCGAAGAACCGGCCGCCGAAGAACCTGCAGCAGAAGAAACAGTGGATCCGGCTGTCGCCGAGATCAGCGCTGGACTCGACGCCGCAGCTGCGCTGCAGAGCAAGGAAGCCGAGCAGTCCGATCTGTTCACTTCCTTCGAGGCACCGCAGACCCATCAGCCCGAGGTGGCTCCCGCCGCGCCGCAGGTCCCGCTGTTCCTGCAGCCGGATCTCGAAGCCGCCGAGGTAGCTCCGCGTCGCCGTCGCGCACGCCGCGAGCCCGCTGCACCGGCGGTCGTCGAAGAGAAGCAGACAACTACGGAAGCCGAAACCGTCGTTCCCGAGGCAGCACCGGTTGCAGTTCCTGCCGTCGAAGAGCCGGCCGTGACCGCACCGCAAACCGAGGGCGAGAGCGCCGAGTCCGAGGACGAGGACGACGATCAGCCGCGTCGCCGTCGTCGTGGACGCCGTGGACGTGGGCGTGGTCGCGGTGAACAGGGTGGCGAGCAGGGTTCGGACGAAGAGTCGGATACCGCTGCCGAATCGGAGCAGGAATCTGCCCCTGCGGCAGTCGAGAAGCAAACCGACGACGCTGCCGGCGAAGAATCCGGTGATAAGTCCGAGTCCACCGCTGATGCGGATTCCGAGAATGCCGACGATTCCGATCTCGATGCCGACGGATCGAGCCGCCGTCGCCGCCGTCGTCGTCGTCGCAAGACCGGCACCGACGGCGCCACCGACGCGACTGCGACGTCCGAGGACGATCCGCCGAACACCGTCGTTCACGAGCGCGAACCTCGCAACAAGACCCGCGTCAAGGACGAGGTCCAGGGCATCAGTGGTTCGACACGTCTGGAAGCGAAGCGTCAGCGTCGCCGCGACGGTCGTGACGCCGGCCGTCGTCGCCCGCCGATTCTGACCGAGTCGGAGTTCCTCGCGCGTCGTGAGGCCGTCGATCGCGTCATGGTTGTGCGTGATCGAGCAGACAGCGGTCAGCCGCATGCGACTACACAGGTAGCAGTCCTCGAAGACGGAGTGTTGGTCGAGCACTTCGTCACCAACTCGGCGTCCGCGTCGATGGTCGGCAACGTGTACCTCGGACGTGTCCAGAACGTGCTCCCCAGCATGGAAGCGGCGTTCATCGACATCGGACGTGGCCGCAACGGCGTTCTCTACGCCGGTGAGGTCAACTGGGAGGCTGCCGGTCTCGGTGGCAACTCGCGCAAGATCGAGCAGGCCCTCAAGCCGGGCGATCAGGTGCTCGTTCAGGTCAGCAAGGATCCGGTCGGTCACAAGGGTGCTCGACTGACCACACAGATTTCGCTTGCCGGTCGTTTCCTCGTCTACGTGCCCGGTGGTACGTCCACGGGTATCAGCCGCAAGCTTCCGGACACCGAGCGCAAGCGTCTCAAGGAAATCTTGCGCGACATCGTTCCCGCCGACGCCGGCGTGATCATTCGCACGGCGTCCGAGGGCGTCAGCGAAGAAGAGTTGGCGCGCGACGTGACTCGTCTGCAGGCTCAGTGGGCCGGCATCGAGGAGCAGGCTGCGGCTGCGGACACCGGTAAATCCGGCAACCCGCAGGCGCTGTACGAAGAGCCTGACATGCTGGTCAAGGTCATTCGCGATCTGTTCAACGAGGACTTCTCCAAGCTGGTCATCGAGGGCGAGAAGGCGCATACGACGGTCGAGAACTACATCAACTCCGTTGCGCCCGATCTGCTTCCGCGACTCGAGAAGTACACGCCGAACAACGGTATCGACGTCTTCGCTGCTCGCCGTATCGACGAGCAGTTGGCCAAGGCGCTCGATCGCAAGGTGTGGCTGCCGTCCGGCGGCACCTTGGTGATCGATCGCACCGAGGCCATGACCGTCGTCGACGTCAACACCGGAAAGTTCACCGGAGCCGGCGGAAACCTCGAAGAGACTGTTACCCGCAACAACCTCGAAGCAGCCGAGGAGATCGTTCGCCAGATGCGCCTGCGGGACATCGGCGGAATGATCGTCGTCGACTTCATCGACATGGTCCTCGAATCGAACCGGGACCTGGTCCTGCGTCGGCTCACCGAATGCCTGGGTCGCGATCGCACGCGCCATCAGGTGTCGGAGGTCACGTCACTCGGACTCGTGCAGATGACGCGCAAGAAGTTGGGCACCGGATTGGTCGAGGCCTTCTCGACCACCTGTGAGCACTGCCACGGCCGCGGCATCATCGTCCACTCCGAGCCGGTCGAGGTGAAGTCCTCGGACGACGGGGGATCGCGTTCGGGCTCGCAGCGAAGCGAATCCGGCACCTCGCGCAAGAACAAGCGTGGCCGCGGAGACAAGTCGCCTTCGACCGAGTCCAACGGACAGGAAGCTCCGGCGCCGGAGGTTCCGGCTGTCGACGCGACCGTCAAGCGGGCTCATCCGGTGGCATTGGCGATGGCCTCGCACCACCACGACGACGACGAGACCGTCGCGGCCGGCTCGATCGAGTCTGATTCCACCGGTACGTCTTCGGGGGATGATGCATCCAAAAGTGCCGATCGGCAACAGGATCGGCCGATCGATACTCCTGCTGCTACTGAGCGCCATGACGTTCCTGTTGTGGACTCTGCTGCGGAAGAAGTATCCGCAGTGGACAACGAGTCGGCGACAGCTTCGACCGAAGCAGCTCCGCGCGGTCGTCGGCGTAGTCGCCGGGCGTCGCGGGCAGCGTCGGCACCGGTTGCCGAGGCAGCTCCCGAGGTGGGTACGGTCTTCGTGATTCCGACTCCGGAACCCGTGGCAGAAGCGGTCGTGGAAAACGTTCCGGCTCCGGCCACCGAAGTTCCGGCTGAGGAAGAAGTTGTCGTCGTCAAGCGACCCCGTCGCAGGCGTGCAGCAGCACGTCCCGCAGGTCCTCCGGTAGACGGAGAGTAAGAACTACTGGCTTTCGGTCGGTTGGATGACTTCGCGATGAGCGAGGACATCCAACCGTTATCCGAAGTTTCAGCTGGTAGAAGCAGTACAGAGTAGTAAGCACCACCCCTCGGCGGGGCGGTTTGACCCTGACGGTTGCTTTCCCGTAACCTTGGAGGGTCGCCACCCGGCGGTAGAGATTCCGTGTGCCTAGAGTGCGCGTGAATGTCCCGGTACGTCAGTGCCGAGCCGAGGTGACATAAACCAGACCAGTCGCGATGCATTTGAAGCCTCAGGCAGCAGCGCGAGCAAGTTCGAAGAAGCAAGGGGTAGCCCTCCGATGGCAACGTACGCGATCGTCAAGACCGGCGGAAAGCAGTACAAGGTCGCTGTTGGTGACCTCGTCAAGGTCGAGAAGATCGAGGGTGAGCCCGGCACTGCTGTCTCGCTTGCTCCCGTTCTCGTGGTCGACGGATCTGACCTGACCACCGACGCGGCCAAGCTGGCCAAGGTCGCAGTCACCAGTGAGATCGTCGAGCACACCAAGGGCCCGAAGATCCGCATCCACAAGTTCAAGAACAAGACCGGTTACCACAAGCGTCAGGGCCACAGGCAGCCGATCACGGTGCTCAAGGTCACGGGCATCAAGTAACCAGTTCTTTCTAGCTAATTTCACCCGAGGAGGGTCAATAGCATGGCACATAAGAAGGGTGCATCCAGCTCCCGTAACGGTCGCGATTCAAACGCCCAGCGCCTCGGCGTGAAGCGCTTCGGCGGCCAGTCGGTCAGCGCAGGCGAAATCCTGGTTCGCCAGCGCGGCACGCACTTCCACCCCGGCGTCAACGTCGGCCGTGGCGGCGACGACACCCTGTTCGCTCTCGCTGCCGGTGCAGTCGAGTTCGGCCAGAAGCGTGGACGCAAGACCGTGAACATCGTTCCGGCCGTCGTTGCGGCTGAGGTCTAGTCTTTCTCGCTAGTTGTGCGTCACCGGTTCTACTTTCGGTAAGAGAGTGACGCGTTCCAAGCTCCCGATAGGGGCGGACCAGGGTTGAAATAACCCGGTCCGCCCCTATCGTTTGTTTAAGCAGTGCCAGTTTTACCCCGAGCAACCCTGCTCACCAGAAGTTCAGCTCATCGCGTGAGACCCGCAATTGACTGAGGAAGGATCCGGCAGTCATGTCCCGATTCATTGACCGTGTTGTGCTGCACGTCAGCGCTGGAAAAGGCGGCAATGGTTGCGCCTCCGTACACCGCGAGAAGTTCAAACCGCTCGGCGGTCCGGACGGTGCCAACGGAGGTCGCGGTGGCGACGTCATCCTCGTGGTCGACGAGAACATCCACACCCTCCTCGACTTTCACTTCCATCCCAACGCGAAGGCGACCAACGGCAAGCAGGGCGCCGGCAGTAACCGCGAGGGTGCAAACGGTGAAGACCTCATCCTCAAGGTCCCGGATGGAACTGTGGTTCTCGATACCGACGGCAACGTCCTTGCCGACCTCGTCGGTGTCGGCTCGCGCTACGACGCCGCTCAGGGCGGCCGCGGCGGACTCGGCAACGCAGCACTCGCCTCGAAGGCTCGCAAGGCCCCAGGTTTCGCACTCCTCGGTGAAGACGGTGTCGAGCGTGACCTGGTTCTCGAACTCAAGTCGGTAGCCGACGTCGGTCTGCTCGGATTTCCCTCTGCCGGTAAGTCTTCGCTGGTGTCCGTTCTCTCTGCGGCCAAGCCGAAGATCGCCGACTACCCCTTCACCACTCTGGTCCCCAACCTCGGCGTCGTCTCGAGCGGTGACACCACCTTCACCGTCGCCGACGTGCCCGGGCTGATCCCCGGTGCCAGCGAAGGCCGCGGTTTGGGCCTGGACTTCCTGCGCCACATCGAACGCTGCGCCGTATTGGCGCACGTGATCGACTGCGCCACCCTCGATCCGGGACGCGACCCGATATCCGACATCGACGCCCTGGAAGCAGAGCTGGCCGCGTACACGCCCGCGCTCTCCGGCGACTCGGGACTCGGTGACCTCGACAAGCGCCCGCGCGTCGTCATCCTGAACAAGACCGACGTTCCGGAGGCAGCCGAGCTGGCCGAGATGGTCACACCCGAGATCGAAGCTCGCGGATGGCCGGTCTTCACCATCTCAGCGGTGAGCCGAGAAGGTCTGCGACCGTTGACATTCGCGCTGGCGAAGATGGTCCGCGACTACCGCGAAGCCCATCCGAAGCCCGAGCCGAAGCGCCAGGTCATTCGCCCGGTCAAGGTCAAGGATTCCAGCTTCACCATCGAGAAGGATCCCGATATCCCTGGTGGGTTCGTCGTCCGAGGCACCCGCCCGGAGCGGTGGATTCGTCAGACCGCCTTCGACAACGACGAAGCCGTTGGTTACCTCGCCGACCGTCTTGCACGCTTGGGTGTCGAGGACGCATTGGTCAAGAAGGGCGCTCAGCCAGGGGCTTCCGTCACCATCGGTGACGTCAGCTTCGAGTGGGAGCCGATGACGCCGGCCGGTATCGATCTGACCCGTACGGGCCGTGGAACCGACCCGCGTCTCGATCAGGTGGAGCGTATCGGCGCCGACGAGCGCAAGCATGCTCGTCGCGTCCGCCGCGGGCTGCTCGACGAAGACGCCTGACTCACGCGATTTCAGGACGAAAACCGAAGAGAGGGAACGGGACTGTGCTCGGGTCCACCAGGGAGTCGATAGCGTCGGCTCACAGTATCGTCGTGAAGATCGGGTCGTCTGCGCTCACCAGTCTGGTGGCGGGACTCGACACTCACCGACTTGATCTGTTGGCCGATGCCATCGAGGCCCGCATGCGCGCGGGCTCCGATGTAGTCGTCGTCTCGTCCGGTGCCGTCGGCGCCGGACTGGCGCCGCTGGGACTGACCAAGCGACCGCGGGATCTCGCGACCAAGCAGGCTGCGGCCAGCGTCGGTCAGTTGGCGCTGGCTCACGCCTGGGGTACGTCGTTCGCCCGTTACGGGCGTACCGTCGGGCAGGTTCTACTCACGGCGGACGACATCGCTCGACGGACGCAGCACCGCAACGCCCAACGGACACTCGATCGTCTACGGGCATTGCACGCGGTGGCGATCGTGAACGAGAACGACACCGTTGCCACCACCGAACTTCGATTCGGTGACAACGATCGGCTGGCTGCTCTGGTTGCTCATCTCGTCGGCGCCGACGCGTTGATCCTGTTGTCGGATGTGGACGGCCTGTACGACGGGGATCCCCGAAAGGGCGATGCCACACTGATTCCCGAGGTCAACAGTCCCGAGGATCTCGACGGTGTGGTTGCCGGTTCGGGTGGCGCTCTCGGTACCGGAGGCATGGCGTCAAAGCTCTCAGCAGCACGCCTGGCCGCTGATTCCGGAGTGCCGGTGCTGCTCGCGGCAGCATCGGACGCTGCGCAGGCACTCAGTGGTGCCGATGTCGGAACGGCATTTGCGCCCCGGCCGACGCGATTGTCGGCTCGCCGATTCTGGGTACGTCACGCCGCTGACACATCGGGTGACCTTCACCTCGACGAAGGCGCCGTTCGCGCGGTGGTGTCCAAGCGTCGAAGCCTGCTGTCCGCCGGCATCGTCGGTGTGTCCGGCGATTTTCACGCCGGCGATGTCGTGTCGCTGATGGGACCGGGGGAGAAGCCCGTCGCTCGGGGTGTCGTTGCGTTCGACGCTACGGAGATCGAGGAGATCCTGGGGCGCTCCACCGCCGATCTACCGGCCGACATGCAGCGTCCCGTGGTTCACGCGGACGACTTGGTGGCGCTGTAGCTGTCGTACTCGACCAGGGCGGAAAGTGCTTCAGCACAACCGACTTCGAGCTTGAGGTCGGCGTATTCGTCACCTCGGGTCGTTCCGCGATTGACGATGGCGATCGGCTTCCCGGTCTTGGCGGCATGCCGCACGAAACGCAGACCGGACATCACCGTCAACGACGACCCGGCTACCAAAAGTGCATCGGCTTGGTCGACGAGGCTGTACGCCCGGGCCACACGTTCCTTGGGGACGGATTCACCGAAGTAGACGATGTCCGGCTTGAGTAGCCCACCGCACACGGCGCAATCCACGACGCGAAAGTGTGCGGTGGATTCGATCACGGCATCCGCATCGGGCGCGATCTCGACTCCCGTTGCAGCAGCCACAGTTTCGGCAAATCCGGGGTTGGCTTCCTCCAGTCTCTCGGCGAGAGTGGTGCGGGAGATCAGCCGCTGGCAGCTCAAGCATCGAACCTGCGCGTAGGTGCCGTGGAGGTCGATGACGTTTCGCGCGCCGGCCTTGGTGTGCAGCAGGTCGACGTTCTGGGTGATCACACCGACGGCTCGCCCTGTTCGCTCGAGTGCCGCGACGGCCCGGTGGCCCTGGTTGGGCCGCGAGCTGTCCATGTAACGCCAGCCGATGTGGTTACGCGCCCAGTAGTGACGTCGAAACGCCGGATCCCCGATGAACTGCTGGAACGTCATCGGATTGCGCGGGGGTGAATCGGGGCCACGGTAGTCCGGGATTCCGGAGTCGGTGGAGATGCCTGCACCCGTCAGAACTGCCAGGCGACGGCCGGTCAGGAGCTCGGGAAGGGCGTCGAGGCGGCTGTTGTCGGTAGGCACCGTTCCAGGATAGGCGCGTGTGCGAGACGGCGGCGCGGAGGAAGTCCGAAATGTTCAATAGAACACGTGTACGACTGTCGATACTCGTAGACATGAACACAGTGAACCCAATTCCCGCTGGTTACCGCACGATCACTCCCTACCTTGCGGTGCCGGACGGGCATGCCGCACTCGACTACTACAAACGAGCACTCGGAGCTGAGATCGTCGATGCGATGAATGCACCTGACGGCACTCTCATGCATGCCGAGATTCGGATCGGTGATTCGATGCTGCAGCTTTCGCAGGAGATGCCGGACTTCGGTCTCAGGTCGCCGCAGGACGGCTGGGTGCATTCGTCCATCGTCGTTTACACCGAGGACACGGACGAGTTCGTCGCTCGGGCCGTCGCCGAGGGAGCCACGCTGGTCACGGCGGTCGCCGATACGTTCTCGGGTGACCGGCACGGAGTGTTTCTCGACCCATTCGGCCATCGGTGGGCCGTATGCACGAAGGTCGAGGACGTACCTGCGGAGGAGGTGGCTCGCCGGGCGCGGGCGCTCTTCTTCCCGGATACGGATTCGCCACAGTAACTTTCGGCAGCTTTCGCCGGATCATTCAGGCTTCGGCGGCGTGCTCAGTATCCGGCGACCGGGTCGACGAGGGCAGCCAGTGCCTCGCCCTTCGCGAAGCGGGTCACGTTCTTGGAGACGTGATCCGCAAACGCGGCGGGGCGAACTCCCGGCGGATTGGAATCGTGGGGTGTGATGATCGCATTCGTCAGATCCCACAGCGGGTGACCGTCCGGGAGGGGCTCGGGGTCGGTGACGTCGAGACCGGCGCCGCCGATCTGCTCCGACTCGATTGCCTCGACCAGCGCGTCGGTATCGACCAGTGATCCGCGCGCGACATTGATCACCCAGGAATGGGGTTGCATCGCCGCCAACTGCGCGCGGCCAACGAGGTGACGGGTGGCCGGGGTGGCGGGCGCAGCGATCACGAAGTGATCTGCGCGAGAATAGATTTCATCCATCCTGGATGCGGGGTACGTCGAGATGGCCCCGGGAACCGGGCTACCGGAACGATTGACTGCGATGCTGTCCGCCCCCTGCGCGGCCAGCATCGGAATCAGCGCGCGGCCGATACCGCCTGCGCCGATGATCGCAACCGTCGAGCCACGAAGGGTGCCGATCTTGGGAAAGAACTCGAACTGACGCCACGTTCGAGCTTCGATGTGTGCGGGCAGGTGACGAACTCCGGCCAACAGCAGCATGAGCGCGTGCTCGGCCACCGAGGCCGAAAACGCGCCGGCCGCCGAGGTCCACGTGATTTCGGTGTCCTTCGGAATCACACCGGAGTCGAACCAATCCTCGATTCCCGCCGACGGCAGCTGCACCCACCTGACCGACGCCGGTAACTCCGACGGAAAAGTTTCGGGTGAGCCCGCCCAGATCAGGGCGTCGGCAGTGTCGATCGGACTGATCAGACCTCCGCCCCGAAGCACCGCGCTGTCGAGCAGTGCATCGGGGACGGGGCCGATCGCTACGCGTGGAGAGGTGTCAGTCGCCATGACTAGACGCTACGCGGGGACCTCCACCAGTGGGTAGACACCGTTCTCGTCGTGTACCTCACGCCCGGTGACCGGCGGATTGAAAACGCAGAGCATGCGCATCTGCGTATCGGGCTCGACGCGGTGACGCTCGTGACCGTTGAGCAGGTACATCGACCCCGGTGCGAGATCGTATTCCTTGTTGTTGTCCAGGTCGATCAGCTTGCCGGTGCCCTCGACGAGCCAGACCGCTTCGACGTGGTTGGCGTAGTGGAACTCGTTGACCGAACCTGCCTTGATGGTGGTTTCGTGGAACGAGAACCCGACGCGGTCGCCGCCGAGGACGATGCGCTTACTGCGCCAGTTGCCGTCCTCGCTCGTGATGTCGCGGTCGGTGTCGGTGATCTCGGTGGTGGTGCGAACGATCATGGGAGAGTCCTTCCTCTAGCTGCAGACCTTGAGTGTCGCCTCGGCCAGAATGGAGAGGCCGTGCTCGAGCTCGTCATCGGTAATCGTCAGTGCCGGAAGCAGTTTCACAACCTGGTCGGAGGGTCCGGAGGTCTCCGCGAGCAATCCCTCGTCGAATGCCAGCTGGCAGACCTTGCCGGCGCGCTCGGGTTGATCGAAAACGAGGCCCTGAACCAGGCCGCGTCCGCGGTGCGAGACCTCGCCGGGGAACTGATCGGAGAGATTGGCGAAGCATTCGCTGATGCGTGCGCCCTTCTTCAAGGTTGTCTTCGTCAGTGCGTCGTCGGACCAGTAGTGGTCGAGTGCAACCTTGGAGGTGACGAACGCCGGGTTGTTGCCACGGAAGGTGCCGTTGTGTTCGCCCGGTCCCCAGACGTCGAGTTCACGCTTGAACAGCGTGAGCGCCATCGGCATTCCGTAACCGCTGATCGACTTGGACAGCGTGACGATGTCGGGAACGATTCCGGCCTCTTCGAAGGAGAAGAACGGCCCGGTGCGGCCGCAGCCCATCTGGACGTCGTCGACGATCAGCAGGATGCCACGATCCGAGCACAGTGTTGCCAGCGCCCGAAGCCATTCGGGGCGAGCGACATTGACGCCGCCTTCACCCTGAACGGTCTCGACGATCACTGCCGCGGGACGGTTGATGCCGCTACCGGAATCATCGAGAACGCGGGAGAACCACTGGAAGTCCTCGGTGACGCCGTCGAAGTAGTTGTCGAAGGGCATCGGTGTCGTGTGCACGAGCGGAACACCGGCGCCCGCGCGCTTCATCGAGTTGCCGGTCACGGAGAGTGCACCAAGTGTCATTCCGTGAAATGCGTTGGTGAAGTTGATGACTGCCGAACGTCCGGTCACCTTGCGGGCCAGCTTCAGTGCAGCCTCGACGGTGTTCGATCCGGTCGGGCCGGGGAACTGGACCTTGTAGTCCAGGCCGCGCGGCTCGAGGATGTTGCGCTGAAAGGTCTCGAGGAACTCGCGCTTGGCGACTGTCGACATGTCGAGGCCGTGCGTGATGCCGTCGCTCATGATGTAGTCGACCAGCGCCGATTTGAGCACCGGGTTGTTGTGGCCGTAGTTGAGGGCGCCGGCACCGGCGAAGAAATCGAGATATTCGCGTCCGTTTTCGTCACGAATCCAGGATCCGGATGCGCTGGTGAACACTGCAGGCCAGTCACGGCAGTAGCTGCGGACCTCGGACTCGAGGGTTTCGAAAATGCTTGCTTCGTTGATATTCATATCTTCTTTGTTCCTCCGGGGCATGCTGTATGCCGAGCGCGAAATGCGCTAGGCGCCGATCGTGTAAAGATCTTCGGCTTCGTGTCCATCGGGAAAATCTTTGGGCGAGAACAAGTTCTGCCTGGTTATCGGTACTTCGCGTCGACGTGCGAGCGCAGTGAAGAGTGCGATCGAAGCCTCGTTGTCGGGGCTGATCGTCGTCTCCAGATGTGTAACACCCAGTGGGGCAGTGCGATCCATCAAGTCGGACAGCATGCGGGCAGCAATTGCCTTGCCGCGCTGGTCCTCGTCGACCGCGACTTGCCACACGAACAGGGTTTCCTGCGCGCTGGGACGGGTATAACCGGAAACGAATCCGACTACGCGGCCGTCTACCTCTGCGACGATGGACGTCGCGCTGAAATCCCTGCACCACAACAGGTATGCATAACTCGAATTGAGGTCGAGCACCTTCGAATCACGTGCGATCTCCCAGAGCCGGACTCCGTCATCGATCTGTGGGCTTCTGAACAACACCGCGTCCGGCGCGGTGGTCGGGATAGCTCTCGTATCAACAGGCTTCATCGGTCATCTGAACGTAACAATCATTGCTGTCGAAGTCATGCAGATGTCCGTTTCGGGCCGTGCGGAACCCGTTGCGCCCCAGGTGAGGACATGAATGTGATCGTGCTCACATTATGTAACTTTTGGTGTTGTCCGAGCGACTATTTCGGGCCAAAACTCTCTATTTGGGGCTCGCGAGCGCCAATGGGAGGACCGAATGCGCACCTGCCTGCCGAAGTGCGCGTGCGGCCATCGTGAAAGTCCAACCGGTGTCAGCGATTGCGTCGACAAGAAGTATCGGTCCCTGATGGATACTCATGTCCGGAACTTCCCAAACATCGACCAGTCCGGACACGCGATAGGCGGAGTTCGCTGCCGACACCGGAGGGTGGTCGGGTCGCAAGCGAAGGGTGCCCAGGTCGGTCAATCGCCCGACCTCGGCCAGCTTGGCAGCCAGGCTCGACACCAGCAATGGATGCGTCGTGGATTCGAGGGCCATGACACCGGTGGGGCGCTCGGCCCAATTCCAGGCGGCCAGAACGCTGATACACGCGCTGACCACCGCATCGGGTACCTCGGCGTCGGGTCCGTCGAAAAGCGCGCGGAGACGTTGGCCCCAGCCCAGGTCCGACATCCGTCCGAGAATGCGCCCGGTTTCCGGTCCCTCGGTGATCTTCCCGGACAGCTTGACGCCCAGCTTGCTCAGGCCGGTCGGCCACATCTTGCGCGGCTCCAGGTCGAATCCGGGGCGCTGCAAGCGCGCCCGAGTCTCGTCGAGGGCGGTGGTGTCGACAGTGGTGTCGTAGCGATTGCCGGTGCAGTTGTCACAGCGTCCACACTGTGAGTTCTCCGATGTCAGACCAGGATCGTCGAGTTGTTCACGCAGGAAGGTCATTCGGCACGTGGTGATGCTCTGGTACTCGACCATTGCAGCCTGCTCGGCCTGGCGAGCGTCGTCGAGTCGACCGTAGCGCTCGGCGTCGTACACCCAAGGTTCTCCGGTGCTGATCCAACCGCCCTTGACTCGTTTGACCGCGCCGTCGACGTCGAGAACTTTGAGGACCATTTCGAGACGGGTGCGATTGAGCTCCACCAGCGGTTCGAGTGCCGGTGTCGACGTGGCCTTTTCGGTGTCGAGGTGCTCGATGACGCTGCGGACCAGATGCTCGCGGGGGAAGGCGACCGAGGCGAAGTAGCTCCAGATCTGCTTGTCCTCGGCGCCCGGCAGCAGGATCACGTCTGCCCTGTCGGTGGAACGTCCGGCGCGGCCCACCTGCTGGTAGTACGAGATAGGTGACGACGGTGCGCCGAGGTGGACGACGAACCCGAGATCAGGCTTGTCGAAGCCCATCCCGAGGGCCGAGGTGGCCACCAGAGCCTTGACGCGATTGCCCAACAGGTCCTGCTCGAGGGATTCACGTTCGGTGGGATCGGTCTGGCCCGTGTAGGCGGCGACGGTATGACCGCGCTCGGAGAGCAGGCTTGCGAGGTCGCGAGCGGCCGAAACCGTCAGCGTGTAGATGATGCCCGATCCCGGCAGCGTCTCGAGCATGTCGGCGAGCCAGGCAGCGCGCGCCGTCGCCTCGGGAATGTGAACCACGGAAAGGTGAAGTGACTCGCGTTCGAGCCCGCCACGAAGTACGAGAGTTTCCTCGCCGCCGACGCCGAGTTGGGCGGACACGTCCTCGACGACGCGGTTGTTGGCCGTAGCCGTGGTCGCGAGGACGGGAATGCCCTCTCCGAGTTCGGCGATCAAAGTCCTGATACGCCGATAGTCGGGACGGAAGTCGTGTCCCCAGTCGGAAACGCAGTGAGCCTCGTCGACCACTACCAAGCCGGCATCAGCTGCCAGGGACGGGAGAACCTGATCGCGGAAGTCGGGGTTGTTGAGGCGCTCGGGGCTGACCAGCAGTACGTCGAGATCGTTGGCTGCAACGCGGGCGTGGATGTCGTCCCACTCCGTGACATTGCCCGAGTTGATGGTCGCGGCTCGCACCCCGGCACGCTCGGCAGAACTGACCTGGTTTCTCATCAGGGCCAACAAGGGCGAGACGATGACCGTGGGGCCATGACCTGTTGCCCGGAGCAGCTTCGCCGAGATGAAGTAGACCGCAGACTTGCCCCAGCCGGTCCGCTGGACGACGAGGGCACGCTTGCGTTGCACCACCAGCGCCTCGATGGCCGTCCACTGGTCCTCGCGTAGGCGGGCATCCGGCCCCGCGAGTTCACGGAGCAGTCGCTCGGCTTCGTCGCGCATGGCTGGGGCAGTGGCGGTGGTCATGGACCCCATGGTGCACGACCCTGCCGACACGTGCGGGCTTCAGGCCTTGGCAACAGGTTCCTGCAGCTCGGTGACCCAGCCGTCGACGTCCTCCGGGCACGCCAGCGTGACCTCCCGGCTGGGGCCGGCATTGCGGTATCCCGCTGCGTCGATCCACTGAGCCAAGGCTTGATAGGCGGGCAGGCAGTTGTCCATCGACCCCTTGTGCAGCAGCGAGGCCACCTGAGCTTCGGCCTGCAATTCGACGACCGCGAACTCGTAGTCGCCCTCGGGATCCGCATCGACCGGTAGCGCGGCATGCACGACGACGTTCTCGTCGTCACCGGCATCCTCGTAGTACGCGAGCGCAGGTCCGATCGTGGCGATACCGGCACGATCCAAACCGGTGCACAGGCGCTCGTACAGCCCGCGAACCACYGGACCGATCGACGACGGATCCATCGTCTTGGCGGTACCGGTCAACTCCGCGACCCGCAGCGCCGGAACGGACTTGATCACAACCTCGTATGCGGACATCTGTCCCTCACTTTCGATGATGCGTAGGCGCGCCTGTACATGCGCCAGTCGCGCGGTGTCTTCCTGGATTCGGGTCTCGAGTTCTGCTCGGCGAAGCGTGAGCATCCCGCGGATTTCGTCGACGGTGACTGCCGACTCCACCACCTGCTGGACCTGGGCCAGGGTCAGGCCCAACTCCTTGAGTGCGACGATGCGGTTGAGCAGCGCCAACTGGCCCGCGGTGTACGAGCGGTACCCGGTGGATGCGTCGACCCTCGCGGGCGCGAGCAGGCCGATAGCGTCGTAGTGGCGGAGCATGCGCACGGACACGCGACCTGCTCTCGCGAAGTCTCCGATGCTCAACATGGTTACTTGCCCCGTTTCTCCCTCACGAACCCGACACCTACAGGTTTACGACCTCACACGGTGTCAGAGTCAAGCCTGACGCTTCAGCACTTTCTCGATCGCAGCGCGAGTGGGCGACGACACCGACGCGCCGCGGACCGTCGTCGCCAGACTTCCCGCCGTGGCAGCGAACTGCAGGGCGCGGTCCTGGCCCTGTACCCACTCCACGGCGAAGGCGCCGGTGAAAGCATCGCCTGCGCCAGTTGTATCCACGGGTGTCACGGCCGGGGAGTCGGCGTGGATTGTCTCCTCGCCCGACCGGAGATCCGCGCCGCCGGCCCCGAGCGTCGTGACGAGGTATCGGACGCGACCGGTGACCGCGGCCAACTGCTCCGACTCGGTCTGGTTGACGATCAAGATGTCGACTGCATCGATCAGTGGATCCGGAAGTTCTTGCACAGGAGACGGATTGAGGATGACCGTCGTCCCGTTAGCATGTGCGTGCCCGGCTGCTGCTGTGACTGTCTCGACCGGGATTTCGAGTTGGCACAATAGAACGTCGGCGTGTGCGATCGCGTCGAGGTCTGCTTCTGACAACGAGGTGACCGAGGAATTGGCGCCCGGGACTACGATGATGTTGTTCTCCGCGTCCTCGCTCACGGTGATGGCGGCAACGCCACTCGGGCCGTCGACACTACGAAGCAACGCGGTGTCGACCCCGGCGTCTTGCAGGGTCTCGCGCAATTGGGTACCGAAACCGTCGTCGCCGACCGCGCCGACGAACGACACGTCCCCACCGGCCTTCGCGGCGGCGATGGCCTGGTTACTGCCCTTGCCTCCCGCCGCGGTGGCAAAGGCAGTGCCGAGCAGCGTTTCTCCCGGAGCGGGGAATCTGGCCACCGACGTGGTCAGATCAATGTTGATACTGCCGACGACGACGATTCGAGGCGTGCTCATACCTCGAGGTTATCGGCCTTCATTCTCTTTCGACGAACCTTGCGGATGATCCGACGTGCTTCCTCGTCGGTGGCGACGGAGGGCGGAGAGCCGTCCAGTGGCTTCCGTGCGGTCTCGGGGATCATCAGGACTGCGATACCACCGATCACCGCGGCGATCATCATGTACATCGGTGCGACCAGATTGCTGCCCGTTGCACTTTCGAGAGCTGTCAGCACCAGGGGAGTGGTCCCACCGAAGATGGAGACCGCGAGGTTGTATCCGATTGCCAAGCCGCCGTACCTGATTCCGGTCGGAAAGAGTGCGGGAAGCACGGACGGGAACACCCCGACGAACAGCAGGAGCAAGCCGCCGAGAATTGCGAGTCCCAGGAAGACCGTCACGTAATTGCCGACGCCGATCAACAGGTAGGCAGGCAGGGACAGGACGAAGAATCCGATGAAACCGCTGAGCAGCAAGGGTTTACGCCCGACGCGGTCCGAGAACTTTCCGACGTAGCTGATCCCCATCATCATCACGATCATGACGATGATCATCAGAACGAGTCCGTGGGATTCGTCGTAACCCAACGTGTTGGTCAGATACGTCGGCATGTAGCTGAGCAGGCCGTAGTGAGCGATGTTGTACGTGGCCACCAGGACGATGCACAGAACAAGCGGACGCCAGTTGTCGACGAGAGTTTCGCGTAGTTTCTTGCCTGTGGATTCATCTGCGAGGGAGCGCTCTTCGGCCTGCTCCATCATCTGGAATGCGGGAGTTTCCTCCAAACGCAGACGGAGGTACAGGCCGATGAGACCCAGAGGTCCGGCAATGAGGAAGGGGATGCGCCAGCCCCACTGGAGGAGGTCCTCGGCACTGACGACGGTCTGGATGATCGTCACGATGCCCGCTGCCGCCACATATCCTGCCAGAGTCCCGAATTCGAGGAAGCTGGCGAAGAAACCGCGCCGCTTGTCCGGCGCGTATTCGGCAACGAACGTACTGGCCCCGCCGTATTCGCCGCCCGTGGAAAAGCCCTGCAACAGGCGTAGGAGTACCAGCAGGATCGGGGCGGCGATACCGATGGATTCGTAGCTCGGGATGAGGCCGATGGCGAAGGTACTGCCGGCCATCAGAATGATGGTGGTGGCCAGGACCTTCTTGCGTCCGATGCGGTCACCGAGTGGACCGAAGAACAATCCGCCGAGAGGGCGGACGATGAAGGCAGCCGCAAAAATTGCAAACGTCGAGAGGAGTTGAGCGCTGCCGCTCGCGTCCGGGAAGAACACTTTTCCGATAGTGGTAGCTAGATATGCGTAAACGCCGAAATCGAACCACTCCATGGCATTTCCGAGCATCGTCGCCTTGACAGCGCGCTTGACGGACGCATTGTCGGTGACGCAGACATCGGGTGATTCGGCCACTTCGAGAGCGCTGATCGAGTTCTCTGGTGTAGTCATGACATGCGCTCCCCAGCGCAATCATCGAACCGAGCGGGGCACGTACCTGATGCACGCATCTTTTCGTTGCCCACTCGCCGATGAGCCGGTCGGGAAATCGAGCGTCCGCGTGCCCTGTGGCTCGTTGCGACCCCCGTCGCACGGCTCTGGCCCGCGGCAGTGTCCGGAGCCCACAGGGCTCCGGACTACCGGCAAGTAAGACGCTTACGCTATCAAAGTTGGGCGCGGGAGCCGATTTTCGGGCTAGAAGGCGCGGGCGTACTGCGACGGGATATGTGGTCCAACCTCGGCGTTCAGTTCCCGTGCCGCCCGGCGCGCCCAGTACGGATCACGCAACAGTTCGCGGCCGAGGAGCACCGCCACTGCGCTTCCGTCCTCGACGATCTTCTCGGCCTGTTCGGGTTCGGTGATGAGGCCGACGGCGGCGGCCGGTAGCAGGCTCTCGTTCTGCAGGCGACGGGCGAACGGAACCTGGTATCCCGGTTCCACCGGAATCTGTGCCGCCGGTGAATTGCCGCCAGTGGAGACGTCGACGAGATCGACCCCGTAATCGGAGAGGATGTTGGCCAGGGCAACGGTCTGATCCGCGGTCCAGCTGTCGACCTCGAGCCCACGCTCTTCCGTCAGCCAATCGGTCGCCGAGACCCGGACGAAGAGCGGTAGCTCGGCCGGCCACACCTCGCGGACTGCTGTCAGGATTTCGAGGAGCAATCGAATGCGGTTCTCGAAGCTGCCTCCGTAGCGGTCCGTTCGCTTGTTGCTCTCGGGGGAGAGGAACTGATGGATCAGGTATCCGTGGGCCGCGTGAATTTCCACGACCTTGAATTCGGCCTTCAATGCGCGGGTAGCCGCCGCTGCGAAGTCCGCGACGACCTTCTCGATGCCCTCCGTGGTGAGCTCGACCGGATCGGCAAGGTGACCGAACGGAACCGCGCTCGGGGCAACCGTCTGCCACGAGAGTCGGTCGTCGGCGGGCAGACTCTTGCCGCCGCGCCACGGAACCTGCGTCGACGCTTTGCGTCCGGCGTGGGCCAGCTGAATTCCGGGCACTGCGCCGAAGTACGCGAGTTGCGCGTTGATCTCGGCGAAGGCTTGCGCCTGCGTGTCGTTCCAGATCCCCAGATCAGCTGCCGATATGCGGCCTTCGGGATTGACGGCCGTCGCCTCGGTGAGAATCAGGCCGGTGCCGCCGATTGCACGGCTCACCAGATGCGTGCGATGCCACTCGTTGGGCACTCCGACCTGGTCGCCGATGACGTCGGCCGAGTACTGGCACATCGGTGCCATCCAGACGCGGTTCGGGATGGTGACGCCACGCAGGGTCAAAGGCTCGAACAACACACTCACGGATGGCTCCTGACTCGAAGAAGAAGGTCGGTGGGTGCAACAGCGCCGCGCGTCGGAATTGTTCCCCGGCGGTCCGCCGAAATGTTGCCCGGCGGTCCGTCGGAATGTTCGCAGGCGGTCCGTCGGAATGTTCCCGGGTGGTCACAGCCTCGTTCCGCCGAGCAGGCCGCGGAGGTGGGTGGTTAATGTGTATTCATGACCGCTGTGACTTCCAACGCAGAAACCGTCGACTCGAATGCGTCCGACACCAAGTCCGTCGTGCACGACGCCGCACGCCGAGCCCGTAAGGCTTCGCGCGTCCTGGCTCTGCTGACCACGGCGCAGAAGGATGCTGCTCTCCACGGCGCAGCCGACGCAGTTCTCGCGGCAAGTGATCGGATTCTCGCGGCCAACGCTCTCGATATCGACACCGCGAAGGCGGGTGGCACCGAGGAATCGCTGCTCGACCGTCTTCGTCTGACCGCTGACCGCATCGAGGGCATCGCGTCAGGTCTGCGCCAGGTTGCCGGACTACCTGATCCGATCGGCGAAGTTCTTCGCGGCTCCACTCTGCCGAACGGTTTGGAACTACGGCAGCAGCGCGTTCCGCTCGGTGTCGTCGGCATGGTGTACGAGGCTCGTCCCAACGTGACCGTCGATGCCTTCGGGCTCACCCTCAAATCGGGAAATGCTGCGCTGCTTCGTGGTTCGTCCTCGGCGGTCAAGTCCAACGAAGCGTTGGTGGCGGCTCTGCGTGCGTCGTTGGTTGATCAGGGACTGCCCGAGGATTCCGTTCAACTTCTGCCAAGTGCGGATCGCTCCACGGTCACTCATTTGATTCAGGCCCGTGGCCTCGTCGACGTCGTCATCCCGCGCGGTGGCGCCGGCCTGATCAGCGCCGTCGTGCGTGATGCCACCGTGCCCACCATCGAGACCGGTGTCGGTAACTGCCACGTCTATGTTCACTCGGCCGCCGATCTACTGATGGCCGAGAAGATTCTTCTCAACTCCAAAACCCGTCGGCCCAGTGTCTGCAATACAGCCGAAACCGTCCTGGTCGACGCTGCGATCGCCGAGACCGCCGTGCCGAAGCTGCTCCAAGCGCTCCAGATGCACGACGTCGTCGTGCACGGTGATCTGCCGGGACTGGTTCCCGCGACCGAGGACGACTGGTCGAAGGAGTACCTCACCCTCGACGTCGCGCTCAAGGTCGTCGAGAACCTGGACGCTGCGGTCGAGCACATCGACCAGTACGGGACCGGCCACACCGAAGCCATCGTGACGTCCGATCTCTCGGCTGCCCGCGAGTTCACCGCTCGAGTCGACGCTGCTGCAGTGATGGTCAATGCGTCGACTGCCTTCACCGACGGTGAGCAGTTCGGGTTCGGCGCCGAGATCGGCATCTCCACCCAGAAACTGCATGCGCGTGGCCCTATGGGGTTGCCGGAACTGACGTCCACCAAGTGGATCGTCTGGGGCGACGGGCACACCCGACCCGCCTGAAAAGTTCACCAGACTTGTCCCACCCTTTTTAGGAGTTAACCGTGGACCGAGCTCTTCCCGATACAACACCGTTCTTCTCGAGCGTCGACGACGTGATCGAGCGTTTGGCCGAGACGGGTTACCTGTCCGACAAGGGCACTGCAACGGCAGTGTTCCTTGCCGACCGACTGGGCAAGCCCCTGCTCATCGAGGGACCGGCCGGTGTCGGTAAGACCGAGTTGGCGCGCGCGGTAGCCCAGACGACAGGCGCCGAGTTGGTGCGTCTGCAGTGCTACGAGGGCGTCGACGAGGCTCGTGCGCTGTACGAGTGGAATCACGCGAAGCAGATTCTTCGGATTCAGTCGGGCGGGGCGAGCGGAGCGAGGGGTGATGTCGCGGTCGACCACAGCTGGGACTCGACGAAGGCGGATGTCTTCTCGGAGGAGTTCCTGCTCGCACGTCCACTGCTCAAGGCCATTCGCCGCGAGGACCCGACGGTGCTGTTGATCGACGAGACGGACAAGGCAGACGTCGAGATCGAAGGTCTGCTCCTCGAAGTGCTCAGCGACTTCGCGGTCACGATCCCCGAGCTCGGAACGATCACCGCCACCCGCAAGCCGTTCACGGTGCTGACGTCCAACGCCACGCGCGAACTCTCGGAGGCTCTGAAGCGTCGTTGCCTCTTCCTGCATCTCGATTTCCCGGACGCCGACCTCGAGCGTCGCATCCTCGCAAGCCGGGTGCCGGAGCTTCCTGAAGCGATTGCCGAGCAGCTGGTCAACACCATTCGTGTTCTTCGCGGAATGCAGCTCAAGAAGGTTCCGTCGGTGTCCGAAACCATCGACTGGGGACGCACCCTTCTCGCTCTGGGCATGGACACGCTCGACGACGACGCCGTACGCGCCACGCTCGGTGTCATCCTCAAGCACCAGTCCGATCAGGTGCGCGCCGCCGCTGAACTTCGGCTGAACTGAGGTCTGTCATGGCTCCCGCAGGATCGACGTCGCCGCTCGCACCCGGCGGCCTGGCAGCGCCGCACGGGATTCCCGGTCACCTCGTCGATTTTGTCGAGGCTCTGCGACGACGCGGAATCATGGTCGGCCCGTCCGAGACCGTCGACGCCGGTCAGGTCATGTCGGTTCTCGACCTGCTCGATCGTGAAGCGCTTCGTGAAGGGCTGGCATGCTCGCTCCTGCGTCGACCTACCCACCGGGCGACGTTCGACGCCGTCTTCGACCTGTGGTTCCCCAAGGCGATCGGTGACCGTGCGGTCGGCGACGTCGACGTCACACTGCCGCGCAAGCCAGACGGCTCGATCGACCTGCAGGCATTGCGTGAGCTGATCGCCGAACTGCTGACAGACGGCAGTGACGAGGCGATGGAGATGACCGAACTCTTGACCGCCGCGATGGTCGAGGAACTCGGGCAGTACCAGTCGAGTAACGGCCCGTCGTTCTCCGCCTATCAGGCGCTGCGTGACGTCGCCCCGGAGACGTTGCTCAACAAGATCCTGCAAGGTCTACTCGGCAACCAGGAAGGCGCCGGGTCCGAGGGCAAGGACAATTCCGACTATCAGTCCGAGGTCGCCAAGCGCACGGCAGCGCAGCGCATCGCGGACTTCCGCAAGATGGTCGAGAAGGAAACGCGTCGACGCACCGCCGAGAATCTGGGTAAGGAACGCGTCGCCACGTACGGCGTTCCGAAACTCGCCGAGGAAGTCGACTTCCTGCGGGCCTCCGACGCCGAACTCACCACACTGAAGAAGAACGTCGCACCACTCGCGCGTCTGTTGGCCAGCCGTCTCGCGGTGCGTCGTAGCCGCTCTCGCTCGGGTTCGATCGACCTGCGTCGCACGTTGCGCAAGTCCATGTCGACGGGCGGAGTGCCGATCGATCTGGTGCAGCGCAAGCCGAAGCGAGCGCGGCCGGAACTTGTGGTGATGTGTGACGTGTCGGGTTCGGTAGCGGGGTTCAGCCATTTCACCCTGCTCCTCGTCAACGCGTTGCGCGAGCAGTTCTCACGAGTGAGGGTGTTCGCGTTCATCGACACGACCGACGAGGTCACGCGGTTCTTCGACTCGAACGCAGACCTCGGGTCCGCGATGTCACGGATGGTGCGTGAAGCCGAACTGATCACCTACGACGGCCACTCCGACTACGGGCACGCCTTCGGGGTCTTCCAGGAGAAGTTCGCGCAGTCGATCACCAGTCGCACGTCGCTGCTGGTACTCGGCGACGGTCGCAACAACTACCGCGATCCCAACCTCCAGTCGCTGTCGCAGATGGTTGCGGTTGCCAAGCACGCACACTGGCTCAACCCTGAGCCGAAGGGGCAATGGGGAACGGGTGACTCCGCGGCGAAGGTGTACAGCGAGGTCATCAGCATGCACGAGTGCCGCTCGGCCCAGCAGCTTGCCGACGTCGTGTCCCGTCTGCTGCCGGTCTGACCCGTAAGCTCGACACTCGTGCAGAAGGGACTATCGGTGGAACGTGCTCGACGCCTCGGAGTGATGGGTGGCACCTTCGACCCCATTCACCATGGCCACCTCGTTGCGGCCAGTGAGGTCGCCGACCGGTTCGGACTCGACGAAGTGATCTTCGTCCCCACCGGGCGGCCCTGGCAGAAGCAGGGGAGGGGCGTCAGTCCTGCCGAGGACCGGTACCTCATGACGGTCATCGCCACCGCCTCCAACCCGCGGTTTTCCGTCTCTCGGGTCGACGTCGACCGTGAAAAAGTGACGTACACCGTGGACACACTGCGAGACCTCCGGGCCTACCATCCCGACGCCGAACTCTTCTTCATCACCGGTGCCGATGCGCTGGCCAGCATCCTTTCCTGGCAAGATTGGGAAGAGTTGTTCGCATTGGCGAAGTTCGTCGGGGTATCGCGACCGGGTTTCGATCTCAATGCAGAGCATCTGGCCGGTCACCTCGACACCATGCCCGCCGACGCGGTCACGTTGATAGAGATTCCGGCACTTGCCATTTCGTCGACCGAATGTCGGCGTCGGGCAAGTGAAGACCGCCCTGTCTGGTACCTGGTGCCGGATGGAGTGGTGCAGTACATCTCGAAGCGGAACCTGTATCGACCTGTCGACGCGGAGCGCCGCGACGGAGCTACAACGATGTCGGAGCCCGCACCGGGGAAGTCGGAAGCCGTCCCGGGCGCCGAATCGAGCTAGCCGAGAACAACAAGTACTTTCTGAAGACGAAACTGGAGAACATCGAGTGAGTGCAAACACCGAAGCCATCGACATGGCACGCATCGCGGCCTTGGCAGCCGACGAGAAGCTGGCCACCGAAGTGGTGGTGCTCGATGTGTCCGAACAGTTGGTCATCACGGACTGCTTCGTGATCGCATCTGCGACCAACGAGCGTCAGGTCAACTCGATTGTCGAGAACATCGAAGACCGCCTCCGCGAAGCGGGACACAAGCCTGTCCGCCGTGAAGGCACCCGCGAGGGCCGCTGGGCACTGCTCGACTACGCCGACATCGTCGTCCACGTCCAGCATGACGAGGAGCGCAACTTCTACGCTCTCGATCGTCTGTGGAAGGACTGCCCGACGGTCGAGGTCGAAGGCCTCGGACAGAACCGTCCCGGCCCCGCCGATGCCAACACGGTGTTCGAGACCGACACGGTTTCCGAGCCGGACGCGCAGGATCCCTCGCTGTGACTTCGTCGGCGCCCAGTGCGGCGTCGAACCCTGTCCGCCGGCTCATCCTGCTGCGTCACGGACAGACCGAATACAACGCCGACTCTCGGATGCAGGGGCAACTCGACACCGACCTGTCGGAGTTGGGACGCACGCAGGCCAAGAGTGCAGGTCCGGTGATCGCCGATCGCAGACCGTTGACGATCGTGTCCTCGGATCTGCGGCGCGCGTATTTCACGGCAGTCGCTGTCGGTGACGCCGCCGGACTTCCGGTCCTCACCGACACGCGTCTGCGTGAGACACACCTGGGTGAATGGCAAGGCCTGACTCATCATGACGTCGACGAGCGCACTCCCGGTGTGCGATCTGCCTGGCGGGCGGATGCCACGTTGGCGCCGCCCGGCGGCGAAAGCCGAATCGACGTCGCGAATCGCAGCCTCCCCGTAGTTCACGAATTGCTCGACACGCACCCGGACTGGGCCGAGCGGCCCGTAGTTCTGGTGGCGCACGGAGGCTTGATCGCGGCACTGACAGCGGCATTGCTCGACTTACCCGTCGATCGCTGGGCCGTCCTCGGCGGATTGGGAAACACCAGTTGGGTGCAACTCAGCGGACACGGTGACGTCAAGTCGATCGAGTGGCGACTCGACGTATGGAATGCTTCTGCGAGTGTCGCAAATGACGTCCTCTGAAAGTGCCGACGGGCAGCGCCCCGTCCTCCTCGTGCTCGCGGATTCGCTGTCGTATTTCGGCCCCAAGGGCGGCCTAGCCGCAGATCATCCACGCATCTGGCCCAACATCGTGGCCGACGAACTCGGCTGGGACGTCGAGTTGGTCGCCCGTATCGGCTGGACGTGCCGCGACGCGTGGTGGGCACTGACTCAGGATCCTCGTGTGTGGGCGGCGGTGCCGCGGGCCGGCGCCGTCGTGTTCGCGGTCGGCGGTATGGACTCGCTACCGTCCCCATTGCCTACCGCGCTCCGCGAGACCATCCGCTACGTTCGTCCTCCGGCGCTTCGACGCGTGGTGCGCGAGGGTTATCAGTGGCTGCAGCCGCGGCTTGCACCTCTGGGCCGCCCGGTCGCACTTCCGCCCAAGCTGAGCGTCGAGTATTTGGAAAGCTCGCGAAATGCGTTGGAGTACATGCGGCCGGAACTGCCGATGATCGCGACCCTGCCGTCGGTGCACCGCAGCGATGCCTACGCGAGCGTGCACGCCGGACGACCTGCCGCGGTGTCCGCGATCACCGAGTGGGCTACGGAGAAAGACGTTCCCGTAGTCGATCTCGCGGATGCAGTGCGTGACAACGTCTTTTCCGAGAACGGCAACCCCGACGGTATTCACTGGGGTTGGGACGGTCATGTCGGTGTAGCCCGCGCGATGATCGCCGCGATTCGCGGGGTCGAGTCGAAGAAAGTGGTTTCGCCGCAACTGGTATCACCGCCGAGCGAAGTCGGGTAGCAGAATGCCGGTCGTCGTCGTCACGGATTCCTCCGCCTGCATCCCGCAGGAGTCGGCCGACGCATGTGGGATTCAGGTGGTTCCGCTCCATGTGCTCCGTGACGGCTGCGACTTGCGTGAGGGTGTCGACGCAATGCCGAGCGACCTGTCAGGAGTGACAACGGCCGGAGCGTCACCCGCCGAGTTGTCCGAAGCGTATGCCCGCGCCCTGGACATGAGCGACGGTGACGGCGTTCTCGCCGTGCACATTTCACGGCAACTCTCGGGAACGTGGGAAGCCGGACGAGTCGCAGCCCAGGAGTTCGGTGGCGCCGTCCGGATCGTCGATTCGCAGTCGGCCGGAATGGGTTTGGGCTATCCCGCTCTCGAAGCTGCGCGCTTGGCCGAGAAGGGCGCGTCACTCGAAGAGGCGTACGGCCGGGCGGTCGACGTCGCGAGCCGTGGGCGCTGCTACATCGTCGTCGACAAACTTGATCAATTGCGTCGGGGCGGACGAATCGGAACCGCAGCCGCGTTGTTGGGTACTGCGTTGGCGATGAAGCCGATCCTGCATCTGGTGGACGGCAAGCTCGTGCTCGGTGAAAAAACACGTACGACCACCAAAGCGCTTGCACGCTTGGTGGATTCGGCAGTCGAGCGCGCCGGTCTCGGCCGCGTGGCGATAGCCGTGCATCACATGCGAGCGCGAGAGCGTGCCGATGCGATAGCGGAACAGTTGGCCGAGCGCATTCCCGATGTGGCGGAATCCGTGGTCACCGACTTCAGCGCGGTTATCGGAGCGCACGTCGGTGTCGGCGCGATCGGTGTTGTGGTGTGCCCGCTGCCGGAGATCGACCCGAGCGCCTGATCGTTTCTCCACAATCCGCGAGTTCTCCACAGACTGAAATTGTTCGCCTTCGGCGGCATGGTCTCTCGTTAGCGTCCTGTCATGAGGATCAGCGAGGAGCGCGAGCGGGCGCGTGATCGCCTCGCGGCGATGGACGGGAACTACCGGCAGCGACAGGCCGTCGACGACTTCGAGGATTCAGCGTCTTTCGAGAGGTCCCCGCAGCCATTCGAGAGGCCCCCCGAGTGGCTTCAGGACTTCGACGAAGACGAATACGAGGCTCAACCCGACTCGTCACGGTTCGATCGGCTGCCCGAGCGCTGGCGCGGTACACGTTGGCGCCCGAGCCGATCGGCGACCTGGGTGTTGGCGATCGTTGCAGCCCTGGCCACGGCAATCGGCTTGTTCACGGTGTGGTGGGATTCTCCGAGTTTGCAGGCGGTCCCACCGTTGCCCTCGCCCCAGAATGTCACGGAGCAGAATGTCACGGCGCAGAATGTCACTGCCGACGATGGTGAATCAGCCAGTCCCGTACCGACCGGCGTCGTAGCGGAGCAGCCGCCTGAGGCTTTGGTGGTCAGTGTCGTCGGACTCGTGCGCACGCCTGGGCTCGTCAACCTACATTCGGGCTCGCGCATCGCCGACGCGCTCGCTGCGGCAGGTGGAGTGCTCGAGGGCGCAGAGACGGTGGGCCTGAATCTGGCACAGAAGCTTGCCGATGGTGATCAGATCGTGGTGGGGGCCGCCGATCAGTCCGGTGGTGTTTCAGCGAGTTCGAGTACCACTGCGGGAGGGACCGGCCCCGCCGCCGCGGGGGAATCCGGCGGGGCTGGTCTGGTGAACCTCAACACCGCTACCGAGGCCGAACTGGACGACCTTCCCGGGGTAGGGCCGGTAACGGCTGCGGCGATCATCTCCTGGCGAACTTCCAACGGAAAATTCACGGACATAGAACAATTGGGGGAAGTCGACGGGATCGGCCCGGCAAGGTTGGCCAAACTGCGAGTGCTGGTATCGGTGTGAACGAACCGGAAGTCTCGCCGGCCCTCGACGCTCGACTGCTACCGTCGGCCGTCGCAGTGTGGGGGAGCAGTGCGGTGGGGATCCTGTTCGGCGCGGTCGCCGCGTGGGTACTGGCGGTGGCATGCGCTATTCCAGCGGCAATCCTCACTTACGTGGTTGTGCGCCGGACATCTGCGGGGTGGGCACGAATCATGTTGGTTGCATTGCTGTTCGGTGCCGGATGCAGTGTCGTCATCGGGTGGCGGGCGACCGAGGTCGAGGGGCACCCACTGACCCGGGCTGCCCTCGAGGGAGCGTGGGTGAGTGTCGAAGTGGAACCCTCGGAGGATCCGCACGCAGTCTCTGGCGCGGCGGGTCAAGGTCAGGTTTTCTTCAGGGCAACCGTCAATTCGGTGACTGCCCAGAATCACAGGTACTCCGGAGGCGGCTTGGTCACCATCCGGGCGCCCAGTTCGTCGTGGCTCGAAGTTGTTCCAGGGCAGAGCCTGACGGTTCGCGGCCGGGCGAGTCAGCCATGGCGTAGCGATTCCACGCTCGCCGTGATCACGTCCGAGGGGCCTCCCGTCGCGGTGGGAGAAGTGCCCTGGTATCAGCGATGGGCGAGTGTGGTGCGTACTCGTTTCGCCGCTGCGTGCTCGGCTGCGCTCCCGCCGGATCAGGCAGGTCTGCTGCCTGGCCTCGTCGTCGGAGACACATCGGCGTTGTCGCCGGTGGTGAAGGACAACTTCACCGTTGCCGGGCTTTCCCATCTCACCGCGGTGTCCGGCGCCAATATCAGCATTCTGCTCGGGGCGGTTCTGCTGCTGGTCAGAGCCGCGGCGCTCAGTCCGCGCGTCGGCGCTGCTTTGGCGCTGGTAGCCCTCGTTGCGTTTGTTGTCGTCGCGAGGCCGTCGCCGAGTGTTCTGCGCGCCTCGGTGATGGGCCTGATCGGCCTGCTCAGTCTGGTGACCGGTCGACGCAAACAGGCACTGCCTGCTCTTTCCGCAGCCGTCATCGTGCTGGTTGTCGTGATGCCCGAACTTGCCGTCGACTGGGGGTTTGCGCTGTCGACCACGGCCACGGGCGCGTTGGTGATCATTGCTCCGGTGTGGGTGGAGATGCTTCGTCGACGAGGTTGGCCCCGTTGGTTTTCGGAGATGACAGCCGTCTCGAGTGCTGCGTTTGTCGTGTCTGCGCCACTGGTGGGCGCCATGGCGGGAACCTTCAGCGTGGTCACGATTGCCGCGAACATGGCCGTGGCGCCTGTGATCGGAATCATCACGGTGTTCGGTGCGGTGATTGCCTTGTGTGCGCTGATCTGTCCACCGATCGCGGTGTTCGTCACGCCGCTGGTCCGGCCGCCGATGGGGTGGCTGCTGTACGTGTCCGAGCGGGCGGCGGCGCTTCCCGGAGCGTCGGTGGTGGTGCCGTCAGGGCTCATCGGTGCTCTCGTCGTCGTGGGCGTCTTACTGGCCGCGGCCCTGACGCTGTGGAATCGGATCTCGA
Source organism: Rhodococcus sp. P4_E4 (assembly GCF_056401575.1). NCBI lineage: Bacteria > Bacillati > Actinomycetota > Actinomycetes > Mycobacteriales > Nocardiaceae > Rhodococcus > Rhodococcus sp. P4_E4. Next base: position 299,104 of record NZ_JBFUJB010000006.1, on the reverse strand, counting down.
GATGGGTGGTCGGCGTCCTCGTTCTGGGAGTTGTTCTAGCCCTCGTCTTTCAGCACGTGTTCGGCGGTGGTCGTATTGCTCCGGGATGGGTACTGGTGATGTGCGACGTCGGTCAAGGGGACGGTCTTGTGCTCTCGACTGGAGACGGCAGGGTGATCGTCATCGATGTCGGTCCTGATCCCACGTCGATGGATCGTTGCCTGAACATGTTGGACGTCAACGACATCGCGTTGCTGATGATCAGTCATTTTCATGCCGATCACATCGGTGGATTGGAAGCAGTTCTGGGTGGGCGTTCGGTCGCTGCGGTCGGAGTCGGGTCGATGTTGTTGCCGGAGTCAGGTTTTCGGGCGGTAAAGGATGCCGCCGAGTCGCACGGCGTTCCGGTTGTCTCGTTGCGGGCAGGTATGGAGTTGACGTTGGGATCGGTGAACATGGAGGTTCTCGGACCGTTGCTTCCGACTCCCCGCGATGCGAGGGACGGCGCGGACGCCGCCAACGATCAGTCGCTGGTGGTGATGGCACACACGGACGCGGGTCGCATTCTGTTGACGGGCGACGCCGAAGTTGCGGGGGAGGAGGCCATCCTCCGATCGGGAACGGACGTGAAGGCCGATGTGTTGAAGCTGCCCCATCACGGTTCTCGGACCACGTCGTCGGCATTTCTGGAAGCGGTGCGTCCGAGGTTGACGATGATCAGCGTCGGCGACGGCAACAGTTTCGGGCACCCGAATGAGGAGGTTCTCGACGAACTGGTTTCGTTGGGCGGGGCGGTGGTTCGGACCGACGTCCACGGCACCGTCGCTGTGTACGGCGGGGGCGGCGGGTCTGTGTCGATCGTGTCGGTTCCTCGTGGGACCATCTTCGGGTGAGTAATCCGTCTGGAGTCGATCCGCTGCATCTTGTTCTCGGGGACGACGAGTTCCTGATCGACCGCACGGTATCGCAGCTCATCAGAGCCGTCCGCGGTGACCGCGGCCAGGGTATTTCGGATCTCCCGGTAACCAAGATGCGTGCCGGAGACACCAATGCTCCCGAGTTGGCCGAGTTGCTCAGCCCTTCTCTTTTTGCCGAAGACCGTGTGATCGTCCTGGAATCGGCCGCAGAAGCAGGCAAAGATGCCGTAGCTCTTGTTCTCGAGGCGGCGCGTGAGCCGGCAGAAGGCGTCGTTCTGATCGTCGTGCACTCGGGCGGCGGTCGCGCGAAAGCGTTGGCGCCGGCTCTCGAGAAGCTCGGCGCGACGGTTCACAACTGCGGAAAACTGAACAAGAGTCAGCTTGTCGACTTCGTCCGGGGTGAGTTTCGGACCGCCGACGTCAGGGTTGCGCCCGATGCGATCGCCGCGATGATCGAAAGCGTCGGCTCCAACCTTCGCGAACTTGCGTCGGCCTGCTCGCAATTGGCGGCCGATACCGGCGGCAAGATCGACGTGGATGCGGTCCACAAGTACTACTCGGGCAAGGCCGAGGTTTCCGGATTCGATGTGGCCGACAAAGTTATCGTCGGCGATACCCGGGGTGCGCTCGAGGCTCTGCGATGGGCTGACCAGATCGGAACGGCGCACGTACTGCTCGCTGACGCCCTCGCCGATGCAGTCCACACCATCGCGAAGGTCGGCCCGTTTGCACGGGGCGGTGACCCGTTCCGGTTGGCGTCGGATCTCGGGATGCCGCCGTGGAAGGTCAAGAAGGCGATCAAGGAAGTCGGCGGTTGGGATCCCACGTCGATCGGCGCTGCGATGCAGATCGTCGCCGCTCTCAATGCCGACGTGAAGGGCGCCGCAGTCGACTCGTCCTTCGCTCTGGAGATGGCAGTGCGGAAAGTGTGCGCGTTGCGGAAGAACTGAGGACAACATGGCCGATCGCGCGGCCGGCCAGAAGTAGTCCGACGACAGTGGCGGCCGTGGCCTCGGCCACCCGGTAGTCGAGGCGTTTCACGCAGGCTTGCTCCAACTGGGTGTGCGGAATGGCCTGAGGCCGTGTCGTTGGTTCACCAGTCCTGATGTCGGTCACTCGTAGGGAGTAGTTCGGCGCCGGATTCATCACACTGCCGCAGACAATTGTTTCTTGGCCGATGCTGTCTACCGGCACCTTCACGGTGGTGAGTAGCGCTCGTCCAGCGGCGAGAAACGCCAAGACTGCAACGAGCGAACACACCACGCCGAAGAAGATCCAGAATTCGCTGCGGCGCCTGCGGCTCCACCATCCGTAGCTTGCTGCGACTCCGACTACTGCAACCGTCAATGATTCCCACCAACGAGGGATCCCCAGGGCTGCCAATACGCCGAAAGCGACGACCGCCCAGAAGACAGTCGTGAACAACCAGCTGCGAGGGCGTTTCCCGTTGACCGCCATCATCAGATGGTCGCAGCCCGATCCACATATTCCGTGCAAGACATGGATGGCGGGTTTTCGCTCTGATCCGATTGAGCACGCAAAATAGCCGCCTGGTCTTTCGACCTGGCGGCTATCGAGACGAACCAGTATGACGGCGAACCGTCACAGTGGAAACGTCAGAGCTTGTTGGCAGCCTGCGAGAGTGCAGACTTCTTGTTGGCAGCCTGGTTGGCGTGAATGACGCCCTTGCTGGCTGCCTTGTCGAGCTTGCGGCTGGTGGAGACGAGGAGCTCGTTGGCCTTGTCCTTGTCACCGGCTGCCGCAGCCTCGCGGAATGAACGGATCGCGGTACGCAGCGAGGACTTCACCGACTGGTTACGGAGTCGGGCCGCCTCGTTGGTACGGATTCGCTTCACCTGGGACTTGATGTTGGCCACGCGTAAAATCCTTGTCGTCTTTAGCTGGTTACGGTCGAGAAAGCTGTGGGCGCACTGATGCACCGACTGGCAAGATTACCAGCCGAGGGCCCAAGAACCCAAACCGTCGCACGTTGCGTCTGTCGAGAAGAGTACACCGAGCGCCCGATTTCTCGCCGCGCTGCCGAATAGCCCCACTTGTAGCAGCATGTTGCCCTATGACGCCGCCGCCTTCGAAAAGTTCGAGTAAAACAGGTTCGACCACCACCCGAGCGCGTCCTGCCGCAGTGTTCGACGGATATTCAGACATCGGTCGCTACGAGTTGGCTTTCGACGAGATGTTCGAGCCCGACGGCTCGGTGCGTGCCCCGTACAAGGGTGTGTACAAAGCCCTGGCGCCGACGAGCAGCGCCGACCTTGCCGCGCGTGCCGACGCACTCGGACGCGCATTCATCGACCAGGGCGTGACGTTCTCGCTTTCCGGGCAGGAACGACCGTTTCCGTTGGATCTGGTGCCGCGCGTCATCGCCGCGCAGGAGTGGTCGCGGCTGGAAAAGGGCATCAAGCAGCGGGTGAAGGCGCTCGAGCTGTTCCTTGCGGACATTTACGGCGAGCAACGAATCCTGCGCGATCACGTATTGCCGCGCCGCCTGGTGACCTCGTGCGAGCACTTCCACCGTGAAGCAGCCGGCATCGTGCCGCCCAACGGTGTGCGAATCCATGTCGCGGGTATCGACCTGGTCCGAGACGAGGCGGGAGAGTTCCGAGTTCTCGAGGACAATCTGCGATCTCCGTCCGGTGTCTCCTATGTGATGGAAAACCGTCGCACCATGACTCGGGTGTTCCCGGATCTGTTCATGTCCCACAAGGTGCGGGCGGTCGGTGATTACGCAACACACCTACTGAGGGCGCTGCGTGCGGGTGCTGCACTCAACGAAGCGGACCCGACAGTGGTTGTTCTCACACCGGGTATCGCCAATTCCGCCTATTTCGAGCATTCATTGCTCGCTCGTCAGATGGGTGTGGAACTCGTCGAAGGTCGCGACCTGTTCTGCCGCGACAACATGGTGTACATGCGCACGACGGAAGGCGAGCGTCAGGTCGACGTCATCTATCGCCGCATCGACGACGAGTATCTCGACCCGATGCACTTCCGTCCGGATTCGATTCTCGGCGTCGCAGGCCTACTGAATGCGGCGCGAGCGGGCAACGTGGTGATCTCGAGTGCCGTCGGCAACGGAGTCGGTGACGACAAACTCGTCTATACCTATGTTCCGCAGATCATCGACTACTACCTCGGTGAGAAGCCGCTCTTGCAGAACGTCGACACGTTCCGCTGTTGGTTGGACGAGGAGTGCGAGCAAGTCCTCGACCGCGTCGCCGAACTCGTCATCAAGCCGGTGGAAGGGTCCGGCGGCTACGGAATCGTCTTCGGACCGGACGCGAGCCCCAAGGAACTGGCCGCGATCACCCGCAAGATCAAGGCAGACCCGCGCGGGTGGATCGCGCAGCCTCTCGTGCAGTTGTCCACGGTGCCGACCAAGATCGACGACGTTCTCTCGCCGCGCCACGTGGACTTGCGACCCTTTGCCGTCAACGACGGTGAGGACGTGTGGGTGTTGCCCGGCGGCCTGACCCGGGTGGCACTTCCGGAAGGCTCGCTGGTGGTCAACTCGAGCCAGGGCGGCGGAAGCAAGGACACATGGGTGCTCGCCAGCCGCAGCTCGGACGAGGACCCAGAGCTGTCCGGTGAGGAACTGGTGTCCGAGCCCCCGGAATCCGCGGAGCCGGTGCAGGGACCCGAACTGAGCACCTCTCAACAGCAGCAGCAACAACAGTGAACACCTCAGAAGTGCCCAGCTACCAAGAACTATCAGCGAACGGAGCGTGGTGACCGATGCTTGCTCGCAACGCAGAGTCCCTCTACTGGATCGGCCGCTACGTCGAGCGCGCCGACGACACCGCTCGGATCCTCGACGTCGCCGTCCACCAACTGCTCGACGACGCAACCGTCGACCCGGACCGCACGTCGCGTCTGCTCCTGCGTGTCCTCGGCATCGAAGCGCCGGAGGAGAAGCTCGACGTACGCTCGCTCACCGACCTGGTTGCGTTCAGCCGCAATCAGGTTGGATCGATCGTGGACTCGCTGGCAAGTGCCCGTGAGAATGCTCGCGGAGCACGTGAGGTCACGTCGAGTGAGATGTGGGAGTGCCTGAACACCACGTACAACGGACTGGCGGAGCGTGAACGCGCGTCACGCAGGCTGGGGCCACACGAGTTCTTCCGTTATGTGGAGGAACGCGCAGCGATGTTCGCGGGGCTGGCGGATTCCACGCTCAGCCGCGACGACGGTTACCGGTTCCTCCTGCTGGGCAGGTCGATCGAACGTGTCGACATGATTGTGCGGATGCTCCTGGCGCGCGCCGGTGACCGCCCGTCGTCGCCGGCGTGGGTCAGTGTTCTTCGCTCGGCGGGCGCACATGACACGTATCTGCGTACGTATCGCGGAGCGCTCGACGCCAACCGCGTCGTCGAGTTCATCTTGTTGGACAGACTCTTTCCGCGCTCGGTGTTCCATTCGATCAGGCAGGCCGAGAAGTGCCTGCAGGAACTCGACCCGCAGCCGGGCAGTCGCGTCGGAATCCGGGCGGAGGCGCCGCGGCTTCTCGGCCGCGCACGCAGCGAACTGGAGTTTCTGCCGCAGGGCGTGTTGCTCGAAGATCTGCAAGGACGGTTGCTCGGTTGGCAGGAGACCTGCCGCGAACTGGGTGAGGCGATTGCATTGCAGTACTTCCACGCTGCGCCGTGGGTCGCATGGACGGATGCCGGCGCCGCGTATGCGGAGTCGACGGTGGAGGGAGAGCTGTGAGCTGGCGAATGAGGGTCGTGCACACCACGGGATATGCGTACGACGCCCCGGTGACGTCGTCGTACAACGAAGCGCGATTGACACCCCGCGGCGACACCAGGCAGACGGTGATCCTCACGCGCGTCGAAACCCAGCCGGCAACGCGTTCCTATCGGTACACCGATTACTGGGGCACCGCGGTGACCGCCTTCGACTTGCACGCCCCGCACACGGAGCTGGAAGTGACCGGACTGTCGGTGGTGGAGACGGAACCGTTTGTTCAACCCGAGGAAACCGTCGACTGGGATGAATTGTCGGGAAACGCGATTAAAGATCGATTCAACGAGCAACTGAGTTTCACGAGATATGTTCCGCGTGATCGTAAGCTGGCGACAATTGCCAAGGAATTGCGCAAAGATAAATCACCTGAAGATGCAGTAGTGGCTGCGTCGCAATGGGTTTACGGTGAAATGTCATATGTTCCGGGTACGACCGGAGTGCATACGTCGGCGGTCGAGGCCTGGTCGGCCAGGAAAGGCGTCTGCCAGGATTATGCACATCTGACCTTGGTGTTGCTTCGAACGATGGGCATTCCCTGTCGGTACGTTTCCGGCTATCTCCACCCCAAACGTGATGCGGCAGTCGGGGACACGGTGGTCGGGGAATCGCACGCGTGGATCGAAGCGTGGACCGGCGCGTGGTGGGGATATGACCCGACCAATGCGATAGCTGTGAATGAACAGCATGTCTCGGTCGGAATAGGAAGGGACTATTCGGATGTGCCGCCTTTGAAGGGAATCTTTTCCGGTGGACGCTCCACAGATCTCGAAGTTGTTGTGGAGATCACCAGGCTTGCGTAAAGTCCGGCAAATCTAGGCGCGTGAGCATTACTACCGTTCGATGAGAAGAAGGTGGGAATATGTCTCCAACTGCACAGGAATTGACTGAGATCGAACCGATCTCGGATGTGAAGAAGTATGCGGCCGAAGCGGTGGGGACATTTGTGCTCGTGTTCTCCGCGGTCGGAACTGCCGTCTTCGCAGGTGCGAAAGTCGGCAATCTCGGAGTTGCCTTCGCATTCGGCTTGACCCTGCTGTTCCTCGTATATGCGATCGGACCGATTTCCGGTTGCCACGTCAACCCAGCCGTGACTCTCGGCCAATTCGTGATCGGGCGCATCTCGGCCGTCAATGCAGCGATTTACGTTGTCGCGCAAGTGATCGGCGGCTTGGTCGCCGGCGTCGTGATCTACACGGTGGCCAACAGTCTCCCGGCGTACAACCGGGCCGCAGACGGCCTCGGCGCAAACGGTTGGGGCGCACACAGTCCGTCGGCCGAGAAGAATCTTCTCGGACAGGTGGTTTCCGACGGTTACGGCATCGGTGCCGCGATGATCATCGAGATTCTCCTGACCGCTCTGCTCGTGTTCGTGGTTCTCGCGTCGACCGACCAGATCTCCGACGTGCCGCTCGCCGGGGTGTCCATCGGCTTCACCCTGGCCGTCATTCACCTGATCTCGATCCCGATCGACAACACCTCCGTCAACCCCGCTCGAAGCCTCGCTGTCGCGCCGTTCCAGGACGGTGCACTCGGTCAGGTGTGGTTGTTCATCGTGTTCCCGCTGATCGGCGGTGCGCTCGGTGCACTCATCTATCGAGCACTCTTCGGACGGTTCAACCGTCTGGACAGCTGATCGATACTGTTTCCATCGTTCGGGTCGGCTTCAGCTCCAGCTGAAGTCGGCCCGAAGTTTTGCCGCGACCGCGTCGAACTTCTTGTGATCCATGACGGCGCCCTCGCGCCGAATCCCGCTCTCGGGAACGTCGAGCACCCGGTCGAGCCGGACCCAGCTGGGCCTTCCCTCGCCGTCCCACGGGCCCGAACCGATTGCGAGCCAATCACGCTCGCCTTCGCGTTTGCTCTGCGAGGACAGCATCAAACCGAGCAGCGTGTTGCCGTCGCGGCCGACAACCAGCACCGGGCGGTCTTTGCCCTGGGTCGGATCCTCCTCGTAGGCAACCCAGGTCCAGACGATCTCGCCCGGATCGGCCTTGCCGTCGAGGTCGGGGGAGTACTCGACCTTGCGGGCGCGATGTGCGGTCGGAGACGTTCGCGCGGCGATCGGGCGGCCGGTCGGACCCGGCTTCGAGGCAGACGACTGAGACGTGGACGACTGCAGCTGGCGCAGCAACGCAGGGCCCTTCTCCACCGCGAGGGCGCCGAGGGTTCTGCCGATCTGCTTCCACATGCTTGCCATAGCGTTCGAGCATAATCACCCACCCGTGGGAACCCCTGGTACGGCGGCGCCGAGACTTGGATATCCTGAGGGTTGACAGTGGCCCGGATCCGGGCCGGTGCCGGTCCGACTAAGGGGTCTCCCATCAGCAGCTTCGCCGACAAGACGTTCACGGATCCTGCGCAGATCCGGAACTTCTGCATCATCGCGCACATCGACCACGGTAAGTCGACGCTGGCAGATCGCATGCTTCAGCTCACCGGCGTGGTCGAAGAGCGGGCGATGCGTGCGCAGTACCTGGACCGCATGGACATCGAGCGTGAACGCGGCATCACCATCAAGGCCCAGAACGTTCGTCTGCCCTGGACCGTCGACGGCGAAGAGTTCGTCCTCCACCTCATCGACACTCCCGGCCACGTCGACTTCACGTACGAGGTCTCCCGCGCGCTCGAAGCATGTGAGGGTGCAATTCTGCTGGTCGACGCAGCTCAGGGCATCGAAGCTCAGACGCTGGCCAATCTGTACCTGGCGATGGAGAAGGATCTCAAGATCATTCCCGTCCTCAACAAGATCGACCTCCCGGCCGCGGATCCCGACCGCTATGCCGAAGAGATTGCGCACATCACCGGCTGCGAGCCAGGCGATGTCCTGCGCGTCTCGGGCAAGACCGGCGTGGGCGTCAGGGAACTGCTCGACGAGGTGATCAAGCAGGTACCTGCACCCGTCGGCGATGCAGACGGCCCCGCCCGCGCGATGATCTTCGACTCCGTTTACGACGCGTACCGCGGCGTGGTCACCTACGTGCGTGTGGTCGACGGTCGGATCCGTCCCCGCGAGAAGATCACGATGATGTCCACGGGCACCACACACGAACTGCTCGAGGTCGGCATCATCTCGCCCGAGCCGAAGGCCAGTATCGGTCTGGGCGTCGGCGAGGTGGGCTACCTCATCACAGGTGTGAAGGACGTCCGCCAGTCGCGTGTCGGTGACACCGTCACCACAACCCGCAACGGCGCGACCGAACCGCTGGTCGGCTACCGCGATCCAAAGCCGATGGTCTATTCCGGTCTCTATCCGATGGACGGCTCGGACTACCCGGTGCTGCGCGACGCTCTCGACAAGCTCCGTCTCAACGACGCCGCCCTGGCGTACGAACCGGAGACGTCGGTTGCCCTCGGATTCGGCTTCCGCTGCGGCTTCCTCGGCCTGCTGCACATGGAGATCACCCGCGACCGCCTCGAACGTGAGTTCGGCCTCGAACTGATTTCCACTGCGCCCAACGTCGTCTACCGCGTCGTGATGGAGGACGGGGCCGAGGTCATCGTCACCAACCCGTCGTACTGGCCGGAAGGCAAGGTGCGCGAGGTCTACGAGCCGGTCGCCAAGTGCACCGTCATTGCCCCGAGCGAGTACGTCGGCGCCATCATGGAGCTGTGCCAGTCCCGTCGCGGTGAGCTCGGCGGCATGGACTACCTCTCCGAGACTCGCGTCGAACTGCGCTACGAACTGCCCATGGGCGAGATCATGTTCGACTTCTTCGACGCCCTCAAGTCCCGCACCAAGGGATACGCCAGCCTCGATTACGAGGAGGCCGGTGAGCAGCAGGCCGACCTGGTGAAGGTCGACATCCTTCTGCAGGGCGAGGCCGTCGACGCGTTCTCGTCGATCGTGCACCGCTCCAACGCTGGTGCTTACGGCGGACGCATGACGTCGAAGCTTCGTGAGCTGATTCCTCGCCAGCAGTTCGAGGTTCCGATTCAGGCCGCGATCGGCGCGAAGATCATCTCGCGCGAGAACATTCGCGCAATCCGCAAGGACGTTCTTGCCAAGTGCTACGGCGGCGACATCAGCCGTAAGCGCAAGCTGCTCGAGAAGCAGAAGGAAGGCAAGAAGCGCATGAAGACCATCGGTCGCGTCGAGGTGCCGCAGGAAGCATTCGTGGCGGCTCTGACGTCGGAATCGGTCGGCGAGAAGCCCAAGAAGTAGGAGCGCATGGTCACCACCTGGTTGTCCCGAGAATTCGGAGTCGAAATCCCGGTTCTCGGGGCGCCCATGGGTGGTCGCGCGGGCGGCGCGCTCGCCGGAGCTGTTTCGGCGGCCGGTGGGTTGGGTCTGCTTGGCGCGGCCCGGTACAACACACCGGAGTGGATCGAGGCCGAAGCCGAAGTGGCCCGCTCGATCGGCGGAAAATTCGGCGTCGGCCTGATGACGTGGTCGCTGCCCGAGAACGAGTTGATGCTCGACGCTGCGATTGCCGTCGAGCCGACCATGATCACCTTGTCGTTCGGTGATCCCGCCGCGTATGTCGGACGAATCCACGATGCGGGCATTCCCGTTGTGTCACAGATCAATACGCTCGAGGACCTTCGTATTGTCGAGGCCGCAGGTGTCGACGCTGTGATCGCGCAAGGCGGTGAGGCAGGCGGCCATACGGGCCGAATCGGAACCTTGCCGCTGCTGCAGGAGATCCTCGAAGCGACGTCACTTCCGGTGCTGGCAGCCGGCGGAATCGGAACCGGACGCGGTTTGGCCGCCGTCCTGGCAGCCGGCGGCGAAGGCGTGATGATCGGAACGGCGCTGCTCGCCAGCCCGGAGACGGTCGGGCCGGACTATGCCCGCGACCGCGTCGTCGAAGCCGGAAGTGCGGACACGATTTACACCTCGGTATTCGACCGAGCGCGCTGTCAACCGTGGCCGCAGCGGTGGGGTGGCCGCGCGGTGGCCAACGAGTTCACTGCCGCGTGGCACGGAGTCGACGCCGACGAGGAAACGCTGGCACAGGCGTACGACCCGTCGGATCCGCACAGCGGAGTCGTCTATGCCGGAGAAGCTGTCGGACTCGTGCACGGAACCCATCCGGCCGGCGATGTGGTTCGACGCATCGGCGCGGATGCGGAGCGTCTGCTCTCTCGTTTCGCCTGAAAGCAAGGTCGGACACAGCCGGGTCCCATATGAGAAGGTAAGCCTCTACTAACTAGTGGAGGAGTATTTTCGTGCGTGCGATGAAGTTCTCGGCGGTGGCTCTCTTGGGAGCACTGGTCGTAGGTATCAGTGGATGTTCGTCCTCGGACGCCGACGAGATCGCGGACGGTCGGGTCACCACGATCGATCACAAGTTCGGCGCCACCACGATCACCGGGACGCCGACGCGCATCGTCGCGGCCGACACCCAGTGGCTCGACGCTCTGCTCGAACTCGGAATCCAGCCGGTGGGGTACCTGGCTGCCGGCCCGATGGGCGACGAGCGTGGCCTGTTCCCGTGGGAGAGCGACGTGGACGCGTCGGCGAAGGAACTTGATCGCTCGGCGATCCAGCAGTTCGGTGTCCCGCTCAAAGCTGAAGAAATTGCAGCCTTGGATCCCGATCTGATTCTCGGTGGGTTCTCCGTCGCCGATCAGGACGATTTCGACCAGTTGAGCAAGATCGCTCCGACAATTGCCGGTCTGTCCGACGTCCAGGTCGATCCGTGGCAGGACCAGGTCGAGATTCTCGGTCGAGTTCTCGACAAGGAGTCGCGCGCCGACGAGATCGTCGAGACGACAAACGGGCAGATCGATGCGCTCGCACAGCGACTGCCAGGCCTGAAGGGCAAGACGGCGCTTCTGTCGCAGTACGTCTTCCCGACGTCGCAGTTGGTGATCGTCGCCGATCCAAAGGACGGCGCATCGGGATTGTTCACGAGCCTGGGAATGTCGTTGCCGCCCAAGCTGGTCGAAGAGGCGGGCGTTACCGGTGGCCGGCTGATGCTCAGCCCGGAACGGGTCGACGCTCTGAGCGCCGACGTCGTGGTGTTGCTGCCGAACGGCGGAACGCTGGAAGACATGATGACGCTGCCGGGGTTCGCCGACCTACCCCTTTATTAACCGCGGGCGGTTAATAAAGGCGCACAGCAGGGGGTCTAGGTCGCGTTGTGCGCGGGCTGGAAAGCTCCGGCTTCGGCAGCTTCCTCGGCGCGGATCACGTGGACCACGGCGTTGATCAGCGCCAGGTGTGTGAACGCCTGCGGGAAGTTACCCAGATGGCGACCGGTGTGGGCGTCGATCTCTTCGGCGTACAGCTTGAGGGGGCTCGCGAACCCGAGCAGGCGCTCGCAGAGATGCTTTGCCCGATCCAGTTCGCCGATCTCGACGAGGGCGGAGACGAGCCAGAAGGAACATATGGTGAACGTGCCCTCCTCGCCGCTCAATCCGTCGTCGGTGGTGTCGACGCGATAGCGCAGGACCAGCCCCTCCTCGGTGAGCTCGTCGGCGATCGCCAGCACCGTTGCCCGGATGCGCGGATCGTCGGCCGGCAGGAAGCGCAGCAGCGGTGCCAACAAGAGCGACGCGTCGAGTGAGTCGTGGCCGTACCGCTGCGTCAGAACTCCGCGTGAGTCGACACCGTGCGCGAGGATGTCGGCCTTGATCTCGTCCGCGATGGCCGTCCATTGCTGCGCAAAGCTCTTCTCGCCCTGCATCTCCGCCAGCTTGGCGCCGCGATCGAGTGCGACCCAGCACATGATCTTCGACGACGTGAAGTGCTGTGGTTCACCGCGCACCTCCCAGATCCCACGGTCGGGTTGGCGCCAGTGCTTGATCGCTTCCTCGACCTGCTTCTTGAGTAGCGGCCACAGCGCTTCGGGGACGCGCTCGCGGGTACGGATGTGGAGATACACCGAGTCGAGCATGGTGCCCCAGATGTCGTGCTGCTGTTGATCGAACGCCCCGTTGCCGATGCGCACCGGACGAGCACCGTCGTAGCCGGACAGATGGTTGAGTTCGGATTCCTCGAGTGTGCGCTCGCCGCCGATGCCGTACATCACCTGCAAGGGATGTGGCTGACCGTTGTCCGAACTCGACACGTCGTAGATGAAGTTGAAGAAGTCGTTGGCCTCACGGTCCAACCCGAGCGTGTAGAGACCCCACAGTGCGAAGGTGGAATCGCGAACCCACGCGTAGCGGTAGTCCCAGTTACGTTCTCCGCCTGGTGTTTCCGGAAGCGAGGTCGTCGATGCCGCGAGCAAGGCTCCGGTCGGGGCGTAGGTGAGGCCCTTGAGTGTGAGCGCACTGCGCTGCAGGTATCCGCGCCACGGGTGATCGGGGAACTTGCCGATCGTCACCCACTCGCGCCACGACTTGGACGTCTGCCACATCTTGTCGGCGGCCTCGTCGAACGTCTGCGGCGCGGGAAGATCCGACCACGAGAGCGCGACGTACACGTTGTCGCCTTCGACCAGTCGCGTCCGGGCCCGTGCCTCACGACCTTCCAGGCCCAGTCGTAGGTCGGTGGTCAAGCGCAGAGTTGGGTGGTCTCCGGGCTTGGCGGAGCGACACGTTGCCGTTGCTTCCTCGTAGACCTTTCCGGTGTACTCCCAATTCGCCGTGCCGCGGTGATAGTCGAACGCGGGCTCGCAGCTCATCTCGAGTTCAACGGTGCCGCTGACGCATTTGACCGTACGGAGAAGGGTGTGTTCGGCATCCCAGTCTGTGGGTGTGCGCTTGTGGGTGTTCGATCGCTTGTCGACGTTGTGCCAAGGACCGAGGACCAAGGCGTCGCGTACGACGAGCCAGCCGGTCTCGGTCTGCCAGGTGGTCTCGAGAATGAGTCCACCCGGCAGATAGCGTCGGGCGGCCGGGACGTTCTGGCCGTACGGGCCGATGCGGAAATGGCCTGCGCTGCGGTCGAGGATGGCACCGAACACGCTGGGGGAGTCCGGGCGGGGAACGCACATCCACTCGACAGATCCGTTACGGGCAATCAGGCACGAGGTTTCGCAATCGGAAAGAAACGCGTAGTCGTCGATAGGGGGAAAGTTGCTTCGATGGTGACCCGTGGAGGCGGGAGGAATAGTCTGCACCACTTCGTCGTCAGCACTCATTCGGCCATCATCCGGCCAGAATCGACACACGTCCAATCCACACGCTGTCGGGACCGTATCGTCCGAAGGATAGGGTGTTGGCGTGGATCGGATAGCGGATTGGTGGGACAGCTTCGAGCTGTGGATGGCGGGGCTCCCGTTCATCCCGCAGGTCGCGTTGGTCCTGATCGTCGTCGTTCCGCTGTGCCGCCTGGTGGCCATCGGTCTGGATCGCGCGTTGGCCGCCGTTCTCGCTCTGCCGCTCTTCGGCTGGTTGCGTAGGAATTCTCGAGAAGTAGAGGAAAGCTGATGCCCCGCTCACGGGTCACTCTCGCCCTGATCGCCCTGATTCTCCTCGTGATCGTCGCGTGGCTTCTCACCCGTTAGTTCTCCCGATTAGAGCGGGCGCCGGTGCTCTGCTAAAGTCCACCGCGTGTCCGAAGCAACAGCTCCCGTAATCCGCCACCAGTTGGCGTTGATTGCTGTCGGCATGCTCGACGTCGCTGACGTCGCCTGTTGTTGATTTCCTGAGTTCGACCTCTCCGGTGGTGCTGCGCACCCCACTCGAACTTCTCTGCGCGTAACTCGCGCCCCCGATTCAGGGCTCATTGCCCGTCGGCTCTCCATGTCTGAACATCCCGATGGAATCAGCCCCAGAGGTCTCGGACTTGTCGTTTGACCAACCCTCGTTTGTCAGTCCTTTCAGGAAGGTATCTGCAATGAAACGCCGTTCCCGCACACTTCTCACTGCTATCGCGACCATGGGGGCCGTGGTACTCACAGCGTGCAGTGGTGGCTCGAGCGACACCGTGGGTGGTGACAGCGCCGCCAGCGACGGTAGCGCCGGCACGATCAACCTGTTCGCCTACGCCGTGCCGAAGCCCGGCTTCGACAAGCTCACCGCAGCCTTCCAGGCGACAGACGAGGGCAAGAACGTCAACTTCAATCCTTCGTACGGCGCCTCGGGCGACCAGTCGCGCAAGGTGAAGGACGGCGCCGAGGCAGACTTCGTCAACTTCTCCGTCGAGCCCGACATCACCCGCCTGGTCGATGCCGGTCTGGTAGATCAGAACTGGAACCAGGACGCCTACAACGGAATTCCGTTCGGATCGGTAGTCACCATCGTGACGCGTCCGGGGAACCCGAAGGGCATCAAGGACTGGGACGACCTGCTTCAGCCCGGCCTCGAGGTCGTCACGCCGAACCCGTTCAGCTCCGGCTCGGCCAAGTGGAACCTCTTGGCGCCGTACGCCGCCAAGAGCGACGGTGGCAAGAACCCGCAGGCGGGTCTCGACTACGTCACCGCCTTGGTCAACGATCACGTCAAGATCCAGCCCAAGTCGGGACGCGAGGCTTCGGAAGCCTTCCTGCAGGGCAGCGGTGACGTTCTGATCAGCTACGAGAACGAGGCACTGTTCATCGAAGGCAACGGCGACCCGGTCGAGCACGTCACCCCGCCCACGACCTTCAAGATCGAGAACCCGGTTGCCGTGATCTCGAACAGCAAGGTCCTCGACAAGGCGACCGCGTTCAAGGACTACCTGTACACGACCGAGGGTCAGACGCTCTGGGCCGAAGCAGGATTCCGTCCCGTTGATCCCGCCGTCGCTGCCAAGTTCACCGACAAGTTCCCCGAGCCGACCAAGCTGTGGACCATCGCAGACCTCGGCGGCTGGAAGGCCGTGGACAGCGCTCTGTTCACCAAGGACACCGGTTCGATCGCAGTGATCTACGACAACGCGACCAAGTAAGACTGACGTGACTGACACTATTGACCCCACCCCCGTGGCTCGTCGGCGAAAACTCGCGCGGGTCACGGGGAGTGTGGGGCCGCTCGGAATCGGAGTGGCCACCCTGTGGCTCTCCGTGATCGTTCTGCTTCCGCTCGCCGCGTTGACCGCCACCGCGTTCGACGAGGGGATCTCCGGATTCTGGGACGCCATCACCGCACCCGTCGCCTTGGCGTCGTTGCGCGTGACGTTGTTGGTCTCGGTGATCGTGGCATTGATCAACGTCGTGATGGGCACGATCATCGCGTGGGTGCTGGTCCGGGACGACTTCCCGGGCAAGCGCATCGTCAACTCGATGATCGATCTGCCGTTCGCGCTACCCACCATCGTGGCGTCGATCGTGCTGCTGTCTCTCTACGGCCCGCAGTCACCGATCGACATCCACCTCAATGCAACCCAGCCCGGACTGATCGTGGCATTGGCCTTCGTGACCTTGCCGTTCGTGGTTCGCTCGGTGCAGCCGGTGCTGATGGAGGTCGACCGCGAAGTCGAGGAAGCCGCTGCATCGTTGGGGGCTTCCAACTGGACGATCTTTCGTTCCGTCGTTCTTCCGACGCTGGCGCCTGCCGTCATCTCCGGCGCGGGGCTCGCATTCGCCCGAGCGATCGGTGAATACGGCTCGGTCGTTCTGATCGGCGGCAACATCCCACGCGTGACACAGATGACGTCGCAGTACATTCAGCAGCAGATCGAGATCGATCGTCCGACCAACGCCGCTGCCGTCTCGGTAGCGTTGCTGGCCATCGCATTCGTGACGCTGTTCGTCCTGCGAATCTTCGCCTCGCGGGGACAGCGACGTGAGGAGAGTTCCCGATGAACGTGTCCAGAGGATCGAAGATCGGTCTGCGGACCATCGCTCTCGTCTACCTGTTCGTGTTGTTGGTCGTGCCGATCGGTGTGATCCTGACGCGAACGTTCGAGAACGGAATCGGCCCGTTCCTCGAATCGATCACGACACCGGCAGCGATCTCCGCGCTGAATCTTTCGCTGATCATCGTGGCGATCGTGGTCCCGATCAACGTGGTGTTCGGTGTTGTCACGGCTCTGGCACTCGTGCGTGGGCGTTTCCCGGGGCGGGGCGTACTGCAGTCGGTGGTCGACCTGCCCTTCGCAGTCTCGCCCGTCGTCGTCGGTGTGTCGTTGATTCTTCTGTGGGGTGCCAACGGTTGGTTCGGCGGCATCGAATCGTTGGGGTTCAAGGTCATCTTCGGCTTGCCAGGCATGGTGATCGCGACGATTTTCGTGACGCTGCCCTTCGTCGTCCGGGAAGTTGAACCCGTACTTCACGAGATCGGCGACGAGCAGGAACAAGCAGCCGCGACGCTCGGTGCCTCGGGCTGGCAGACGTTCTGGCGGATCACCTTGCCCGCGATCCGCTGGGGCCTGACATACGGAATCGTGTTGACGGTGGCGCGTTCGCTCGGTGAATTCGGCGCAGTCATCATGGTCTCTTCCGGCTTCCCCGGGGTATCCCAGACACTGACATTGCTGGTGCATTCGCGATACATCGACGACCACAACACCTTTGGTGCGTATTCGGCGGCAACGCTGCTGATGGGCATCGCCATCATTGTCCTGTTGCTGATGACGCTGCTGGACCGTAAGAGGAGCACCACATGATCACAGTGACCGGGGCCCGCAAGAACTACGGTGACTTCGCGGCGCTCGACAACGTGACGGTCAACATTCCCTCGGGTTCGTTGACGGCATTGCTCGGGCCAAGTGGCTCGGGAAAGTCGACGTTGCTGCGTTCGATCGCAGGGCTCGAAGAGCTCGATTCGGGAACCATCACCATCGCAGGCAAGGACGTCACCGGCGTCTCGCCGCAGAAGCGTGACATCGGTTTCGTGTTCCAGCACTACGCGGCGTTCAAGCACATGACGGTGCGAGACAACGTGGCGTTCGGGCTCAAGATCCGCAAGCGCCCGAAGCCGGAGATCGAGAAGAAGGTCAACGAACTTCTCGAGATCGTCGGCCTCGACGGCTTTCAGCATCGGTACCCCGCGCAGCTGTCCGGTGGTCAACGTCAGCGCATGGCGTTGGCGCGCGCTCTGGCGGTGGATCCGCAGGTGCTCCTGCTCGACGAGCCCTTCGGCGCGCTCGACGCGAAGGTCCGTGCCGACCTGCGCACGTGGTTGCGTCGCCTGCATGACGAGGTGCACGTCACCACCGTCCTGGTCACACACGACCAGGAAGAGGCTCTCGACGTCGCCGACCGCATCGCGGTGCTGAACAAGGGGCGGATCGAGCAGATCGGTGAACCTGCCGACCTGTACGACCGCCCGTCCAACGACTTCGTGATGTCCTTCCTCGGATCCGTCGCGAAGCTCAACGGGCAGCTTGTTCGTCCTCATGACATCCGTCTCGGCCGCGATCCGAGCATGGCTCTCGCTCAGGAATCGGGTACGGCCGAGTCCCTCGGCGTCACACGCGCAACCGTCGAGCGCGTCGTGTATCTCGGCTTCGAGGTTCGAGTCGACCTGCGCAACGAGGCAACCGGTGAGTTGTTCTCGGCTCAGGTCACCCGCGGTGACAGTGCAGCTCTGCACCTCGAGGCGGGGGAGACGGTCTACGCCCGGGCTACCCGGGTGCCGGATCTGCCGGAGACTCCGGTGGTGACGCCGGAGCAGGAGCCGGTGACGGTGAGCGTCGTCGGCCAGGTATGACCCGCTAGCCCTGTTTGACCTGTTTCACCCCCACGCCTGTATGAGCGAACGGCACTTTCGGTCTCCTGATGGCGCCGAAAGTGCCGTTCGCTCATAGTTGGGGGTCGGTGCAACACCGAGACGAGTTCAGCCCTCTCGGCAGACGAGGACCGGGCATTGGGCGTGGTGGATGAGGCTCTGACTGGTCGATCCGACTATCGACGCCATGAACGGGCTGCGGCCGTGGCTACCGACGACTACGAGTTGCGCTTCCGCCGAGTGCTCGAGCAGTGCCTTCATCGGTCCGCTGCGCTGGACACTCCGGGTGACTTCGACATCGGGGTACTTCTCCGTCCAGCCGGCGAGGCACTCGGACAGCAGAGCGTGCTCATGCTGTTCGTACGGTCCCCAGTCGACGAAGCGCCTGGCTTCGGAGTACCCGCCGAGCGAGGCGTGCTCGTTCCAGGTGTGGACCGCAACCAAGGGAGCGCCGAGGAACGCGGCAAACTCGAAAGCATGCGCGACGGCGAGTTCGCTGAGCTTGCTTCCGTCGACGCCGACGACGATGGGCCTGGTGTCGGCTACCGCGTGCTCGCCGGTACCGCGGAACACCGCCACGGGACAGTGCGCCCGGTTGACCACCCGAATGGTGTCGGAACCGAGAAACACCGATTGCATTTCGCTGGTACCGGCCTGACCGAGTGCAACGATGCGAGCGGATTTCGAAAGTTCGACGAGTGTGGTTGCGGGAGTGCCGGTCACGAGGCCGCGTTCGACGGTGACGTCGGTGTGATCGTCGCGAATGGCGTCCTCGGCCTCGTCGAGTAACTTTGCACCCTCGACGCGAAGGTGATGGTCGAACATCTCTTCGTCAGTGACGTTGGTACCGCCACCTGACTCGGGTTGTCCCGGCAGAACGTGGGTCAGTCGCAATGGTTCGTCGAATCTCTTTGCAGCCGATGCTGCCCACCTCGCGGCGTTGACCGCGCTTGCCGAGCCGTCGATGCCGGCCACGATTCCGTGTCGAACAGATGCACTGGTCATGGAAGTCTCCTCGCGTCGCCTCCCTACCAGTGTGTCCCTGGTCACCCCGGGTTCGCTACAAACTCGTCAGCTCCCGCGGTGCGAGAACGTCGGTAGGCACTGCTGCGCGAGTTCGACGCGGGCGCAACGACGACAGAGCGGTGATGAATCCGTTACCGGGCAGTGTCAATTCCACGTTCTTCAACACGGTTCGGCGCATCAACGCGAGCAGGGCTGCGACGCCGGTGACTGCCATCCACATCGGCAGCGGGTACAGCGTCAAGCGTTCACCCAAGCCGAAAGTGAGGGTTCGTCCGAGAAGCAGTACGGCGCCGACGATTCCGGTGGCCGCGCACAGTCCCGACCATACTGCGATCCATTTGCTGTGCTTCCAGAATTGAATTGCCATGAGTACGAGAACGGCATGGCGGGCGACGAAGCCGGGAAGTACTGCGGTCCAGTGAACGAAGGTCCCGTCGTTGGCCGGGAAGAGGCCGGTAGCCGCGGTGCTCAGTGCAACGACGACGGCAAGGCCGAGAATCCACTTTTTCGCACGACCGTCCGGAATGTACTTGTGCAGCAAGGCTGCACCGAGGATGGTGAGCGCACCGAGGATCATGAAGGCCGCGTTCATGACGTCGTGCATCGGCGAACACGAATCCACGCTGCATGTCGTCACGCCCAGCGAACTGATGGAGTCACGCGCGAAGCTGTACGGCGTCTTCCAGGCTCCGGCCGTGAAGATCTCGACAAGCAGGTAGAGCACCGACAGGACCCAGGCGGTGCCGGCTGTGCCGAGGCGAAGATTGTGAGTGATGGTGTTCCCTCTCGCGGCGCTCTGAGGGGATTGCACCCAAAGATCTGTTTCGCAGGCGAAGGATGAACCTTCGCAGGCTGGACAGATCCAACACTACGGTAACAATCTGATAACGGCCTGTGAAACCGGATTAGGCGGAGCGGACCAGACGGTCGGGTAGTGCATCAGCGACTTGTCGGTAACGGTCGATCATCGTTTCGATCAGTAGAGAGTGCCCACCGATCGTTTCGGCGAAACGCGCGCGCGGACATACCGTTGCTGCTGCAGCGCTGAGCCGGTCGGTCAGTAGGCCGGGAGCCAAGAACCAGGGTGCGACGACAACGCGTTCGGCGCCGTTCTGCTCGAGAGCGGAGATCGCCTGGGCAACTGTTGGTTCCGCGGATGTCGCGAAACAGATTCGAACGCCCGACCAGTTGGTTCCGCTCAGGAGAGTGGACGCCAGTTCTGCGGTCGCGGCGTTGGCACGCGCGTCGGACGAGCCGACTGCCGCAAGAGCGACACCGACCGACGGATCGTCCGGCCGGGCGCCCGCTTCGAGGATTCGCTCGCGCACTGCCTCGATAAGCCGAGCATCGCGACCTAGTACGTCTGCTTGGAACACGGTCAGTTGGGGGTGGCGTGTCGCGGCAGCGGCCAAGAGCCCGGGCAGATCTACCCGAGCGTGGAAGGCGTTGCCCAGCAGCATCGGAACAACAACGGCGTGAGTGTGGCCGTCGTGTGCAACTCCGTCCAGGACCTGATCGATGGACGGTGCATTGAGATCGAGAAACGCCAGCCGGACATCGAGGTCTGGCCGGGCTTCACGAAGAGCCGCCACGGCAGCCGCGATCACCCGAGCAGAACGGGGATCACGGCTGCCGTGCGCAACAGCAATGAGCGGAACCATCGACTTAGACGCGCTCGCCCAATTCGACAGCGGAAATGACGTCGCCGACCAAGCCGGCTGCGAGAGTGTTTCCACCAGCGGGATCGATCAACAGGAAGCTGCCGGTGTGGCGGTTCACTGCGTAGTCGTCGGCCACGATCGGCTCGGCCACGCGGATCGAAATCTTGCCGATCTCGTTGAGCTCGAGAGTGTCCGGGCCCTGATCCGTGGTGAGATCCTGCTCGTTGAAGCGCTCCACCAAGCTGCCGACGATGGCCTGCGTCGTGCGCGTGCCGTGCTTGAGCAGCAGACGTGCGCCGGGGCGCAGCGACTTCTCGGCCAACCAGCAGACGGTGGCGTCGAATTCGCCGATCGGCTCGGGTGCGTCAGACGGCGAGGCGATGGTGTCGCCGCGAGAGACGTCGACGTCGTCGGCCAGGATCAGCGTGACGCTGCGCCCCGCGTGGGCGACGTCGAGTTCGCCGTCGGCCGTGTCGATACGAGTGACGGTGGTGCGCGTACCCGAGGGCAGGATCACCACTTCGTCGCCGGGTACGACGGAACCGGCGGCAACCTGGCCGGCGTATCCGCGGTAGTCGAGGAACTCGGCGGTACGCGGACGGATCACGTACTGCACCGGGAAACGCAGGCCGACGCGATGCGGCTCGGCGTCGACCGGAATCGACTCGAGGTGCTCGATCAGCGTGGGGCCGGTGTAGTACGGGGTCTTGTCGGAGCGGATGGCGACGTTGTCACCGTGCAGTGCCGATACCGGGATCTCGACGACGTCTTCGCTTGCCCAGCCCAGTGAGCTGGTGAGTTCGTTGAACTCGGCGGAGATCGAGGTGAATACCTCTTCGGGGTTCTCGACGAGGTCGATCTTGTTCACGGCGAGAACGAGCTTCGGGACACCGAGCAACGCGAGAACCGCTGCGTGCCTACGAGTCTGCGCGATGACGCCCTTGCGAGCATCGACCAGCAGGATCACGAGCTGAGCCGTCGAGGCACCGGAGACCGTGTTGCGGGTGTACTGCACGTGGCCCGGTGTATCGGCAAGCACGAAGGTGCGTTTGGGGGTCGCGAAGTAGCGGTACGCCACATCGATGGTGATGCCCTGCTCACGCTCGGCGCGCAGTCCGTCCACCAGGAGCGACAGGTCAGGGGTGTCGAGACCGCGGTCCACCGACGCACGGGTCACGGCGTCGATCTGGTCGGCGAGAACGGATTTCGTGTCGTACAACAGGCGGCCCACGAGTGTGGACTTTCCGTCGTCGACGCTGCCGGCAGTTGCCAGTCTGAGCAGATCGCTCATCAGAAGTAGCCCTCTCGCTTGCGGTCTTCCATGGCCGCTTCGGAAACTCGGTCGTCGCCACGGGTCGCGCCGCGCTCGGTCAAACGTGATGCCGCAACTTCGGCGAGAATCGCTTCGTTGTCAGCCGCATCGGAGAGAACAGCACCGGTGGTCGAACCGTCGCCGACGGTGCGGTAACGCACCGAAAGGGTCTGCAGCTCTTCGCCGTCAGCCGGACCACCCCAGACTCCGGGGGTCATCCACATGCCGTCGCGCTGGTACACCGGACGCTGGTGGGCGTAGTAGATGCTGGCGAGTTCGACGTTGTCGCGGGCGATGTAACGCCAGATGTCCAGCTCGGTGAAGTTGCTGAGCGGGAAGACGCGCACCTGCTCGCCGGGGGAGTGGCGACCGTTGTAGAGGTTCCACAGTTCCGGGCGCTGCTTCTTGGGATCCCACTGGCCGAAAGCGTTGCGCAGCGAGAAGATCCGCTCCTTGGCGCGGGCGCGCTCCTCGTCGCGGCGAGCGCCACCGAAGACGGCGTCGAAGCGGTTCTCGGAGATCGCGTCCAGCAACGGAACGGTCTGCAGCGGGTTGCGGATACCGTCGGGACGCTCGGTGAGGCGACCGTCCGCGATGTACTCCTCGACGCTGGCCACGTGCAGGCGCAGGTTGTACTTGGCCACGACGTGATCGCGGAAGTCGAGAACTTCCTGCAGGTTGTGGCCGGTATCGACGTGCAGCAGGGTGAACGGCAGCGGCGCAGGCCAGAAGGCCTTGATCGCCAGATGCAGCAGCACGGTGGAGTCCTTACCGCCCGAGAAGAGAATGACCGGGCGTTCGAACTCGCCGGCTACCTCTCGGAAGATGTGGATCGCTTCGGACTCGAGGGCGTCGAGAGTATCGAACTGTGTGCCGTCGAGCTGAGGACGTGAAAGTGTCAAGTCAACTGTCATGATGCGTGCAACCCGCATTCTGTCTTGGAGGCACCGGCCCAACGACCGCTACGCGGATCGCTGCCGGGGGCTGGCTTGCTGGTGCAGGGTGCGCAGCCGATGGACGGATAGCCCTCGTCGACAAGAGGATTGACGAGGATGGAATTGGTGTCGATGTAGTTCTGCATCTCCTCGTCCGACCACGGAGCGATCGGGTTGATCTTCACGAGGCCGAAGGCGTCGTCGAAGGAGATCAGGGGAGCGTTGGCGCGGGTGGGCGCTTCGACGCGGCGGATGCCGGTCACCCACGCGCTGTAGCCGGACAGTGTCTGCTTGAGGGGTGCGACCTTGCGCAATGCGCAGCAGCGGTTGGGATCACGGGCGAACAGATCCTTGCCCTCGGCGACATCCTGCTCGGCGACGCTTGCCAGCGCGCGTGCATTGATGACGTTGACGCCGTAGACCTGCTCGACCGCGTCACGTGTGCCGATGGTCTCGGGGAAGTGGTAGCCGGTGTCGAGGAAGAGTACGTCGACGCCCGGATGAACTTGTGCGGCAAGGTGAACCAACACACCATCCTGCATGTTCGACGCAACAATGTAACCGTTACGATCCCCCGTCGCTGCGCTCGCCCCGTCACCGAACGTGTCCTCGGTCCACTGCAACAGTTCCTGTGCGCTGGCTCCGTCGAGTTCTACGGCACCGCGCTCGGCGATGGACCGAAGCTCGTCGGCGGTTGCTCGCGAAATGTCCACTGTCATCGCAAATCTCCTTCGTCTGCGCGCACTGCCCATTCGGCGAACCGTTCACCTTCGTTGCGGTTCTTGACGAACTGACGTACGACGCGGTCGATGTAGTCACCCATCTCGACGCTGGTGACCTTGTGCTGGCGCAGCTTGCGTCCGAAGGCGCTGTCGAATCCGAGGCTGCCTCCCAGGTGAACCTGGAAACCCTCGACTTGATTCCCCTCACCGTCGTCGACGAGCTGGCCCTTGAAGCCGATGTCGGCGATCTGCGAGCGAGCGCAGGAGTTGGGGCAACCGTTGATGTTGATGGTGATCGGCACGTCGAGCTGGCTGTTGATGTCGGCGAGACGCTGTTCGAGTTCGGGCACGAGCACCTGCGAACGCTTGCGTGTCTCGGCGAACGAGAGCTTGCAGAACTCGATGCCGGAGCAGGCCATCAGGTTCTTGCGCCAGTGCGACGGTCGGGCGGGAAGGCCCAGCGCGTCGAGATCGGCGATGAGCGGCTCGAGGGTCTCGTCGGCGACGTCGAGGATGATCAGCTTCTGGTACGGCGTGAAGCGGATCCGGTCGCTGCCGGCTTTCTCCGCGGCGTCGGCGACCTGAGCCAGGATGTCTCCCGAGACGCGGCCGGCGATCGGAGCGAAGCCGACTGCGTTGTGGCCGTTGCGGGTCTTCTGGATGCCGACGTGGTCGATCGGGCGCTTGGGCTTCTCCGGCGCGGGGCCGTCGATGAGCGGGCGCTTGAGGTACTCCGTCTCGAGAACCTCGCGGAACTTTTCGATGCCCCAGTCCTTGATGAGGAACTTGAGCCTTGCCTTCGCGCGCAGACGGCGGTAGCCGTAGTCACGGAAGATCGAGACGACACCCTCCCAGACATCGGGGACCTCGTCGAGCGGAATCCAGGCGCCGACGCGCTGCGCCAGCATCGGGTTGGTGGACAGTCCGCCGCCGACCCAGAGGTCGAGGCCCGGGCCGTGCTCGGGGTGGTTCACGCCGATGAAGGCGATGTCGTTGATCTCGTGAACGACGTCCTGCTGACCGGAGATGGCGGTCTTGAACTTGCGCGGCAGGTTGGAGTACTTGGGGTCGCCGATGTAGCGGCGCACGATCTCGTCGATCGCCGGGGTGGGATCGAGGACCTCGTCGAGCGATTCGCCGGCCAGGGGAGAACCGAGGACGACGCGGGGGCAGTCACCGCACGCTTCGGTGGTCTTGAGTCCGACGGCTTCGAGGCGCTTCCAGATCTCCGGAACGTTCTCGACCTCGATCCAGTGGAACTGGACGTTTTCGCGGTCGGACAGGTCGGCGGTGTTCCGGCCGAATTCCTTCGAGATGCCGGCGATGGTGCGCAGCTGCTCGACGTTGAGAGCGCCGGCGTCGCAACGCACGCGCATCATGAAGTATTTGGCCTCGAGCAGGTCGATGTTCTCGTCGCCGGTGAAGGTGCCGTCGTAGCCTTCTTCGCGCTGGGTGTAGAGACCCCACCAGCGGAAGCGGCCGCGAAGGTCGCCCTTGTCGATGCTGTCGAATCCCTGCTTGGAGTAGATGTTCTCGATGCGGGCCCGAACGTTGAGCGGGTTGTCGTCCTTCTTGGCCTGCTCGTTGGCGTTGAGCGGCTCGCGGTAACCGAGGGCCCACTGACCTTCGGCGCGACGCTTGGCGGGACGCGCAGCGCGTGCGGGCCGGGCTTCGGCAGGTGCTGCCGAATCGGCGGGTGTGGCGGCGTCGGTGGTCGACGTCATCGATGAACTCCTGGATCTGGGCGGTTGATCGGCACGCGGCACGCACTATCGACGAACTGTGGCGGTGTCTGATCGGGACGCACCGGTCCGTGTCGGAAATCGAGGGGGCTGTCCTCGGTCTCGGAAAGCTCGCGGCCGGCAGGTGTGCTCACGAAAACGAACAGCTGGAGAAGCTGTATCTCTGAAACGACGTGTCTCTGCAGAGAGTTGTTTCGGTGAAGCAGATGGAGATGAGCGGGAAAGGCTGGAAGATCAGTGAAAGATCAACAGCTACACAGGTGCAGACACGACGAGCTGCACACACGCTTGAAGTCGACATGGCGACGCGCCACAAGTCGCACTCCGAGTCCGGTCATGCGGACCATTGTGCCACGTCAACTCGATAATTCCGACTCGGGCGCATATTTCCACGAAAAACGGGGGAAATATCGAGTTCAGGCCACGCGCCGACCTGCATCGCAGGCTGAATAGGTGTGCGTTCCGGATGCTGGGACACTGGAGGCGTGAATGCCACCAGCACGACTCCCACTCGACAGAGCGAGGCGACGCCCTTCGCCTTGCCCGCGCGATCGCTCGAGGGTGTCGGGAAACGGCCGTTCGGGATCTACATCCACGTCCCGTTCTGTGCCACCAGGTGTGGGTACTGCGATTTCAACACCTACACGGCCGGTGAGCTCGGAACCTCGGCGTCGCCGCAGTCGTGGCTGGAGGGTTTGCGACGCGAACTCGATCTCGCGGCCGAGATGACGGGCGCCCCGGCGGCCGAGACGGTGTTCGTGGGCGGTGGAACGCCGTCGCTGCTCGGTGGCGACGGGCTGTCCGACGTGCTGTCGGCGGTTCGCAGCAGCTTCGGCTTGGCGTCCGGCGCCGAAGTGACCACGGAATCGAACCCCGAATCGACGTCGCCGGAATTCTTCGACGCCCTCCGCAGTGCGGGATTCACCCGCATTTCCCTCGGCATGCAGTCCGCGGCTCAGCACGTCCTGAAGATCCTCGACCGCACCCACACTCCCGGCCGCGCCGTCGCTGCCGCGAAAGAGGCTCGCGCAGCTGGTTTTTCGCACGTGAACTTGGATTTGATCTATGGAACGCCGGGGGAGCGAGACCAAGATCTGGACGCCTCACTCGACGCGGTTCTCTCCGCCGATGTCGACCACGTCTCGGCCTACGCGTTGATCGTCGAGGACGGCACCGCCATGGCTCGCAAGGTCAGGCGCGGCGAGCTGCCCGCGCCGGACGACGACGTGCTGGCCTCACGATACGAACGAATCGATTCACGCCTGTCCGAGGCCGGCTTGCACTGGTACGAGGTCTCCAACTGGGCAAAGGCGGAAACCGCGGACTCCGGTGACACCCGGTGCCGTCACAACCTCGGCTACTGGGACGGTGGTGACTGGTGGGGCGCCGGACCGGGCGCGCACAGTCACGTCGGCGGAGTGCGGTGGTGGAACGTCAAGCACCCGGCACGGTACGCGGAACAGTTGGCCCTCGGTGAACTTCCCGTCGGCGGCAGCGAAGACTTGACCGCCGAGGACGAACACATGGAGCGCGTCATGTTGACCGCGCGGTTGCGTACGGGACTTCCGTTGTCGGAACTGTCTGCATCCGAACGCCTTTCGGCCGAACAGGTGGTAGTCGACGGGTTGGCCGTGATCGAGAACGATCACGTGGTTCTCACCGACCGTGGCCGCCTGCTCGCTGATGCGGTGATTCGCACGATCCTGACCTGACGCGGCACCATCCTTCGCCGCGTAATGTGGCCGTGGTGGCCATCATTCATCGTGCGCAGCTGAATCCGTCCAAGAACGACCTGCTCCGAGCGTGGGTGCCCAAGCAGCCATGGATCGGGTCGGTCGACTGTTCGACGCTCGAACGCGTCGACGCCTATCGTTTCGACGACCCGGACGGCGAGGTCGGAGTCGAGACGCATCTGCTCCGCTCTGCCGACGGTCGAATTCTTCAGGTCCCGCTCACTTATCGTGGTGCTCCGCTGGACGGGGCGGAGACTGCGCTGATCGCAACCATGGATCATTCGGTACTGGGCGAGCGGTGGGTGTACGACGCTTGCTGCGATCCGGTCTACGTGAGCGCGGTGGCGACCGCGATTCTGACCGGTGGGGCCGGAGTCGATCTGGTTTTCGCGGACTCCGCCGATCACATCCCGGTGACGGCTCACGTAGTAGGCAGCGGTAAGGCTGGCGCTTCCGTACCGGACGTCGAATCGGTGACCTGCTCGACAGTCGGCACCGACACGATCATCAGCGCGGGAGAACTGGAATTGACCGTGGTGAGAGTGATCGACGCAGATCGAGTGTCAGGCTCGGCGACGCTCACCGGAACCTGGCCGGGGCAGCCGAATCCCGCACTGCTCGCGTTCGTCGGTTGAGTCTCGGCGCCTGAGTCGCGTGAGCGTCAGCGGACGCCCTCGATGACACCGGGCATCGCGTCGAAGTCGAAGACACGCGCGTGCAGCACGACGCGGTTTCGCAGGGCCGAACGAACCGCTCGGTGCAGGCCGTCCTCGAGGTAGAGAGTGCCGCGCCACTGCACTGCGTGAGGGAACAGATCGCCGTAGAAGGTCGAGTCCTCCGACAGCAGGCGATCGAGTTCGAGGACCTTCGTGGTGGTCACGATCTCGTCGAGTCGAACCTGACGTGGAGGGAACTTCGACCAGTCGCGTAGAGACAGTCCGTGATCGGGATACGGTTTGCCGTCCATCACGCCTTTGAAGATCATGTGCCGCCTAGTCCATGGTTGTGCGATCGACCCTTCGCCGATCTCACTCCACAGTAAGGGCAACAGCCGTCTCTGGCGCTCGGGCGATTAGACTGCCAGTGGGAACCGATGTGTAAATGTCGGTGTTCGTTCTGTTCAGGAAACGGAGGTGGCAACGATGTCGAGTACCGACGACAGGCGTTTCGAGGTCTTACGTGCAATCGTGGCCGATTACGTCTCCACCCAGGACCCGGTGGGATCCAAGGCCCTGGTCGAGCGTCACAACCTCGGAGTGTCGAGCGCCACTGTGCGCAACGACATGGCATTCCTCGAGGCCGAGGGCTACATCGCCCAACCGCACACCAGTTCCGGCCGCGTCCCCACCGACAAGGGATACCGCGAGTTCGTCGATCGCATCGCCGACGTCAAGCCCATGTCCGGGCCCGAGCGACGAGCGATCCTGGAGTTCTTGGAGTCGGGTGTCGACCTCGACGACGTTCTGCGCCGCGGTGTGCGACTGCTCGCGCAACTGACCCGTCAGGTCGCGGTTGTCCAGTACCCGTCGCTGTCCGCGTCGTCGGTTCGCCACCTCGAGGTGGTCGCATTGACGCCGGCGCGCCTGCTTCTCGTTCTCATCACCGATTCCGGGCGAGTCGATCAGCGAATCGTCGAACTCGGGGACGTCCTCGAAGACGAAGACCTTTCCCGGTTGCGCGCGCTTCTCGGCGGGGCCCTGGAAGGCAAGCGCCTGGCCGCCGCGTCGATTGCCGTGGCGGAACTGGCCGACGAGTCTCCGGCCGACCTGCGCGACGCCGTGATCCGGTCGGCAACGGTTCTGGTCGAGACCCTGGTCGAACATCCGGAAGATCGCCTCGTTCTGGGCGGAACCTCCAACCTCACGCGCAACGCCGCCGATTTCTCCGGTCTGGCCGGCTTCCCCGGTTCGCTGCGCGCAGTGCTCGAAGCACTGGAAGAGCAGGTAGTGGTCCTCAAACTGCTCGCCGCGACGCAGAATTCCGGCACGGTCACCGTCCAGATCGGTGAAGAGACGCAGGTCGAACAGATGCGCGGAACCTCCGTGATTTCGACTGGCTACGGCGCGGCCGGTACCGTTTTCGGTGGTGTCGGTGTGCTCGGACCCACACGGATGGACTATCCGGGAACAATTGCATCGGTTGCCGCCGTTGCCAGATACATCGGCGAAGTTCTCTCCGAGCGATGACGGACGTCGACATTTGGTCGGCACACCTCCTCGCGAGGACTGAGGAAAACCTAGAAGTAAGAGAAGGACGAGAGACTCAACGTGGCACGGGATTACTACGGATTGCTCGGCGTCGGCAAGAACGCGACAGACCAGGAGCTCAAGCGCGCTTACCGCAAGCTGGCACGCGAACTGCACCCGGACGTCAACCCTGACGAGGCGGCGCAGGCCAAGTTCAAGGAGATCTCGACGGCCTACGAGGTCCTGACCGACCCGGAGAAGCGTCGCATCGTCGATCTCGGCGGAGACCCGCTCGAGTCCGGTGGCGGCGGAGGTGGTGGCTTCGGCGGCGGATTCGGTGGCGGTGGCCTCGGCGACGTCTTCGAAGCCTTCTTCGGCGGCGGTGGCGGCGCAGGTCGTGGGCCGCGCGGTCGCGTTCAGCCCGGAGCCGACTCGTTGCTTCGCACCAAGCTGACCCTCGCAGAATGTGCGACGGGCGTCAGCAAGCACGTGACCGTCGAGACGGCCATTCTGTGCGACAGCTGCACCGGAGCCGGAACCAACGGCGACTCCAAGCCTGTCCGCTGTGAGACCTGCAACGGTGCCGGCGAAGTTCAGTCCATCCAGCGATCGTTCCTCGGCCAGGTCATGACCTCGCGTCCCTGCCCGACGTGCCGCGGTGCCGGTGAGACCATCCCGGATCCCTGCCACAAGTGTGGCGGCGACGGCCGAGTGCGGGCCAAGCGCGACATCACGGTGAAGGTTCCGGCGGGCGTTGCCGGTGGCATGCGCATCCGTTTGACTGCGCAGGGTGAAGTCGGCCCAGGCGGCGGACACCCCGGCGACCTCTACGTCGAGATCGTCGAGCAGCAGCACGACGTCTTCGTTCGGGACGGTGAAGACCTGCACTGCACCATCCGTGTTCCCATGGTCGACGCAGCACTGGGTACCAGTGTCACCGTCGACACCATCATCGACGGCCCCAAGGAAATCACCATCGAGCCAGGCACCCAGCCCGGGCACGTTGCTGTTCTTCGCGGTCACGGTATGCCGAAACTGCGGTCGGGAGTGCGCGGCGACGTCCACGCTCACCTCGAGGTGGTCATCCCGAGCCGCCTCGATCACAAGCAGTCCAAGCTGCTCAAGGAATTCAAGCTGCTCCGCGATCGTGACGAGGCCGAGGTCGTTTCGACGACGTCGCAGAACAGCGGTGGTCTGTTCTCGCGTCTTCGCGAAGCATTCAGCGGCCGCTGACGGTGGCCGCAACGGTCTTCTTTCTCGACCCGGTTCCCGGCGTCGGTGAAATCGCAGTTCTGGACGGGCAGGAGGGTCGCCACGCGGCCACTGTCCGCCGGATCGGTGTCGGCGAGCGTTTGGTGTTGGCCGACGGCCGTGGCCGGGTAGCCGACGCCGAGGTGACGAGCGTCGGCAAGGATCGCCTCGAACTGTTGGTCAGCGACGTTCAGGTTCTCGAGCAGCCCAAGCCGTTGGTGACCCTGATTCAGGCACTGCCCAAGGCCGAGCGCTCCGAGTTGGCCGTCGAACTGGCCACCGAGGCTGGTATCGACGCCGTGATTCCGTGGCAGTCCCTGCGTTGTGTCGCCAAATGGGAAGGCCCGAAGCTCGCCAAGGGCGTCGCACGCTGGCGAAGTGCCGCAGTGTCTGCGGCGAAGCAGTCCAGACGCGCGTTCGTCCCGGAGATTTCGGATCTGCACAAGACGGCGGCGGTGATCGCGTTGGTTCGCGACGCCGTTGCCCGCGGCGCTGTGGTTGCGGTGCTTCACGAATCGGCGACGACGCCGTTGGCCGGCTTGCCGTTGGCGAGCGCGGACGAGGTATTTCTCGTTGTCGGTCCCGAAGGTGGGCTCGACGATTCGGAGATCAGTGCGTTGTCGGAGGCCGGGGCCACTCCGGTGCTTCTCGGGCCGACGGTCCTGCGCACGTCGACTGCCGGAGCCGTCGCTCTGGGCGCCATCGGAGTGCTGACCGATCGCTGGGGACCACGGCCACTGCACTGATCTTGTTGTGACTGCACTGACGTTGGTGTGATCCCGAGCTGAATCGGATCCGGCGCTCAGCGAAGTGTCAGATTTGCGCACTATCGTAAGGACGTCGGGGGTCGCCTTCGGCGTGAGTTGGTTCGGGGATTTCAGGAGGCCAGATGTTGTCACGTGCGCATATGCGAATTGCCGGAGCGGTGTGTGCCGCGGCGGCGATGATGCTGGTTGCGGGGTGCACCGTCTCCACCGGAGACAATCCTGGCTCTTCCGGTAATGCCGTCACCACCACACCGACCAGCGAGGCGCTCGTCACCGTCACTCCCGCCGACGGCGGAACCCCCGTGAGCCCCCTCGATCCCATCGAGGTCCAGGTCGCGAAGGGAACACTGACGACCGTCGCGCTGACCAATCCCGAAGGTAAGGAAGTCGCCGGTATCACGACGCCTGACAAGACGTCCTGGAAGCCGAGCGAACCACTCGGATACGGCAAGACCTACAAGCTTGTCGTCGATGCCGTCGACGCGAATGGTGTTGCCACGACCAAGAACACGACGCTGACCACCGTCGCGCCGAGTAATCAGACTCGCGCGTACATCAACACCACCGGTGGCGCCTCGATTTCGGACGGTGGCACGTACGGCGTCGGTACTGTCGTCGCCGTTCATTTCGACGAGTTGATCGGTGACAAAGCCGCGGCCGAGAAGTCTCTGGTGGTCACCACCAATCCGCCCGTACAAGGATCGTGGTACTGGGTCGACGGTCAGAACGTTCACTGGCGTCCGCAGAATTACTACGCACCAGGCACGACGGTCTCGGTGAACGCGAACATCTACGGCAAGCAACTCGGCAACGGACTGTACGGCCAACAGGACGACACCGTGTCCTTCAAGATCGGCGACTCCCACGTCTCGGTCGCCGACGACAACACCAAGATGGTGACCGTCTACGAAAACGGTCAGGTGATCAAGGAAATGCCGACCTCGATGGGTATGGGCGGCACCGAAACGATCGGCGGCACGACGCTCTCGTTCTGGACCCAGCCCGGCACGTACACCGTGATGGACAAGGCCAATCCCGTCATCATGGATTCGTCGACCTACGGTCTGCCGATCAACTCGCGCCTGGGCTACAAGGAATCCATCAACTGGGCCACCCGCATCAGCACGGACGGTATCTATCTTCACGAGTTGGAGAGCACCGTCTGGGCGCAGGGAAACACCGACACCTCGCACGGTTGCCTCAATCTCAGTGCGGCCAATGCCAAATGGTTCTTCGATTTCTCGCAGCCAGGGGATGTCGTCGAGATCAAGAACACCGGCGGGGCTCCGCTGGAGGTGTGGCAGAACGGCGACTGGACCCTCTCGTGGGCAGACTGGGCCGCAGGCAGCGCCCTCGCCTGAGATAGATTTCCTCGGTGCCTCGATTCAAGATTCCGTACGGCCGACACGAGCAACAGTTCGGGCATCTCTACGTTCCCGACGAGGCGGTTGACGGCCCGATCCCGATCGTCATGCAGATCCACGGCGGCTTCTGGAGCGGGCAGTACGGATTGAATCTGGGCACCGCATTTGCCGTCGAACTCGCGCGGCACGGCGTCGCAGTGTGGAACATCGAATACCGCCGCCTCGGGGCGGGCGGTGGTTGGCCGGAAATGTCCGCCGACGTGAAAACGGCGTACGACGAAATCCCCGGACTGGTTGCCGCGAAGTCCTCGGCCGAATTCGATCTGAATCAGATTCGCCTGCTCGGGCATTCGGCCGGCGGACATCTTGCAGTGTGGCTGGCGGGGGAGAAGGACACGTTCACCCGGCCTGAACGGGTCATCGCGCAGGCTGCCGCACTCGATCTGGCGTCGGCAGGCGAGCGTGGACGACGGATCAGTTTCATCGAGGATCTGTTCGGCGTTCCGTTCGAAGCGGACCCGGATCTGTATCGCAATGCGTCGCCACAGCATCGACTGCCGATCGGCGTACCCGTTGTGTGCGTCACGGGTGCGGAGGATCTGCAGGTGCCGGCCAAGGTGAGCTCCCGGTATGCGAAGGCTGCCGAAGCGGCTGGTGATCCCGTGGCACTGCGCGTGATCGAGGGCGAAGGGCACGACGCATTTCTCTCACCCTCGACCGAGTCCTGGCGGGTCTCCCGCGAGTTGGTTCTCGCCGAAGACCCGCTGGCTCCGAGCACGTCAGACTGACACGGGGTCTTCTTGCACAGGGGCCTTCTTGCCCGGCAGGATGAACGCCACGACAACTGCCCCCACGAACAGTGCAAGACCGCCCGCCCAACTGGCCGCCGAAATCGCGTCGGCGTAGGCACTGCCGGCGGCGTCGAGCAACGGCCCTGCCTGAGCTGCAGCCAAGGGGTTGCCTGCCATCTCTTCGGCGACCAACGAAGCGCCGCCGACGGATTCTCCCGACACCTCCATTGCGTACGCGGCCTGTTGCGCCAGCTCACCCGTCAACTGCGGAACCTGCATACCGCTGATGAATCCTGCGATCGAATCCTTGTAGCTCGCAGCCAGGATCGAGCCCAGGATCGCGATTCCCAGAGAGCCGCCGAGTTCGATGGCGGTGTCGTTGAGGCCACCAGCAGCGCCGAGATCGTCCTCGGAGAAGTTGTCCATGATGGCGTCGGTGGCCGGCGGTTCACTCAAGCCGATGCCCAGGCCGAGCAGGATCAGTGGGACAGCGAACATCCAGTAGCCCGAATCGCCGTCTACCTGCGTGAGAATCAGAACACCGACCGCGGCGACGACCATGCCGCCGACGATGGATGCCCGGACGCCGATCAGCGGAGTGATCCGGCCACTGACCACGGCGCCGATCGAAACGGCAATTGCCAAGGGCAGCAGACGAACACCGGTTTCGAGTGCGCCGTAGCCGAGGATGAACTGGAACTGCTGTGAGATGAAGTAGATGGCACCGAAGGCGGCCAGGAAGAGCAGAAGTACGGCGAGTGTCGCGCCGCCGACCATGCGCTGGCCGAGTTTGCGGACGTCGAGCAGTGGCTGCGGGTGACGCAGTTCCCAGACGACGAACGAGACGAGGCCGATCGCTGCGAGCACGGCGGCGCCGATGGGTCCGCCGGTCCACCCGAAGTGGAATCCGTTGATGATCGAGTACACGAGCGAGCCGATGGTGACCACCGAGAGTGCTCCGCCGATCCAGTCGATCCGGCCCAGGTGCTCGGCCTTGCTCGGCGGCACCAGGATTACGGCGGCGACGGCAGCGACTGCGGCGATCGGGACGTTGATCAGGAAAGTGACGCTCCAGGAATGGCTGTCGAGAATCCAGCCGGCCAGTAGCGGACCGAGGGCAATCGCCAGACCCGACGTCGCCGCCCACGCCGCGATGGCGCGTGATCGCTCCGCTTTGGGAAAGGTGGCGACCAGAAGCGAGAGCGTCGCGGGCATGATGATCGCGGCGCCAACGCCCATGATCATTCGTGCCGCGATGACGGCGTTGGTGGTGTCCGCGATACTGCCGAAGACGGCGCCGCCGGCGAACACGGCGAGTCCGGCCAGAAGCGCTCCGCGGCGACTGTACTTGTCGCCGATCACGCCGAACAGCAACATCAGCGCGGCGTAGGGGACTGTGTAGCCGTCGATGACCCATTGCAGTTGCGTGCTGGTGAGCCCGAGGTCCCTGGTCATGTCCGGCGCCGCGACGATCAACGCGGTATTCGCCATCACGACGATCAGCAAACTCAGGCATAACACCCCGAGCGCGGCCCACCGCCGTGAGTACGGCTGGTCCATCTCCGAGACAGGTTTGCTCATGAGTGTCGTCATGACGCGACTCCGTTCCTGATGATCGAAGAGACTCCTCGATCTATTTGCACACTGATGTGTAAGTTAATAACTTGCACACCGATGTGCAACTATGATTGACCTAGATCACAGTTGGGCAGTCGAAAGAGGTGGAACGCGCGTTGACGCATTCGGGCACAGTCGTTTCGGGAACTGCCGAATCGGGCGGAAGGCAGCGTCGTAGTCAGGCCGCGGCGAATCGCAATCGCATCATCGAGGCGGCGATCACGGCGTTCGCTGCTGATCCGGATGCGAGCATGGACGACGTCGCAAAGGCTGCCGGTGTGGTCAGACGAACCGTGTACGCGCATTTCGACAGCCGTGAGGCGCTGATCAACGGCATCGTGGACGAGGCGTCGACCGATCTCGTTGCTGCGCTGAGCCAAGCCGGTGAGCCGCCCGAGCGCCCCGATCTGGCGACTGCCGTACTGGCATTGCTGTCATGGCCGGTCGGTGATCGATTCCGGATGCTGCTCAGCTTTGCTCGCAAAGAGTTGGGGGAGCAGCGGATTCTCGATTTGATGGAGCCCGCGCGCGCCGTGAGTATCAGCGTCGTCGAGCGAGGTCAGCGTGAGGGCACCTTCTCGACATACCTGCCGGCCGAGACTCTGGTAGCGATGACCGAGGCGATCACGATCACTTTGTTCGATCAGGCCAACAGTGGGCTCATCACCGACTCTGGTGAATCCTTTGCCGCCGTATGCCTGGTCATCGCGGGTATCAGTCCGGACAGAAGCGCCGAGGTCGTCGCCGAAGCGTCGGAATGGATCCGAGAATCGCTGCCGTCCGGTCGCCGCGCGGATTAGGCCGGGACGATTAACAAGTGGGCCGTGTCCGACTCTGGCGCTAGACTTCGAAGTATCGAGGCTCACGAGTCGAGTGGGCTGATCGGACCAGAAAGCAGGCCATATTCACCACGTGAGTGAACACAGTGAACTCGACGGCAACCGTGTAACCACCATCACCGATCGCGCTCTGCCCGCAGAGCGCACCGTCCGTTCGAGTATGGATCTGGCGCCGGAGACCGTGCGCCAAATCCTGGGGGCGACGGACGAGAATCTCACCGCGATCGAACGTGAGCTTCGTGCCGACATTCACGTACGTGGCGGAACTGTCTCATTGTCGGGGACGGCTGCAGACGTTGCGCTGGCAGAACGTGTGTTCAGTGAATTGGCGTCGCTGGCCGGTCGGGGGCAACCCATCGCACCGGACGCTGTTCGACGAACCATCGGCATGCTCACCAACGAGGTCGGCGAGTCTCCGGCCGAGGTGCTCTCCCTCGACATTCTTTCCCGTCGGGGCAAGACGATTCGGCCCAAGACCCTCAACCAGAAACGCTACGTCGACGCCATCGACGAGAACACCATCGTGTTCGGAGTCGGCCCGGCCGGCACCGGCAAGACCTACCTCGCCATGGCCAAGGCCGTTCAGGCGTTGCAGGCCAAGCAGGTCTCTCGGATCATCCTGACCAGGCCGGCAGTCGAGGCAGGCGAGCGATTGGGCTTTCTGCCCGGCACATTGCACGAGAAGATCGATCCGTACCTGCGCCCGCTGCACGACGCATTGCACGACATGATGGATCCCGAGGCGATTCCGAAGTTGATGCAGGCCGGAGTCATCGAGGTCGCTCCGCTCGCCTACATGCGCGGCCGGACGCTCAACGACGCCTTCATCATCTTGGACGAAGCGCAGAACACCACGGCCGAGCAGATGAAGATGTTCCTGACCCGTCTCGGGTTCGGTTCCAAGATCGTGGTCACCGGAGACGTGACCCAGGTCGATCTACCTGGTGGGGCCCGTTCGGGTCTGCGTGCGGCATCAGAAATCCTCACCGGGATCGACGATATTCATTTCGCCACCCTCGACAGCAGTGACGTCGTACGTCATCGGCTGGTCTCCCACATCGTCGACGCTTACGAGCGTCACGAATCGGATCGGTCCGGCGAGTTGGCCGTCGGAAACCGGGCGCAGCGCCGCGCTGCACATGCTCATTCACCGCGACGGTAGGCTGATCGACGCATCAACCCCTACTTTTCCCAGGAAAGAGCGTCGCACATGAGCATCGAGGTCTCGAACGAATCGGGCATGGACATCTCCGAACCGGAGTTGATCAGCGTTGCCCGTTTCGTGATCGCTCGGATGGATGTCCATCCGGCGGCCGAGCTGTCGATGGTTCTCGTCGACTCCGCGACGATGGCGGATCTGCACGTTCGCTGGATGGACCTGCCGGGCCCGACCGACGTCATGTCGTTCCCGATGGACGAACTCGAGCCGGGTGGCCGTCCTGATTCCCCGGAGCCTGGACCGTCGATGCTCGGCGACATCGTGTTGTGTCCGTCTTTTGCCGCGGATCAGGCTGACAAGGCCGGGCATTCACTGGCCCACGAACTTGCCCTCCTGACCGTCCACGGTGTGTTGCACCTCCTCGGCTACGACCACGCGGAGCCGGAAGAGGAGAAGGAGATGTTCGGCTTGCAGAACAGCCTCCTCGAAGAGTGGTACGAAGACCTTCGCCGTATCGACCGCGAAGCAGCACTGGCCGAACGCGATCAGAAGCTGCTCGGCAAGACCGGTTTCGTCGACGGAGTGGACCGATAACAGGCATCCGGGGGTTCTGTAGTGAGTAGCGCCATAGCGCTCTTTGTTCTGGCGATTGCTCTTGTCCCGGTCGGTGGTGTCTTCGCGGCCGTCGACTCGGCGCTCAACACCATTTCGTCGGCGCGCATCGACGAGATGGCAAAGGAAGAGCGAGCCGGCGCCGCGCGCGTGCAGCGCATTCTGACCGATCGTCCGCGATACGTGAATCTGATGGTCCTGCTTCGCATTTTGTGCGAGATCACGGCCACCGTCGTACTCGTGGGCGGTCTGATCGACATCCTCTCGTTGGGCTGGGCGCTGACCGTCACCGCGGTGATCATGGTTCTCGTCTCGTACGTGGTCATCGGCGTCGGACCGAGAACGCTTGGGCGCCAACATGCGTACTCCATCGCGATGGCCGCGTCGTTGCCACTGCTGTGGATCGGTGTTCTGCTCGGGCCGATCAGTCGCGTCCTGATCCTCGTGGGTAACGCCTTGACCCCGGGTAAGGGCTTCCGCAACGGTCCGTTCGCTTCGGAAATCGAGTTGCGTGAACTCGTGGACATGGCGCAGGAACGCGGCGTCGTCGCCGACGAAGAACGCCGAATGATCCAGTCCGTCTTCGAACTCGGAGACACGTCGGCACGCGAGGTGATGGTGCCTCGCACCGACATGGTGTGGATCGAAAATGACAAGAATGCCGGACAGGCGACGTCGTTGGCCGTGCGCAGTGGTCACTCGCGCTTGCCGGTCATCGGGGAGAACGTCGACGACGTGCTCGGTGTCGTCTACCTCAAGGATCTGGTCAAGCAGACCTACCACCTGCCCGACGGCGGCCGGAACGTCAACGTCTGCGAGGTCATGCGGCCGGCGGTCTTCGTTCCCGACTCGAAGCCACTCGACAGCTTGCTGGCCGAGATGCAGCGCGACCGCAATCACATGGCGATCCTCGTCGACGAGTACGGCGGAATCGCCGGGCTGGTCACGATCGAGGACGTCATCGAAGAGATCGTCGGTGAGATCGCCGACGAGTACGACGAGGACGAGACGCCGCCCATCGAGGATCTCGGCGACGGAATGTTCCGCGTATCCGCGAGGCTTCCCATCGAAGACCTCGGCGAATTGTTCGATCTCGAACTCGAACTCGACGAGGTGGAGACCGTCGGCGGGCTGATCGGATACGTGCTCGGCCGAGTTCCGCTTCCTGGTTCCGAGGTGGAATACGACGGTTTGATCCTGCGCGGTGAGGGAACCAACACGGGCCGAGGTCGGGTACGCATCAGCACGGTGTTCGTGCAGCGTATCCCGCGGTCCGAAGACGAAGAGACAGAAGACACCGATGACTGAGCGAGTGTTCAGCGAGGAGCAGTTATGAGCAAGAACGAATTCCGGTCAGGCTTCGTGTGTTTCGTGGGTCGACCCAATACGGGTAAGTCCACGCTGACCAATGCGTTGGTCGGCAGCAAGATCGCGATCACGTCCTCGCGCCCGCAGACGACGCGCCATACGATTCGTGGCATCGTTCACCGCGAGCATGCGCAGCTGATCCTGGTGGACACCCCTGGACTGCACAAGCCGCGCACATTGCTCGGGCAGCGCCTCAACGACCTGGTTCGTGACACGTACTCCGAGGTCGACGTCATCTGCCTGTGCATCCCGGCCGACGAGGCCATCGGGCCCGGAGACCGCTGGATCGTGCAGCAGATCCGTCAGATGGCGCCCAAGACCAAGCTGGTCGGCATCGTCACCAAGATCGACAAGGTCAGCCGCGACGCCGTCGGAAAGCAGTTGCTTGCGCTGTCCACCCTGCTCGGCCCCGAATCCGAGGTCGTTCCGGTGTCCGCGAAGTCGGGCGAACAGGTCGAGATCCTGGTCGACGTCCTCGCCGGGCTGATGGACGAGGGCCCGGCCTTCTACCCGGACGGGGAATTGACGGACGAGCCCGAAGAGGTGCTCATGGCCGAACTCATCCGTGAGGCTGCGCTCGAGGGTCTCGGTGAGGAATTGCCGCACTCCCTGGCCGTGGTGATCGAGGAGGTCATCCCGCGCGAAGGACGCACCGAGAAGCAGGGCGAGATGCTGGACGTCCACGCATTGCTCTACGTCGAGCGGCCCAGCCAGAAGGGCATCGTCATCGGTAAGGGCGGAGCGCGTCTGCGGGAAGTCGGTACCAGTGCGCGCCTGCAGATCGAGAAGCTGCTCGGTGTGCGGATCTTCCTGGAGTTGCACGTCAAGGTTGCCAAGGACTGGCAACGCGACCCGAAGCAGCTCGGCCGGCTGGGCTTCTAGGGCCTCCGGCCCCGTGAGCGGTTAGGGAGTCCCGGGACTGCCTAACCACTCACAGGGGCCGGAGGACCCTGAGGATCGCCGCGCCGATGTCCTGCTCGTCGACGCCGGTGGCCAGGCGTCGGAGTTGGAGTCCAGTGATGACGGCAACGAGCGTCGATGCAATCGATTCGGGATCCGGTACGCCGAGTGCCGTCAGAATCGTGACGGTCAAATCGTCGTAGGCGGCAAAGCATTCGACCGCAACTTCGTGGAGTTCGTGGTCGCGGCCGGCGGCGATGTACATCTCGAACGGCGCGATCCGCTCGGCCGAGAACGAAAGATCTCGCGTCACCTTCTCAGCTATTGCCGCGGCATCCTCGACGCTGAGACCTTTGTCGCGGTACTCCTCGGCCAAGGCGCGCAGGCGCGTCGTCTCGTCTGTCACGAATCGAGACAGAGCAGCGCGGAGCATGTCCGACTGGCTCGCGAAGTGATACGTGATCGATCCGAGTGAGACGCCGGCCTGCGCGGCGATGCGCCGGTTGCTCACACCCGGGATGCCGTCGGTACCGACGACGTGCAGAACGGCGTCGAGTATTCGCTGGCGAACGTCCCGGTTACTCATCGGGTCACCACCACGGCTCGGGGCGGATCTGATCCCAACGCAGGACCGATTCCAATTGTGAAGCGAGGGAGACCAACAGAGGTTCGGTGTTCTCGTTGCCCATCAACTGCGCACCGATGGGCAGGCCGGCCTTGCTGAATCCGGCCGGCACGTTGACCGAGGGCCAGCCGAGGACGTTCCACGGCCACGCGTACGGGCAGGCGCCGGTCATGACCTTGTCGGTGTCCCAGCCACCGATGCCGTCGATCGCGGTCGCCATGATCGGTGGAGTTGCCGTCGTGGGTGCCAGGACGACGTCGTAGGTGTCGAAGATCGCTCCGATCCGCTTTCGCATCCGCGGTTCGGCCGCGCGGGCCGCGCGCAGTGGCGCACCACGAAGTAGCTTGCCGTTCTGTGCATTTCCGCGTGTTCTGGCATCGACCAGTGTCGGGTCGGGAACGCGTCCGAGCCAGTCGTGGACCCCGACGAGTGAGCGGGGCAGAAAGTTCAGGCCGAAGATCAGGCCGTATGCGGGATCGTCGACGACGACGTGGTGTCCGAGTTCCCGCAGCGTGTCGGCGATCGAATGAACCGCCAGGCGCACTTCCGGGTCCAGCTTCACAGGAGTGGCGGTGAACGGATTACGAAGGGAAAGAGCGATTTTCAGTTTTCCGGGGTCGCGTCCCACCGCGTCGCTGACGGTGACAGGTGTCGGCTTGTGGAGATCGCCGTCATGGTTGCCGGCAGCGACGTCGAGCAACAGTGCCGCGTCGGCGACGGTGCGAGCGAGCGGGCCGTTGACCGTCAGGCCGTAGAAGGCTTCGGCGTCGGGCCAGGTGGAGATGCGCCCGCGCTGCGGCTTGATTCCGACGAGGTTGGTCCAGGCCGCGGGGATTCGGATGGAACCGGCTCCGTCGGAACCGATTCCGGCGCTGACTAATCCGGCAGCGACGGCCGCCGCGGTGCCGCCCGACGATCCGCCTGGAGTGTGGTGACGCGACCACGGATTGCGCGTGTAACCGAAGGCTGAACCGCTCGTGAGCGGCCACTGGCCCAGTTCCGGGCTGTTGGTCTTGCCCACGATCACTGCGCCGGCGTCGCGGAGGCGTCGAACCATCTCCGAGTCCTCGGTCTTGGCCGGGAAATCGCCAGGGCAACCGAAGGCGGTGGGTTCGCCGGTGATATCGACGTCGTCCTTCACTGCGATCGGCACGCCGAGAAGAGGTAGGCGCTCGCCGAGTGCGAGACGCCTGTCGGCCTCGGCAGCTTCTTCGAGTGCCTTCTCGCGCCGCACGATCTTGAACGCATTGAGGTGAGGCTGAGTGGCCTCGATCCGGCTCAGCGTTGCCTCCGTGGCCGCGACGGACGAGGTAGCACCCGAAGCCAGACTCGCAACCTGGTCGACAAGGCCGGGGGCGAGATCGTGGTCGGTTCGAGAAGTCATCAGGTTCCCTTCGCAAAACTGTTCGTTCGAACGAACAGTAACTTGTTTCAGTATTAGCGAACTTGGGTTCCGCGTCAAGATCGCGTCAAGACGCCAGGTCAGTGCGTAAGTGGATCGTCAGAGACACGGAATCGGCCTCTCTGGAGGTCGAAGCTGAGAGAGCGCATCCGGTCGAGGGCGACCGAGCGTCATGGCTGCGATGCACAGCAGCACGGCAAAAGATTTCGAAGAGGGAAGCTCATGGCCGATCTGGCCTACGTTGCTCTGATTCTCGGTGGTTTTCTCGTGTGCGCGCTGGTGCTGCGCGCCCTACAGGCGAGCGCTCCCAAATGACGGTTGCCGGTGTGGTCAGCGTGGTTCTGATCGCCGTCGCCGCGGCATTGGTCATTTATCTGCTCGTTGCACTCGTAGATCCTGAGAGGTTCTGATGTCGCCCGCTCTTGCAGCCGGCCTGCAGATCGCTTTTGTCCTCGCCGTTCTGGCAATTGCCTACGTTCCGGTGGGCGACTACATGGCACGCGTTTACTCGTCGACGCGGGATCTGCGGGTCGAGAGTGTGATCTACCGCGTCGGCCGGATCGACTCGCGGGCCGAGCAGACGTGGTACGGTTACGCCGCAAGCGTTCTCGGATTCTCGTTGGCGAGCGCATTGTTCTTGTACTTTCTCCAACGGATTCAGGGTGTACTACCGCTGAGTGACGGACTGTCCGGCGTCAGCCCTGCCGTTGCCTTCAACACCGCGATTTCCTTTGTGGCGAACACGAACTGGCAGTCGTACACGCCGGAAACGACGATGAGCAACTTCGTGCAGCCCGTCGGCCTGGCGGTGCAGAACTTCGTCTCTGCCGCAGTCGGGATGGCGGTGGCCATCGCATTGGTTCGTGGCTTCATTCGGGTTGCCCGGGGCGGCGAGATCGGCAACTTCTGGGTCGATCTGACGCGTGGTTCTCTGCGCATCCTCCTCCCGTTCTCCTTCGTGATCGCCCTGATCCTGTTGAGCCAGGGAGTGATTCAGTCGTTCCACAACGGTTTCGCCTCCACCGGCCTCGACGGCAATGCGGTGACCAATGCACTAGCTCCCGTCGCGTCCCAGGAAGCGATCAAGGAACTCGGCACGAACGGCGGCGGGATCTTGGCTGCCAACTCGGCGCACCCGTTCGAGAACCCCACCCCGCTGAGCAATATCGTCGAGATTCTGGCGATCCTGTTGATTCCGGTCTGCCTCACACGAACATTCGGAACTCTCGTCGGTGATCGTAGGCAAGGCCTCACCCTGCTCGCAGTGATGGGAATCCTGTGGAGCGGACTGCTCGCGGTGACGCTCGCTGCCGAATCCGGCGCACGCGGTGTTGCCGCCACAGCAGCAGGTTCGATGATGGAGGGCAAGGAAGTTCGCTTCGGAATCCCCGGATCGGCATTGTTCGCGGTGGCGACCACGGGAACGTCGACGGGTGCGGTGAACTCGGCCCACGACAGCATGTCGCCCCTCGGCGGCGGCGCGGTCCTGCTCAACATGTTGCTCGGCGAAATCGCGCCGGGCGGAGTCGGAACCGGCCTCTACGGGATTCTCGTGCTGGCGCTGATCGCAGTGTTCGTCGGCGGACTGTTGGTCGGTCGCACGCCCGAATACCTCGGCAAGAAGTTGGGTCGACGCGAGATAACCCTTGCGGCGCTGTCGATCCTGGTCATGCCCGCACTGGTCCTGATCGGTACCGCCATCACCGTGATCCTTGGTTCGACCACCGGTTATCAAGGTAACGGGGGAGATCCGGGCACGCCGGGATCGATCCACGGGTTCAGCGAGGTGCTCTACGCTTTCGCTTCCGCCTCGAACAACAACGGCAGCGCGTTCGGCGGTCTGACCGTCACCAGCGACTGGTTCCAGTCGTCTCTCGGAATCTGCATGCTTCTGGGCCGATTCCTGCCCATCATCTTCGTTCTCGCTCTGGCCGGTGCGCTGGCCTCTCAGAAGAAGGTGGCGCCGACGGCGGGCACCCTCCCCACATCCGGCCCGATGTTCACCGGCCTGTTGACCGGCACCGTCGTTCTTGTTGCTGCACTTACATTCTTCCCGGCCCTCGCGCTGGGCCCGCTAGCGGAGGCTCTTCAATGACCGTGCGTATCAGTGAGAAACCCGTGGTAGCGCAAGACGCTGCCGACAAGGTTGATCCAGGGCAGTCCCGTCAAGTACACGCAGGCGTATTCAACCCGCGGCAGATGATCACCGCGTTGCCGGGGGCCGTACGCAAACTCGACCCACGCCACTTGGCGCGTAACCCGGTCATGTTCGTGGTGTTCGTCGGTTCCGTCATCACCACCGTCATGGCGATCGCCGATCCCTCGGTGTTCTCCTGGGTGATCACCCTGTGGCTCTGGTTCACGGTGATCTTCGCGAACCTCGCCGAATCCGTGGCCGAAGGGCGAGGCAAGGCTCAGGCGGCCAGCCTGCGCAAGGTCAAGCAGGACACCAAGGCGCATCGGATCACGATGAGCGGCGCGATCGAATCGGTTTCCGGCACCGAACTGGTGGTC
Organism: Rhodococcus sp. P4_E4; assembly: GCF_056401575.1. Lineage (NCBI taxonomy): Bacteria > Bacillati > Actinomycetota > Actinomycetes > Mycobacteriales > Nocardiaceae > Rhodococcus > Rhodococcus sp. P4_E4. Next base: position 254,432 of record NZ_JBFUJB010000006.1, on the reverse strand, counting down.
GGCGACCGGGTGATCGTGGTTGCCGGCGAGGTCATCCCCGGCGACGGCGACGTGGTCGAAGGTATTGCCTCCGTAGACGAATCGGCGATCACCGGTGAATCCGCCCCGGTAGTCCGTGAATCCGGTGGCGACCGCTGCGCCGTCACCGGTGGTACGACGGTTCTCTCCGACCGGATCGTCGTGGAAATCACCGCAGCACCGGGCAGTTCGTTCGTGGACCGGATGATCGCGCTCGTCGAAGGTGCCTCGCGTCAGAAGACACCCAACGAGATTGCGCTCAACATCCTGCTCGCGTCGTTGACGGTCATCTTCCTCCTCGCCGTCGTAGCCATCGGCCCGATGGGCTTGTACGCGGGGCACGAGCAGGATCCAATCAAGCTGATCGCACTCCTCGTCTGCCTGATCCCGACGACCATCGGAGCGCTGCTCTCGGCAATCGGTATCGCGGGCATGGACCGCCTCGTCCAGCGCAACGTTCTCGCGATGTCGGGGCGTGCCGTGGAAGCTGCGGGCGACATCGACACCCTGTTGATGGACAAGACCGGAACCATCACCTTCGGCAACCGCCGGGCGACCGCGCTCCACCCGGCACCCGGCGTATCCGCCGACGATCTTGCTGCGGCAGCGCGCTTGTCGAGCCTGGCTGACGGAACTCCCGAGGGACGGAGCATCGTCGAGTTGTGCGCAGCAGAGTTCTCTCTCGCGGCCGAACCGACGCTCGACGAGGAACGCGCCGAGTTCGTTCCCTTCACGGCACAAACGCGGATGAGCGGACTCGACCACTCCGGACGCCAAATCCGAAAGGGTGCAGCAGATGCGGTGATGCACTGGGTCGTCAGTGGCGGTGGACATGCAGAGACCGCGGTGACCGATACCGTGAACGACATCGCCCAAGCCGGCGGAACACCACTGGTAGTTGCCGTCAAGCACGGTGAGAGCACCTCGATCCTCGGCGTGATCGCGTTGTCCGACGTCGTCAAGCCGGGAATGGCTGACAGGTTCGCCGAACTCCGGGCGATGGGTATTCGCACGATCATGATCACCGGCGACAATCCGTTGACTGCGAAGGCGATTGCCGATGAGGCGGGCGTCGACGACTTCATGGCGGAGGCCACCCCGGAAGACAAACTGGCCCTGATCCGGAAGGAGCAGGAAGGCGGACGTCTCGTCGCGATGACCGGTGACGGGACCAATGATGCGCCCGCCCTTGCCCAGGCGGATGTCGGGGTCGCGATGAACACGGGAACCTCGGCAGCCAAAGAGGCCGGGAACATGGTCGATCTCGATTCCGATCCCACCAAGTTGATCGAGGTAGTGGAAATCGGCAAGCAATTGCTGATCACCCGCGGCGCCTTGACCACATTCTCGTTGGCGAACGACCTGGCGAAGTACTTCGCAATCCTGCCGGCATTGTTCAGCGGCATCTACCCGCAGCTGGACGCGTTGAACATCATGCGGCTCGCTACCCCCGAATCGGCGATCGTCTCAGCCGTGATCTTCAACGCCTTGGTGATCATCGGGTTGATTCCGTTGGCACTCAAGGGTGTTCGATACCGACCGTCGACAGCATCGCAGTTGCTCGGACGTAACCTGCTCGTCTACGGTCTCGGCGGTGTGATCACACCGTTCGTCGGTATCTGGTTGATCGATCTCGTCGTGCGTTTGATTCCTGGAATTGGGTGACCTGACATGCGTTTCACTATCGGTTTTGCCAAACAGGTGTGGGCGGGTTTGCTCGTATTACTTGCACTCACGGTCGTTCTCGGTGTGATCTATCCCGCCGCGGTGTGGGGGGTCAGCCGGATCAGCTCCGGATCTGCCGAAGGCTCACCGGTCACTGATGCCGCCGGTTGCGTGGTCGGCAGTGCCTGGGTGGGTGTTGATCCGCAGGTTGCCGAAGGGCAGCAGGACCCGTTCTTCCACAACCGCGTTGTCGGATCCGTTTCGGACGAGGATCCTTTTGCCACCGGTGATCCCGCTGCGGCACTGCCGTCCAACCAGGGGCCGAGCAGCGAGATTCTGGCCGGATTCATCATCGAGCGCCGGGCAGCCATCGCGGCACGTGAGGGCGTCGACCCGGCATCGGTTCCCGTCGACGCAGTCACCGGTTCGGGCTCGGGTATCGATCCCCACATCAGTCCGGCGTACGCCGAGCTGCAGGTCGCGAGGGTGGCGGCGAACAACGGCATCTCGGAAGACCAGGTGCGGGACTTGGTGGCTGAGCACACCGACGGTCGGCAACTCGGATTTCTCGGAGCCGAGCGAGTCAACGTCCTGGAATTGAACCTGGCACTCGGATTGACGGCACCTACGTGTGCTGCGCCGACGACTGGTGGATGATTGTCACGTGAGTTCTTCGGAGAAGGTCGGTCAATCTTTCGGTAGGGCACGCAAACGTGGTGAATTGCGTATCTACCTCGGCGCTGCCCCCGGCGTCGGAAAGACCTTCGCGATGCTCGGTGAGGCTCATCGACGTCGAGATCGTGGCTGTGACGTGGTCGCGGCCGTTGTGGAGACACACGGCCGCGCCCGCACGGCGGCGCAGATCGGTGACCTCGAGATCATTCCGCCGAAGCTGGTGGACTATCGCGGAACACGGATGCCGGAACTGGACGTCGAGGCCGTGTTGGCTCGGCGGCCGGCCCTTGTCCTCGTGGACGAGTTGGCACACACCAACACGCCGGGGAGTAAGAATCACAAGCGCTGGCAGGACGTGCAGGAACTGCTCGAAGCCGGGATCGACGTCCTGTCCACGGTCAACGTGCAACACCTCGAAAGCCTCAACGACGTTGTCGCGCACATCACCGGCGTGGTTCAGCAGGAGACGGTTCCGGACGCGATAGTGCGTAGTGCGGCGCAGGTCGAGCTGGTCGACATCACTCCGGAGGCGCTGCGCCGCAGACTTTCTCACGGCAACGTATATTCGCCGGAGCGTGTCGATGCGGCATTGGGTAACTACTTCAGACGCGGAAACCTCACGGCGCTACGCGAACTGGCTCTACTGTGGGTGGCCGATCAGGTGGACGCCGCCCTGGCGAAGTACCGGGCCGAGAACAAGATCACCGATACCTGGGAGGCTCGCGAGCGTGTCGTCGTTGCCGTGACCGGGGGACCGGAGTCGGAAACGCTGGTACGACGCGCATCCCGTATCGCGTCGAAATCGAGTGCCGAGCTGATGGTGGTCCACGTCGTGCGCGGTGACGGACTCACCGGCGTCTCGGCTCCGGAGATGGGCAAGGTGCGCGCGTTGGCCGTCGGGGTCGGCGCCACGCTTCACACCGTTGTCGGTGACGACGTACCGTCGACGCTTCTCGAATTCGCCCGCGAGGAGAACGCCACACAGTTGGTTCTGGGAACGTCTCGACGTTCTCGGCTGGCGCGCATCCTCGACGAGGGGATCGGCGCCGCGGTGGTTCAGCAGTCCGGCGGCATCGACGTTCACATGGTCACCCATGAGGAAACGACCGTCCGTCGGCGGATCTCGTTGTTCGGCCGCTCCGAGTACCGCTTGCTGTCGTGGATTGCGGCAGTGGTGGTTCCGACGGCCGCAGCCGGACTCATGGGTCTGATCGACCGGATCTCCGGCGTGCAGGGCGAAAATGCGTTGTTCTTCGTGGTGGTGGTTCTGGTCGCGCTGCTCGGTGGTGTCGGGCCGGCAATGCTGTCTGCTCTGTTATCGGGACTGCTGCTCAATTACTTCTTCACCGACCCCAGGTACAGCTTCACGATCGCCGAACCCGACAACTTCATCACGACGGTGGTGCTGCTGATAGTGGCTGTGGCAGTGGCCGTTCTGGTGGACGCTGCCGCCAAAAAAGCTCGGGAAGCGAAGCGCGCTTCGGAGGAAGCGGAACTTCTGACACTGTTTGCGGGGTCGGTTCTCCGCGGTGCTGACCTGTCCACGCTGCTCGAGAAAGCTCGTGAAATCTACCGTCAACGTGGGGTTTCGGTGGTGCATCATGAGGATGGCGTAGTCGCGGCCGTGGGTGCAGAACCGCCGGCACGTGAAGCTGACGCGGATTCCGTGTGCGAGGTAAACGACGGCGAATACGCACTGATGCTGTCGGGGCCGGAGTTGAGTGCGCGTGATCGTCGGGTGTTGACCGTTGTCGCGCACCAGGCGGTCGGCATGATCCGTCAGGACAAGCTCACGGTCGAAGCGAGCAAGGCGGCAGCATTGACCGAGGCTGATCAACTGCGCCGAGCATTGCTTTCGGCTGTGAGCCATGACCTTCGGACACCGCTCGCCGGCGTGAAGGCTGCTGTGTCGAGCTTGCGCAGCGACGACATCGAGTTCTCACCTGAGGACACGGCAGAACTACTGGCCACCATCGAGGAGTCTGCGGATCAGTTGACCGCGCTGGTCGGCAACCTTCTTGATTCGTCCAGACTGGCTGCGGGAGTGGTCAAGCCGACGTTGCGAGCGGTGTACCTCGACGAAGTTGTTCACCGGGCGTTGCTTGGATTAGGCATCGGCGGCCGGTCGGACTCCCGGTCTCACAGTGTGATCGTCGACGTGGGTACTGTTGCCGTGCAAGCCGATCAGGGTTTGCTCGAGAGAGTGATCGCCAACCTCGTCGACAACGCATTGCGGTACGGCGGCACAACACCGGTGCGAGTGGGAGCAGCACGCGTCGGAGACCGCACCGTCATCACCGTCGCAGATACCGGCCCCGGTGTACCCCGTGGTGAAGCCGAATCGATGTTCGAGCCGTTCCAGCGGATGGGAGATCGCGACAACACCGGCGGAGTGGGCCTCGGGCTGTCCGTGGTTCGTGGATTTGTCGACGCGATGGGCGGAACGGTCAGTGCCACCGACACTCCGGGCGGTGGGTTGACGATGATGGTCGAACTGGCCGGTGCAGGAACGAATGGAAGCGAGTCATGAGCCGGATACTGGTTGTCGACGACGAACCGCAGATCTTGCGGGCACTACGCATCAACCTCACTGTGCGTGGATATGACGTGGTGACGGCGTCCACCGGAGCAGGGGCCCTGCGCGCTGCAGCGGAACGGCCGCCGGACGTGGTGATTCTCGATCTCGGACTGCCGGACATGGACGGCACCGAAGTACTTGCAGGCCTGCGTGGCTGGTGCACGGCGCCGGTCATCGTGCTGTCGGCGCGCACCGACTCCGCGGACAAAGTCGAGGCCCTCGATGCCGGTGCCGACGATTACGTCACCAAGCCCTTCGGGATGGACGAGTTTCTGGCCCGCGTGCGCGCAGCGGCGAGGCGTGGAACCTCGGCGGCCGATACCTCGGAACCGTCGGTCGAGACCGCGTCGTTCACGGTGGACTTGGCTGCCAAAACGGTGAGTCGGCGCGGTGAACAGGTGCACCTGACTCCGACCGAGTGGGGCATGCTCGAGATGCTTGTGCGCAACCGCGGAAAGCTGGTCGGGCAGAAGGAATTGCTTCGGGAGGTGTGGGGACCGGCCTACGACACCGAGACTCACTATCTGCGTGTCTACCTGGCTCAACTTCGTCGCAAGCTCGAGGACGACCCGGCCAGCCCCAAGCATCTGATCACCGAGGCGGGGATGGGTTATCGATTCGTGGTGTGAGAAACCAGGTGTGAGAAACCAGGTCAGATCATCACCACCAATTTGCCACGAGCCGTACCAGCTTCCATCTTGGCATGTGCTTGCGCGATGTCCTCGAACGCGAACACCTCGTCGATCGGTACCACCGCCTCGCCTGACGCGACAGCGGAGAGGAAGTCTTGCAGTACGTCGGCAGGCAGGTCGGACGCGTCCCCGCCGTACGAGGTCAATCGCACTCCGCGTGGAATGTAGTCGATCGGATAGAAGTCCTTGACTGTCCACTCGTTGGACAACATGCCCGTGAAACACACGGTCCCGTGAACGCGAGTGGCGCGCAACGTATCGGGAAGTGTTGGTGTTCCGACTAATTCGAGAGCCAGATCAACACCGTCCGGGAAAATGTCTCGCACCTGGCCTGCCACGGTACCGTCGTCGAGGACAACGTGGTCGACCCCGATCGCGGTCAACGATGACGTCTTGCTCGCATCGCGGGTGGTCGCAAGGACCGTGAGCCCCCACTGCTTCGCCAGGACTGCGGTTGCCATGCCGACCGAGGAGGTTCCGCCTCGAATCAGTAGGGATTGACCGGATTTCGCATCCAGTCCCACCGTCAGAGAGCCGTACGACGTCTGCAGCATCTCGGGAACAGCTCCCACTGTCGACCAGTCCAGTTTGCTGGAGAAGGGAACGACCTGGCTGACGGGAACGCATGTGTACTCGGCATATCCGCCGTCGAAGACCCGACCCATCCCGCCCATCATGGCGGCGACCTGCTGCCCTTCGGTCCACTCCCCGCCGGGGCAGTTCACCACTTCGCCGACGGCCTCGATGCCCAGCACCCTCGGGAACGTCACGCCTTCGGCGAGGCCGAGGCGGGTGTGCAGTTCGGATCGATTGAGACCGAAGGCCTTCACGCGGATGAGGACCCAGCCGGTGGTAGGCGCCGGTATGGGAATCTCCTTGATCGTCAATGCTTCTGGCGGGCCGGGGGCGTCGAGCACGATTGCGCGCATTGTGTCGGTCATGCTTTCTCCTCGGTGATGAGTGTCAGTCGACGGTTGGCTTCGCGCAGCGTGGCCAGTGTGGCGCCGAACCGATCGAGAGCCTCGGGCGTCAGCACGGAACCGAGACGGCGTGCCAGTTCGTCGTCGAACGTGGCCTTCGCCCGCTGCAACAGGCCGATGCCGTCGGGGGTCAACGCGATGAGTGAGGATCGTTTGTCGGCGGGATTGGATTGTCGACGGCAGTGCCCCGAGGACTCGATCCGATCCACCAATTTGCTCGTGCCACCGACGGTGATCGCGAGGGCTTCGGCAATGTCGAAGACCCGACAGGAACCTAGCCTGTCGATGATCTGCATCGGCTCGAATCGACTCAGTGGCAGGTCGTGCTCGATTCGGAGTCGCTGGTCGACGGCCGTCCACAGTTCGGTTTCGAAGCGGACGAGGTTGTCGAAGTGACCGCTCAGGTCCGACCCCGTCATGAGCAGACCCCGAACCGATATGCATTCCGTGGAATCATTCTTTCACCGTACACCCGATTCTTGATTAATTCCATGGAATCTATTTGCGGCCTTTCGTTGTGTCGGTGGCGCATGGGAACATATGTTCGTGTCGCATGAACCGCTGGATCGAGAAACGCCAGGTAATCACCCTGGCGGTGCCCGTTCTGGCGGTAATCATCCTGGGGGTGGTCGACCTACGGGTGACGCAACGATCCTCCATGCGGACCTCGATTCGTTCTACGCATCGGTCGAGCAACGTGACGACCCGACTCTGGCGGGCAGACCGGTCATCGTCGGTGGTGGCGTGGTCCTGGCGGCAAGCTACGAGGCCAAGGCATTCGGGGTTCGAACTGCGATGAGTGGTGGTCAGGCTCGATCACTGTGTCCCCAGGCAATCGTCGTTCCCCCGCGAATGTCGGCGTACTCGCAGGCGAGCAAAGACGTGTTCGACGTCTTTCACGACACGTCGCCGCTGGTCGAAGGAATCTCCATTGACGAGGCCTTTCTCGAGGTCGGCGGGCTCGCCAAAATCGTGGGAAACCCGCTGCAGATCGGGGCCAACCTCAGACGCGACGTGGCCGAGCAGGTGGGACTACCGATCACGGTCGGGATCGCACGCACCAAGTTCCTGGCCAAGGTCGCGAGTGCATTCGCGAAACCCGACGGATTGCTGCGAGTGCCGCCGGAGGGCGAGACCGAATTCCTGCATCCGTTGCCGGTCGAGAAGCTGTGGGGCGTCGGCAAGATCACGGCCCAGAAGTTGCGAAACTTCGACATCGTGACGGTGGGTGACATCGCTCGGCACGACGAATCCTCGATCGTCTCGATTCTCGGGGGCGGCGCCGGTCGCCATCTCTACGCGCTCTCGCACAATCGAGATCCGCGCCCCGTCCGCGCCTATCGTGGCCGCAGTTCGATGGGTGCTCAGCATGCGCTTGGTCGCGGATCCCATTCCCGCGCAGAACTCGATGCGTCGTTGATGTCCCTTGTCGATCGTGCCAGTCGACGCATGCGTTCGGCGCAGCGGACGGGGCGCACGGTCACGCTCCGGCTTCGCTTCGCGGATTTCACGCGGGCAACTCGATCTCACACACTGCGCCGGTCCACCGCCGACACAGCGGAATTGCTGAACGCCTCGATGGTGCTGCTGGACGAAGCGATACCGATGATCGCGGACAAGGGCATCACGTTGATCGGTGTCGCTGTCTCCAACCTGGATCGGGACGGCGCCGAACAACTCGAATTGCCCTTCGACGGTCCAGGATTCGCGGGTCCGGACACTGCCGCCCTCGACTCGGCGATGGACAGCGTCCGGAAGAAGTTCGGCTCGGCGGCTCTCACGAGGGGAGTGCTCCTGGGACGCGATCCGGACCTGTCGGTGCCGCTACTGCCGGACTAGGTGAGGTTTTCTCTCAGAGTCGCTCCCTCGTATTCGCGTCGGAACAACCCACGCGCCTGCAGCACTGGAATCACGTGATCGACAAAATCTTCCAGGCCCTGCGGATAGGTCGGCGGCATCAGATTGAAACCGTCGGCACCGCGGCCGTTCAACCAGGATTCCATCTCGTCGGCAATCGACTCCGGTGTGCCGATCATCGTTGCGTGGCCACCACCCGCAGCGAGCGTCCCGAGGAGTTCCCGCACAGTCGGTGCGTCCTTCTCGACGATCCGCAGAATAGTTGCGTAGCGTCCTTGCGGCCCGCTGAATGCTTCGAGTGGAGGCAACGGGGGCACGGGCCCGTCGAGATCCCAGTCCTCGCAATCCTGTCCGGTGAACAACGAGAGTTGGCGTATCGACTGTTCGGTGGGCAGCAGGCGATCAAGTTCGGCCTTCTTGGCCCGTGCCTCGGCGACAGTACTTCCGACGTAGGTGACCAGCCCCGGCATGACGGCGACCGAGTTCGAATCCCGGCCGGCGCGCTCGATTCTCGACTTCACGTCCGCGTAGTAGCTCTGCGCGCTGGGTAGGTCGTAGGCAACCGAATAGATCGCCTCGGCGCGCTGCGCAGCCAGATCGCGACCCTGCTCGGACGCCCCGGCCTGAAACAAAACCGGTCTGCCCTGCGGGGATCGAGGAACCGTCAACGGGCCGTCGACACGAAAATGCTTGCCGTCGTGATCGATGCGAGAAATCTCGCCTGCGTCGGCAAAACGTCCCGCCCGGTCGAGGATCAGCGCGTCTTCCGACCACGAATCCCACAATGCGAGGGCCACTTCGACAAATTCGTCGGCTCGTTCATATCGGGATGCGTGATCGGGCATCGCCTCGAGTCCGTGGTTGCGCGCCTCCTGGTCGAACATCGAGGTCACGACGTTCCATCCGGCCCGTCCGCCGCTGATGTGGTCGAGCGATGCCAAAAGTCGTGCCGCGTGGAATGGCGTGTAAAAGGTCGTGGAGATGGTGGTGACCAGGCCGACGTTCGCCGTCGCTCGTGCCATGGCAGTCAACGCGGTGATCGGTTCGAGAAACCACGACGCACCAGACTCGGGTTCTCGAACACTGTGACCGTCAGCGAAGAAAACGGCGTCCAGCTTGCCGCGTTCGGCGATCTGGGCGAGCGACTCGTAATACGTGATGTCACCGAGACTTTCGACCGGTGAGTCGCGGTGTCGCCACGCCGCACTGTGATGCCCGCAACCGAGCAGGAACGCACCTATCCGTAGCTGTGCGCCCATCAGTTCTTGACGAGTCCGCCGTCGACAACCAGATTCTGGCCGGTCACGGCCCGCGACCATGGGGAGGCGAAAAAGAGTGCAGCGTCGGCAAATTCGTCCGGCGTCGTGACTCGGCGCAGGGGAGTGCTTGCCGCGATCATGTCGAACACTGCTTCCGGTGTCGCGGCACTCGCATCGGTGGTGCGGAGCAAGCCGCCGGAGACCATGTTGACTGTGATCCCGTCCGGACCGAGGTCGGCGGACAGCGTCCGTGTCAGTGCCAACAGTGCGGCCTTGGCAGCGGTGTAGTCGTGGTACGGAACTACCGGATTCTGGACCAGATTGGTTCCGACAGTGATGATTCGGCCGAAGCCGAGTTCGCGCATGCCTGGTAGTCCTGCCTGGGTGGTATTGAGTGTTCCGGCAACAGCTCCGCGTAGTTGAGAGTCGAAGTCGGCCCAGGTGATCGTGTCCGCGTTCGGCCGGGCATCGCCGTTGAACGAGAAGTCGACCAGTGCATTGTCGACCACGGTCGAGATCGGTGCGTCGAATCTCTCGCGTGCAGCGGAGAACAACTGGTCGACGGAACTGCGGTCCGTCACGTCCGCCTGGACTGCGAAGGTGCGATCCTCACCCAGTTCGGCGACCAGGGCCTCGGCGGCATCGCGGCTCTTGTTGTAGTTCACGATTACGCGGGCGCCCGAGCGGAAGAATGCTCGGCTCAGTGCGGCGCCGAGCCCGCGGGCGCCACCGGTGATCAGAACGATCTGCTCGTCGAGGTTCAATGCGCGCTGAAATTGCTGTTCGGTCATGTCGACATCCCTCCGCCAGTGCTAACTGGTCAGGTTCATCGGGTCTGATCTCAGCCGACTTTTTCGGCACCCCGTGTCACCGTCCATCAGACCACGTGAGGTGAATCGTCCTGAACGCCGGGTGTGCAGTAACGGTCGGCGCGATGAGTTTTCGATCGCTCGGGAGTCGTAATTGCAAGCGAAGTGGCAACAGGCCGCTCGCCTTCGCCCCAGGAGAATCCGATGACCACCCAGCCCGTCCACAACGAAACTGTTTCCGGTAACGCCACGACGACGACACCTTCGGCCACGGCTCGCAAGGTCGGATACGTCCTGAGTGGGCTGTTCGTCGTTTTCATGCTCTTCGACGGCATCATTCACATTCTCAACCTTCAGACCGTCAAGGACGCCTCCGCCGAACTTGGGTTGCCGGACTCGCTGGCATTGACGGCCGGGGTGGTGCAACTGATCTGCCTTGCGCTGTACGTGATTCCGCGAACGTCGATACTCGGCGCGATTCTGCTCACCGGTTACCTGGGCGGAGCCGTGTTGACCAACCTTCGAGCGGAACAGCCTCTGCTGAGCACGACACTGTTTGCCGTCTATACCGGAATCGTCATGTGGGCGGGTCTGTATCTCCGAGACGAGAAGGTTCGCGAGATCATCCCGGTGCGGCGGGCCTGAAATCAGGCCCCTGAAGGGGTTGCGTGGGACGCGGTGTCCCATTATGTTTGACCTCATTCAAGTCCGTCGACTCCAATCGACGGACTGGCCGTGAGGAGACACCGATGGCTCGGTCAGCGTCGATCGAAGTGGAAAAGCCGTACCGCCAGGTACTGCAGACTTTGTCCGAGGGCTCAGTTGCCCGCAGTTTCGATCCCTATCTCGACATCGACTGGGATTCACCAGAGTTCGCGATCGATCCGCATGATCCGAGGTGGGTGCTCTCATCCGTGTCGGATCCGCTCGGAGCGACGCAGTGGTACCAGGATCAGTCGTTGGAGCGTCGAATCGCCATGGGAATGTGGCGTCAGGCGAATGTGACCAAGGTGGGTTCGGCATTCGAGAGCATCTTGATCCGGGGAATGCTGCAATACATCATGGCGCTACCCAACCAGTCGCCTGAGTTCCGGTACTGCCTGCACGAGATGACCGAAGAGTGCAATCACATCCAGATGTTCCAAGAACTCGTCAATCGTATGGACATCGACGTACCGGGTATGCGTCCGATGTTCCGGCGGCTGTCGCCGATCATCGGAGTGCTGGGAGCAAAGTTCCCGGTCATCTTCTTCATCGGCATTCTGGCTGGTGAAGAACCGATCGACCACTTCCAGAAGGATCTCATCCGCGAGGGTAAGGACACGCCGCCGGCGATGCTCCGCACCATGGAGATTCACATCGCCGAAGAAGCGAGACACATCTCGTTTGCTCACGAGTTCCTGCGCAATCACGTCCCCAGACTCAGTCGTACGAGTCGAGCCATCACATCGGTCGCCTTCCCCGGCACGATGCGTTGGCTTGCGGGCGAAATCATGTCACCGCCAAAGGAATTCGCCGAAGAATTCGGAATCCCGGACGAGGTGATGAAGAGCGCCTTCTGGGGGAGCCCACATTCACGCCGCATCCTGGGTAATTACTTCGGTGAAATGCGAGCCCTGGCAGACGAACTCGGATTGATGAATCCGGTGTCGAAGCGTGCGTGGCGAAAGCTGCGCATCGACGGCGACTACGCCCGCTACCGCGGCGAGCCGAAGCGTTCCGACAAGACCCGGATCTAGTCCGGCCGCGAAGTTCCTCCGTCGGAGGACACCAGTTCGGCTATGAGCGTGGACAATTCGACATGGGGATCGATCTGTAGCCCGCTCGAGCGTGCAACGCCGTCGAACATGTACCAGGTGTATTTCGCGAGGTCGGCGACGATCTCTTCGCGGCTCGGTTTCGGATCGGTGCTTCGGACCCAGTGGGTGAGCGTGCCCTCGACCATTGTCACCACCGCGAACGGTAGTGAATCGAAGGGTGAGGAGTCGATCCCCACGGATCGACCGACTTCGGTGATAGTGGTGCGGGCCGAGTCGGCGATTGTCGCCTTCAAGCTGCTGATCGCGTCGATGCTCTCGTCGTCGTAGTCGGTGGGGCCGGTACCCATGAACTCGTGAATCCGCGGATGCTCGGTGATCCACTCGGCGACGGCGCTGATGGTTCGGGTCAGGATCTGGTCGAGAGTGCCTACCGAAATGCTCATCGACGCATCCAGGGCCGCCGCAAATTGGCCGAGCACAAACGCTCGGACTCGTCGATCGAGGTCGTCTCGGCCGCTGAATTGTCGGTACACCACCGACTTGGCGAGGCCGGCACGGTCGGCGATCTGCTGGACGGACACCTCGGCACCTGCCGCGCGCTCTTCGATCAGTTCGACAGCCGAGGTGAGTATCCGTTTCTGACGCTCGGAGTTGTGTCGCTCCCACCGCGCTTCGCGACCGGTCAACTCTGCAGTGACAGGTTGCGCAATTGCGTCGCTCGGCATCGGGCCAGTCTATCCGGACGGACCCGCCGTATTTCCGACTTGTCATCGGGCGCGGCATCGGGATCGGTCGTCGGTACAACGTGGGACACTGGTCGAGTGAGGTTGTATCGAGACACGGCGGTGGTGCTGCGCCTGCACAAACTGGGCGAAGCCGACCACATCGTCACGTTGCTCACCCGTCAGTTCGGGTTGGTACGTGCCGTGGCCAAAGGTGTCCGCCGGACCACCTCCAAATTCGGTGCCAGACTCGAACCGTTTGCTCACATCGACGTGCAACTACTTCCGGGCAAGAATCTCGACATCATCACTCAGGTGCAGACGGTCGATGCCTTCGCCACTGACATCGTCGACGACTACAGCCGGTACACCACGGCCTGCGCCGTACTCGAAACTGCCGAGCGGTTGGCCGGCGAGGAACGCGCGCCGGCCCCGCAGCTCCAGCGATTGACGGTGGGAGCACTGCGTGCGATCGCCGAGCAGGCGCGGCCGGTCGAGTTCGTGCTCGACGCGTTCTTGTTGCGAGCCATGGGGTACGCGGGTTGGGCGCCTGCCCTCGAAGAGTGCGCCCGCTGCAGCGCTCCGGGACCGCACCGTGCATTTCATGTCGCCGCAGGCGGAGCCGTCTGTACCTACTGCCGCCCGGCGGGTGCTGCGACGCCGTCGCCCGGAGTGCTCGACTTGATGGAAGCCCTGCTCCGAGGGGAGTGGGAGGGCACCGATTCGGCGCCCGCGACGCTGCGGACGCAAGCCAGCGGACTGGTCGCGGCACACCTGCAGTGGCATCTCGAGCGTCAATTGCGGACGTTGCCGCTGATCGAGCGTTCGAGGCCGCATGCAGCCGTCGAGGTCGACTTGCCCGTGAGGCAGGATGGAACCCGTGATTCGACGACGCGAACCGCGAACTCCGCTTGATCCTGCTGCTGAACGGGTGATCCGGCCACCGGACCCACATCCGTCCGGGGCGACCCCGCCGATCCTGCAAACCGAACTCATCCCGCGCCACGTCGCGTTGGTGATGGACGGCAACGGACGGTGGGCGCAGGAGCGCGGTCTGCCGCGAACCGCCGGGCACGAACGCGGTGAAGCTGTCCTGATGGATACCGTCTGCGGTTGCATCGAGATGGGTGTCGAGTGGCTCTCCGCCTACGCCTTCTCCACCGAGAACTGGAAGCGCAGTCCCGACGAGGTTCGATTCCTGATGGGCTTCAACCGTGACGTCATCCGCCGCCGACGCGACGAGATGAACGAAATGGGTGTGCGTGTTCGCTGGGCCGGTCGTAAGCCGCGCCTGTGGGCCAGTGTGATCAAGGAACTCGAGATCGCCGAAGAACTGACCAAGAACAACACAGTCATGAACTTGACCATGTGTGTGAATTACGGCGGGCGGGCCGAAATTGCCGATGCGGTAAAGGAAATCGCGAAGCGTGTCGCGGCCGGTGAGATCAATCCGGACAAGATCACCGAGGCGACGGTTGCCAAGTACCTCGACGAACCCGACATGCCCGACGTCGATCTCTTCCTGCGTCCGTCGGGGGAACAGCGGACGTCCAATTTCTTGATCTGGCAATCCGCCTACGCCGAAATGGTGTACCAGGAGAAGCTGTTTCCCGATTTCGACCGCCGCGATCTCTGGGCCGCCTGCGTCGAATACGCCTCACGCGACCGTAGATTCGGTGGCGTCAAATGACAGGGGAGAACATGACCGACACCACCGACGAAGCAGCCCGCCTACAAGAACGCGCGGCCGCCTCGCTGGCGCATTTCGTGACGGTCGATGTGGCTGCGGACGGCTCGCTTGGTTTCCAGTACTCCGGCGCGCTGTGCTCGATCCAGGCGATGAATTTGTCCGAGGGTCTGGACGTGCTGTCCATGACGTGTGTCCTCGCGTGGGACCGACCGGTCAGCGCGGCACTGCATCGCAAGGTGGCCGAGCGGAACCGGACCATTCAATTCGGTTCGATCGCGGTATTCGGCCACGGCAGTCTGGCGGACGTGATCCTGCGATACACGTTCCCGGCGGCCGGACTGGACGACGAAGCACTGACCACGATGTTGCTACTCGCGCTGACCGGCGCCGATACCGCGCGTCAGGGTTTGATTCCCTGACGCTGTCAGCTGGCGGCGCAGTCGCGGCAGGTGCCGAAGATCTCGACGGTGTGACTCACTTCGGTGAAACCGTTGTCCTCGGCGATGGTCTGTGACCACTGCTCGACCGTCGGGCCCTCGACCTCGACGGTGAATCCGCAGTTGCGGCACACCAGGTGATGGTGGTGTCCGGAGGAGCAGCGTCGGTAGACGGACTCACCTGTGTCGGTGCGCAGGACGTCGATGGTTCCGGCGTCGGACAGTGCCTGCAGCGTGCGGTAGACGGTGGTCAGGCCGATCCCTTCACCGCGCTTGCGCAGTTCGTCGTGCAGTTCCTGTGCCGACTTGAATTCGTCGATGTCGTCGAGCAGGGCGGAGATGGCGCTGCGCTGTTTCGTGGAACGAACGCCGACGGTGGCCGGTCCACGTTTCGAGGTCGTACTGCCCGGGGTGTTCATGCGGTGGAATCTCATCCTTCTTCGGCGTGGGCGACAGCGTCGACGACGATGTGTGCGAGGTGATCGTCGACGAGTCGATAGAGAACTTCTCGTCCGTTGCGTTCGCCGCGGACGACGCCCGCTGCTTTGAGAACGCGCAAATGCTGGCTGATGAGTGGCTGAGTGACGCCGAGAGCGCCGACGAGTTCGTGAACGCAACGCTCCGACTCGTGGAGCTGAAGCACGATCGCGATGCGAACGGGTGCAGCCAGCGCCCGCAGAATTTCGCCGGCGGCCGCCAAAGTTTCCTTGGGCGGCACGGGCGCGGGGGGTGCGGCTTCGAACGGGTCGTGCGTGTGTCCGAGGTCGGAATGATCATGGCTTTTGTGGAGATCGCCGGTATCCGCAATGCTCACAGCGAGGCTCCTTCGAGGGGTAGATCATGATGTCCGGGCATAGCCATCTCACCACATTATTGCAAATCACTTTCATTTTGATATGCACAAGTATGCATGTCAACCTTGGACGGAAGTGCGTGGCAGCCGCCAGATAGGCTGATGGTGCGAAAAGCGCACGAAAATCATGCATCTATTACCCAGATGGAGAGCAATCGAGTGGCACCCAAGTCCAAGATCGAAGCCGTTGTCAATCTCGCCAAGCGGCGAGGCCTGGTCTACCCGTGCGGTGAGATCTACGGCGGTACCAAGTCCGCATGGGACTACGGCCCATTGGGTGTCGAGCTCAAGGAGAACATCAAGCGTCAGTGGTGGCGCAACATGGTCACCAGCCGCGAGGACGTCGTCGGCCTCGACTCCTCGGTGATCCTGCCCCGCGAGGTGTGGGTCGCATCCGGTCACGTCGGTGTCTTCAACGACCCGCTCGTCGAGTGCCTCAACTGTCACAAGCGTCACCGTCAGGATCACCTGCAGGAGGCGTACGCGGAGAAGAAGAAGCTCGACAACCCGGACGACGTCTCGATGGATGTCATCGGTTGCCCCGATTGCGGCACCGTCGGCCAGTGGACCGAGCCGCGCGACTTCAACATGATGCTCAAGACGTACCTCGGCCCTGTCGAGAGCGAAGAGGGCATGCACTACCTGCGCCCCGAGACCGCACAGGGCATCTTCGTGAACTTCGCCAACGTGCTGACCACCTCACGTAAGAAGCCGCCGTTCGGCATCGGTCAGATCGGCAAGAGCTTCCGTAACGAGATCACCCCGGGCAACTTCATCTTCCGCACCCGTGAGTTCGAGCAGATGGAGATGGAATTCTTCGTCAAGCCGGGCGAGGACGAGCAGTGGCATCAGTACTGGATCGACTACCGCCTGGACTGGTACACCGGCCTCGGCATCAACAAGGACAACCTGCGGCTGTACGAGCATGCGCCGGAAAAGCTTTCGCACTACTCGAAGGGCACGACCGACATCGAGTACCGCTTCCACTTCCAGGGCAGCGAATGGGGCGAGCTCGAAGGTATCGCGAACCGTACCGACTTCGATCTCTCGACGCACTCCAAGCACTCGGGCACCGAGCTGAACTACTACGACCAGACGACGGGTGAGCGGTACACCCCGTACGTCATCGAGCCGGCGGCAGGTCTCACGCGTTCGCTGATGGCCTTCCTGGTCGACGCGTACACCGAGGACGAGGCACCCAACTCCAAGGGCGGCGTCGACAAGCGCACGGTGCTGCGACTGGATCGTCGACTCGCTCCCGTCAAGGCCGCAGTGCTGCCGCTCTCGCGCAATGCGGATCTGACGCCGAAGGCAAAAGATCTTGCGGCGCAGTTGCGTCAGAACTGGAACGTCGAGTTCGACGACGCCGGTGCCATCGGTCGTCGTTACCGTCGCCAGGACGAGATCGGCACACCGTTCTGCATCACGGTCGACTTCGACACTCTCGAAGATCAGGCTGTGACGGTGCGTGAGCGTGACTCCATGGCGCAGGAACGCGTCGCCCTCGATCAGGTGGAAAGCTACCTGGCTGCACGGCTGATCGGTTCCTGATTCGTTCGAAGCTGACGGGCGGTTCTTCTCATTCGAGAAGGACCGCCCGTTTTCTCTTTCCATGGTGGATCTTCAGGCGCAGGATCGAAGCTATGAGAAAACTCAGCGTGACCAACAGCGTGACTCTCGACGGTGTCATGCAGGCACCTGGCGGGCCGGACGAAGATCGTCGTGGCGGATTCGAGCACGGTGGATGGGCGGCACCCTTCAACGATTCCGTCATGGCACAGAAAATGGGGGAGGGGATGGCGAAGAAATCAGAGTTGCTCTTCGGACGCCGAACCTATGAGAACTTCGCCTCGTACTGGCCGTTTCAGACGGACAATCCGTTTACCGAGGTGCTCGACAACACGCAGAAGTACGTCGCGTCAAGGACTTTGGGTGAACCGCTGCCGTGGAAGAACTCGACTGTGTTGAAAGGCGATGCCGCCGACGCGGTCGCCGCGCTGAAGGAAAGCGATGGCCCGGATCTGGTGATTCTGGGCAGTGGCGACCTGATCACGTCATTGGCCGAACGGCGTCTCGTCGACACCTACACTCTGCTGATTCATCCGCTGGTTCTCGGAACCGGGCGCAGATTGTTCCCCGACGGTGCTGCACTCGCTCAGTTTACCCTCACCGAAAGTGTTCCTACGACAACAGGCGTCATCATCGCGACGTATCAGGTGAGTTGAATACATCAGGGAACTCGCCGAAATGCTGCTTCTGCCAGCGCTGGGTTCTGACGGCTTGCACACTGGTCGGCGTGACCCAGGGCGGATAGACCCGGATAGCGCGCTTGCCGCCCGAGAAGTTCGTCGACACGATGTCGTGTTCGACGAGAGTTTCGGTGGGAAAGACGAAGTGACCCAGATATTCTTCGTCGCAGACCTTCACCACAAACAGCGCGACGCCGTCGCTGGTGTCGAATGGGCGGATGGGCCCGGCCTCGGAACGGCGCCACAGGGTGACGAACTGACCGAGCTTGGTCGGCGTCGTCTTGGCGGTTCGATAGACGGAGGGAAGGCCGTTGACGGTCAGCGTGTGAGCGCTGTATTCAGCACCCTCGGACTCGGGAATCGGTGTGGACCAGGTAAATCCGTCGGCGTTCATCGGCAACGATGATTCCACGGACCACCGACAGCCTTCGTGGCGAAGGCTGTCGGTTGTAGACGCACTTCAGGCCGTAGGTACCTTGTCGAGAAACCCGAGGACAAGCGTCACCCGGCCGTCGTCGTCGCGTTCGAGTACGTCGAACCCGTCGATCAGTGACTCGGCCCCCGCCGGGCCGAGAGCCCAACCGAATCGAGCCTGTCGGTGGTGCGCGTCCACCGGCCCGACGAGGGTGAAGTGCATGCCCGGAAACTGTTGCTGCGCAGCGTTGATCATCGCGTCGATCTGATCGTGTCCGGTGACGTCCGCGAGCGGATCGGTGTAGCGGCCGCCGGGTGCGAACAATTGCTCGATCCGTGCTCTACGGGCGGTGGTATCTGTTTCGTTCCACATGTCGATATAGGCGTCGGTGATTGCGTCGAAGTCGCTCATGGTCGCTCCCTTGATCAGTTCCGGTGGTGAACATCCGGCGGTCTCGCCGGCTGAGACCACTGTTCCTCCGAAACTGCTTCGGGTCGATTACCTCCGAGGTCATGGTCTCGGCTACCTCGGGTCGCTAACTTGAAAGAATGACCTTCGAGACGATGGACGTTGGCACCGAACTCAAGCGGTGGCGGGAGCGGCGAAGGCTCACTCAGTTGGGCCTCTCGGCAGCGGCAGGAGTGTCGACCAGGCACCTGAGCTTCATCGAAACCGGCCGCTCCAAACCTAGCCGGGACATGATCCTTCACTTGTCCGAATGCCTGGATGTTCCTCTACGACAACAGAATGCGCTTCTGCTGGCAAGTGGCCACTCGCCGGAGTACTCGCAAAAATCGTTGGCGGAAGCGCCGATGTCAGCGGTGAGCGAGGCCATCGATCGCATCATCGACGCGCATGACCCTTATCCGGCCGTGGTGGTCGATCAGCAATGGGAGATGATCGCCGGGAACCAGGCCGTGAGAATCCTGACCGAGGGGGCCGCTGAATTCCTCCTGGAACCACCGGTGAACGTATTGCGTTTGAGCTTGCATCCCGCGGGCATGGCGCCGCGGATCGTGAACCTCGCGCAGTGGCGGACCCACCTGCTCGCCAGGTTGGCGCGGGAAGTGGAGGTCAGTGCGGATGCGCAGTTGGCGTCGTTGCTCGACGAGTTGCGCACTTATCCGAGCGGCGGAGACTGGCACGACGACCGCGCGAATTCCCTGCTGGTTCCGTTGCGCGTACGCGCGGGCGATACCGAATTGGCGATGTTCAGCACCACCACCGTGTTCGGTACGCCGCGCGACGTCACGCTTGCAGAGATCGCGATAGAGTCGTTCTACCCGTCGGACACGCAGACCGCCGATTATTTTCGATCAGCCGCGCAGGTCAGAGAGACTTCTTGCCGAACTTGAGCTTCCACGGCACCAGAGCGGACTCCAACTGAACCGAGAGGCTCATCTTGGAGACACCTTCGGTGCGTTCCTCGAAGCGGATTGGCGTTTCGGCGATCTTCATGCCGCGCTGAACAACTCGGTAGTTCATCTCGACCTGGAACGCGTAGCCGTTGCTCTGCACCGATTCGACGTCGATGTCGCGCAAGGTCTTTGCATGCCACGCCTTGAAGCCTGCAGTTGCATCCTTGACGTGCAGTCGCAGAATAGCGTTGACGTAGAAGTTCGCCCAGGCGGACAAAGCCTTGCGATGCCACGGCCAGTCGCCGGCAACTGCGCCACCTTCGACGTAACGGGAGCCGAGAACGACTGCCGCATCGGTAGTGGTGAGGATCTCGATCATGGCGGGGATCGCTTCGGACGGATGGGAGAGATCCGCGTCCATCTGAATGACGATGTCGGCGTTCTCCGCCAGAGCCCGGCTCATACCCGCGACGTAAGCACGGCCGAGTCCGTCCTTGACCGTGCGGTGAAGCACTCCGACCGGGATGGGTCCATCGATACCCAACTTGTCCGCAACCTCGCCCGTGCCGTCGGGGGAGTTGTCATCCACCACGAGGACGTGCAGGTTCGGGATCTTCAACGCGGCGAGGCGATCGACGAGCTTTGGCAGGTTCTCACGCTCGTTGTATGTAGGTACAACGACGGTTATCTGCGGGGCGACGCTTTCCATAACACCTTCGTATGATCTGTGATCCCGACTTGCCGGATGAAGCGTACGACGAGTGCGGTCGTGAACAAAGTAGGGATTTTACTACCTCGACGGGATCCGTCAGAACCGGCCGCCGCCGCCTCGACTGGTTCGGCCGCCGCCGCCACCGCCGAAACCACCGCCGCCGCCACCGCGACCGGAGCGTCCACTGCTGCTTGGTCCGCCGTACGAGCGGGGCCCGCCGCCACCTCGCAGAATGCTGTTGATCAGGATGCCGCCGAGGATCGCTCCCGTCGCATCTCCGCCGCCACCGCGGGGTCGTTGGTTTGCTTCCCAGGTGTTGACGTCGTTCTGCGCGGCGCGAAGTGAGTGCGTCGCCAAGGTGGTCGCGGCCTGGGCGTGTTGCAGTGCCTTGGACGGATCCGCAGCCTGCAATTGCTGGGCCGCCTGCAGGTGCCGCTGAGCCTCTGCGTAGCGAGTGCGCGCCTCCGCCCCGATCGCGCCGCGCCTGGTTCCGAGGAAGTCGCCTGCAGCGGTCACCTGAGCCTGTGCGGCCAGAATGTCCTGGGCAAGGCGCTGCTGTGCACGTTCGAGCTGCTGCTTCTGCTCCTGAGCGTCGGCAAGCAGCGCGTCGAGTTGGGCGTCGGCCGCGACGATCTGGTTGAAGGCTGTCAGCGGATCGCTGTCCTTCGACGTCTGAGCATTCGCCAACGCTGCCTGGGCTGCGGCCTTCGCGTCCGCCAACTTCTGCCCGCCCTGCGCCAGGTAAGCGTCCGCAGCAGTGATGCCCTGCTGGACGTCGTCCATCGCGGACGGAAGAGTCGCGATGGCGTTTCGGATGTCGTCGGCGGCGTGATCGACGCCGTCGAGTAGTTTGCGTGCCTGATCGAGAGCCGCTTCGGCAGTGCGAATCGCGGTGACGGCAGCGCCTTGCTTACCAGCCGGCAGCGCGGTGGCATCGCGGCCTTCCTCGATCGACTTCTCGGCGAGCGTCAGGCGTTCGCTGGCCATCGTGACGTTGTTCACGACAGATGCCAGCGTCGGCGCGGGGAACTGATCCTTCAATTTGGTCAGAATCGCCTCGGATTCGGGCAAGCGCACGCTGAGAGAAACAACACTCTGCGTCAACGCATCGAGACGTGCGGGGGCGTTGATGAGAAGGTCGCGAAGCCCGTCGAACTCCTCGACGCGAGCTTCGAGTTCTTGGTCGGCTCGACCGCACGAGGAAATGATGTCGATCAGCATCTGGCGGCGTTGATCGGGAGTTTCCGGGATGGCGTCGTCGAGTCGCTGCCTGATCGCGAAGGCTTCGGCGAGGGTGGCCTTGGCCTTGTCGAATGCTGCCGAGAAGGGTGCGACGGCGGAATCTCCGAACTCGCTGCGGGCCAGATCGAGCTCCTCCTGGCTGCCGGCGATCGCGTTGTCCGTCTCGACGAGGATCTCCTTCGCGCGTTCGTCGAGCGTCGGCAGCGGGAGTGCGTTGAGGCTGGCGATGTCGTCGGGGGAGATGTTCTTCGCGGCTTCGACGCTTGCCTTGTTCTTGTCGTTCTTGCGCTTACGTGAGTACAGGACCACGCCGCCCGTCCCGACCACCACAGCGCCGCCCGCGATGAGGAGTGTTCCGACTCCCATTCCGCCGCTCGTGTTGTTCGCGTCGCCGAGTGCTCCAGCTGCGGCAATTGCCGCGCCGGTCCAATCATCCTCGGCGAGAGCCGGTTCCACCGCGTCGGAATTGATCGATTCGATGTCGGAATCGGTGATGTTGCTCAGCTCAGCGGGGACGTCGAGGTAGTAAGCACGCTCCGCCGTGGCAACTGCAAGCAGGACGGACTTGGTACTCAGCGTCGACTTCGTGGCTGTCTGCTGTGCCCACGCCTGGCCACCCAGGTTGTTGAAATCGGGGACGAACGCGACCCACAGATCGATCTGGTGGTCCTCGCTGAGTTGATCGATCGCGGCTTGTATGTCGCTGCGTTGCCCGGCGTCGAGAACCCCGGAGGTGTCGGTGATGTGATTCGGCAACACCATCGGGGCGTCTGCCGAGGCGAGCGCAGGACTGAAGACGAGCGCCAGCAAAGCGAAAATCGCAGCGACGGCGGCGGCGCTTCCCCGACGGCGAACGGGTCGGGTGATTGTCCGACTCTGCTCTACCGAGGACAACTGCGAGAAGTGTGGTGCGAGGGCCATGACGCAAATCTATCCGTTGTGGCGCGTCGGCATCGGAGGTGATCGCCGCGAACTGGCAGAATTGCGGGAGTGAAACCTGCTTTCGGTAACCGCCCCCACGACCCATCACCCTCACGGGCGGGCGGCTTCGGGGCAGGATTGGCTCGCTGGACGCGCCGACTGATCGCCGGTGCCGTGTTGATGGCCGTGGTTCTGGTCGGGGGTACTGCGTTCCGGGTGTGGCAGGTGGCGCGCATCGACGACACGCGGCCGGCCGACGCGATAGTCGTTCTGGGCGCGGCTCAGTATTCCGGCACTCCGTCGTCCGTCTTCGAGGCCCGACTCGAGCAGGCGTACAAGCTGTACAAGCGCGGAGTGGCGCCGCAGATCATCACCGTCGGCGGTAAACAAGAAGGTGACGAGTACACCGAAGCGGCGTCGGGAAAGATGTATCTGACCGATCGCGGAATTCCGTCGAGTGCGATCACTGCTGTGGAGACCGGTTCGGACACACTGCTCAGTATCGACGCGGTGAGCGCCGAGATGTCCTCGCAGGGAATCAATTCCGCTGTCCTGGTCAGTGACCCGTGGCACTCCTTGCGAACGCGGACGATGGCCCGCGACACAGGACTCCAGGCGTGGACCGCACCTACTCGTCAGGGCCCGGCTGTCTTCACCCGCGAATCCCAGTTGCACGGAATCGCTCGCGAAACCGGCGCGCTGCTCTGGTATCAGCTCACGCACTTCTCCGCAGACTTCCCCTACACGGCAGGGCAATAGAGACCATGACAGCTCACACCACCTACGGAGGCGGCACCTACTCCGAACACGACCTCGAACGTCGTGTCGTCGAGGCGCCGAAGCGTGCGGGGTTGCCGGGTTCGCAGATCGCAGCGGCGCAGCATCGTTCGGACTTCTCGCGAGATCGGGCGCGTGTCCAACACTCCGCGGCTTTGCGGCGCTTGGCCGACAAGACCCAGGTTGTCGGCCCGCGCGACGGTGACACACCTCGCACGCGGTTGACGCACTCGATGGAGGTCGCACAGATCGGGCGAGGGATCGCCGACGGACTCGGTTGCGATCCGGACCTGGTGGACCTCGCCGGTCTCGCGCACGACATCGGGCACCCGCCGTACGGTCACAACGGCGAGAAGGCCCTGGACGAAGTCGCCAAGGACTGCGGAGGTTTCGAGGGCAACGCGCAGAATCTGCGGATATTGACCAGCCTCGAACCCAAGATCCTGCGCCCCGACGGTCTGAGTGCCGGCCTCAATCTCACCAGGGCATCACTCGACGCAGCCATCAAGTACCCCTGGACCCGGCCGCAGCCCGGCGCGAAGTTCGGGGCATACGACGACGACGCAGAGGTGCTCGCCTGGGTTCGAGAGGGGGCGCCCGAGCGTCGGCAATGCCTGGAAGCTCAGGTCATGGACTGGGCCGACGACATCGCGTATTCCGTGCACGACGTGGAGGACGGGGTGATCGCAGGCCGTATCGACCTTCGCTCGCTTGCCGATCCGTCCGAGCAGCGCGCACTGGCAGAACTGGGGGCCTCCGAGTTTCGGGGATTGGTAGTCGACGATCTGATCGACGCCGCTCAACGGTTGTCCGAACTCCCCGTCGTACGCGGGGTCGGAAGTTTCGACGGCACACTCGGAAGTTCCGTCGCGTTGAAGAATCTCACGAGTGAATTGGTGGGTCGCTTCGCCACCGCGGCGATCGCCAGCACCCGGCTGACACACGGTGACCGACCCCTCTCGCGGTATCAAGCCGACCTCGACATACCCGAGGCCGTCGCATCCGAGGTGGCGTTGCTCAAGACCGTGGCGCTGTACTACGTGATGTCCGACGCCGGACACAAGGCGCGTCAGGATCGGCAGCGTGATCGTGTTCATCGCGTCGCGGAATGGCTGCTGGCAACTGCGCCGGCCGGGCTCGATCCGATCCTGCTGCCCGCGTGGGAACGCGCCGCGGACGACGGTGCTCGGGTCCGGGTAGTGGTGGATCAGATCGCGTCGTACACGGAGAGTCGGCTGGAACGGGTGGACAAAGCGAGCCTGGGCGCGCAGGCCAGCTGGGGCTGAGCCGCTTACGCCTTCAGCAGGTCATCCGCGTCGACGGGTCGGTAGTGGTATCGAGCCACTTGCCGTAAGCGTCGCCGCCTGCTGCGCGAACGTCCTTGCAGATCTTCGACTCGGTGTTCCCGGATTCGCGATACACCGTGTAGATCGCCGTCCCCGAATCGGAGACTTGACGCAGTGACGGGCAGGACTGGTCTGTGCGTAGGTATTTCGAGCCGGGGAACGCGTCGAGGTAGTTCTGGATCTCGCTGGCGTACGTTGCCGGATCGGTGGCATTGGCCAACACCACGATTCCGGTTCCTTTGCACGAGGGGACGGTGATCGGCTTGCTGACCCCGAGGTCGCCATTTCTCGCGCCCGGGTTCGACGCCCGGGTGGTCGTGGTCGCCTGCAGTCCGGCGGTGGGTAGCGGCTCGAGCTTCGGCGTTCTGGCCGGCTCCTGAGTGGGTGCCGGTGCCGACGTGGCGATGGAAGCTGCTGCAGTGGTGGGTGATTCGGGTCCCGAGTTCCCCCGCATCACCCAGGCCGCCGTGCCTCCTGCGGCCAGAACGAGTGCAACTCCAGCCGCACCGATCGCGATCGGGGCTCGGTTTCGCTTGGTCTTTGTCGCGATGTGCGTGTAGTTCCCGTGAGCGGGATTCGCCGTGGTGTAGATGGGCGGCGCGACGATCGTGGGGTGCAATTTGCCGGCGGCACCGGGGGTGTCGGTCGTCGAGAGGGCCTGCCGCGCTTGGAGTGCGAGCG
Source organism: Rhodococcus sp. P4_E4 (assembly GCF_056401575.1). Taxonomy (NCBI): domain Bacteria; kingdom Bacillati; phylum Actinomycetota; class Actinomycetes; order Mycobacteriales; family Nocardiaceae; genus Rhodococcus; species Rhodococcus sp. P4_E4. The sequence continues at coordinate 228,736 of NZ_JBFUJB010000006.1, read as the reverse complement.
CTCCCGTAGTCGGATAGCGGTGTGCGGGATCCTTTGCCATGCCGCGAGCCACGATGGCGTCAAAACTTTGCGGGAGCGATGGAACCGTCAGCGTGGGGCGTGGCGGCGGAGCGTTCAGGTGCGAATTGACCAGATGCTCGATGCTTGTGGTGTTGAAAGGTGTTGTTCCGGTGAGTGATTGGTAGAGGACACAAGCCAGGGAATAGACATCCGCTGCGGCCGTCGGCGTTTCGATTCCGAACCGCTCCGGCGCCATGTACGCATAGGAACCGACTGCGCTTCCCTCGGTGGTGATCTTCGTGTCCGTCTGTGAGTATGCGATTCCGAAGTCGACGAGGTAGGCGAAGCCGTTGTTCGTGAGAATGATGTTGTCTGGTTTGACGTCGCGATGGATGAGCCCGCGGGCATGTGCGGCGTCCAACGCCGAGGCGATTTGCGAGACGATGTCGACGGCTCGTACAGGCGTGAGTCGGCCGAATTCGGCCAACTCGGCGCGCAACGTATGACCTTCGACCAAACGCATGTCGATGAAGAGGACTCCGTCGATCTCGCCCCAGTCGTGTACCGGGATCACGTGCGGTTCGTTCAAGGCGGCGGTGGTGCGAGATTCTCGGCGGAAACGAGCTTGGAATGACGGGTCGGCCGCAAGTTCGCGATGGAGCAACTTGAGTGCGACCAGGCGATCCTTCGAGGTGTCGTACGCCTCGTACACTTCCCCCATTCCGCCTCGGCCGAGGAGGCGACGCAACTCGTACACGCCGAATCGGGTTCCTGATCGCCCTTCGTGCGAGCTCGAGGCGTTTTCAGTCATCGTCGGTCCCATCGCTGCGGTGCAGAGTCGGCCATCAACATATCGTTGTCAGGAGGTGCCGGGGGACCGCCTAGACTGATGTACGTGGCGGGCCGAATTTCTGACAGAGACATCGCGGCCATTCGCGAACGCACTCGCATCGAGGACATCGTCGGTGAATACGTTTCACTCAAGCGTGCCGGTGGCGATTCGATCAAAGGTCTGTGTCCCTTTCACGACGAGAAGTCGCCGTCGTTCCACGTGCGACCCAACCACGGCCTCTACCACTGCTTCGGCTGCGGTGAGGGCGGGGACGTGTACTCGTTCCTGCAGAAGATGGATCACATCAGCTTTGTCGAGGCTGTCGAGCAGTTGGCGGATCGGCTCAGCTACACGATTTCGTACGAGGGTGGTGGGCCTTCCGTTCAGCGCGATCGCGGCACTCGTGCACGCTTGATCGCGGCAAACGCGGCGGCTCAGGAGTTCTACGCTGCTCGTCTGCGCGAACCCGATGCCCAGGCGGCGCGCGACTACCTCACCGAGAGAAACTTCGACGGTGCAGCGGCACTGCAGTTCGGGTGTGGATACGCGCCCGAAGGTTGGGACACTCTCACAAAACACTTGATGTCCAAGGGCTTCGAATTCAAGGAACTCGAAGCAGCCGGGCTGTCCAAAGAGGGGCGACGAGGTCCGATCGACCGGTTCCATCGCCGTCTTCTGTGGCCGATCCGCAGCGTCGCCGGTGACGTCATCGGCTTCGGTGCCCGCAAGCTTTTCGACGACGACACCATGCCGGGCAAGTACGTCAACACGCCGGAAACGATCCTCTACAAGAAGTCTCAGGTCCTGTTCGGCTTGGACCTCGCCAAGCGCGACATCGCCAAGGGACACCAGGCAGTAGTCGTCGAGGGCTACACCGACGTCATGGCGATGCACTTGGCCGGCGTCAAGACCGCCGTCGCTTCGTGTGGAACCGCCTTCGGTGAGGAGCACCTTGCGATGCTCCGCCGACTCCTGATGGACGACAGCTACTTTCGCGGTGAGATCATCTACACCTTCGACGGTGATGCCGCAGGGCAGGCCGCTGCGATGAAGGCGTTCGAGGGTGATCAGAAGATGGCCGGGCAGACGTTCGTCGCCGTCGCGCCCGACGGAATGGACCCGTGCGATCTGCGTCTGAAGTCTGGTGACGCCGCCGTTCGCGACCTCGTGGCACGGCGCACTCCGATGTTCGAGTTCGTGGTGAAGTCCATCCTCACCGAACACGATCTGGAGACCGCTGAAGGTCGCGTCGAGGCACTGCGTCGCACCGTCCCCGTCGTTGCGCAGATCAAGGAATCAACCCTGCGCGACAGCTACGCGAATCTGTTGTGCGGATGGGTCGGTTGGGACGATCTTCCGTCGGTTCGACGACGAGTGCGTGACGAAGCTCGCAAACGGGCGTCGACGCGCGGATCTTCGCCGGCGCCCAAGCGTCGTCAGGTTGTCGAGGCACCTGCCGCCGATGCGCTCGCGCTGCCGATCGGAATTTCCAGGCCCCGGCCCAACGATCCGGCGCTCTCGACGCAGCGAGCTGTCCTCAAGGCCGCATTGCAGCACCCTGGCATCGCCGGCAGTGTCTTCGACTCGTTGCCTCCCGAGACATTCACCCACCCCGCCTACGTTGTCATCAGACAGGCAATGGCTGACGCCGGTGGAACGAGCAAGGGGCTCGGTGGCGCCGAGTGGATCGAAGTCGTCACCAAGGGCGTCGAGGACATGACGGTGGCCTCGGTTGTATCTGAGCTGGCCGTCGAACCGATGCCGTGCGACGAAGACACGGTTCCGCGCTACATCAACGGAGTGCTCGCACGACTGCAGGAAGCGTGGGTGGGCGAGCAGGTTGCCGACCTCAAATCCAAGCTTCAGCGCGTTTCACCTGCTGCGGCCCCCGAGGAGTACAGCTGCGTGAGCAGGCTGTCGGCGACCAAAGCGTCTGACCTAGCGGTTTTTCTTCAACTGGTCGTGGGGGACCAGAATCGTGGTCTCCTCGTTGATCGGCTTCATCGGCTCGAGCTTGGGCTGAGTACTCAGTGAGTCGGCCAGCTTCTGCCGTGACGCGTCCAACACCTTCTTTGTGGCCGGACTAGTGGCCACCGCCTTCGCGGCCCGGCTGATCTGCTCGTATCGTGCGCGGCCCGCTTTGGTTCCCAGGACGTACCCAGCTGCAACACCGATCAACAAACGCATCATTCCTGCTTCCCTCCAGCACCGATCGTCCTGACTCCATCCTGCCTGATGACTCGCTGGGCAGGCGATTTGGTACTTCGGTGGAGGATTCGCTACAGTTTCTCAGGCAACGCCGGAACGGGCGAAGCGAGCAAGACAATCCCCTGTAGCTCAATTGGCAGAGCTTCCGACTGTTAATCGGACGGTTGCTGGTTCGAGTCCAGCCGGGGGAGCAGCAAAGCCCCTCACCTGAGAAATCGGGTGGGGGGCTTTCTTGTTTGTCTGATCTTGTTTTTGTCTGACCAAGTCTTTGTCTGACCTAGCGCGGTCTTTGTCTGACCTAGCGCGCTCGCAGCAGACCCACCGATCGAAGTGCCGATTCGACGTCTGCCGCCTTGTTTGCTTGTTCTGCGCGAATTCCCAGCCGTCGAGCGCTGAGGACGTTCACCGGGTTGTCGTCGACGAAGAAGGTCTGCTGTGGACGCGCATCGAGAAACTCCAGCGCGGCCAGGAAGGCCGCAGGGTCGGGTTTGGTAGCTCCGAGCATGCAGGAGAAAACATGCTCGTCGATTGCCACTGGAGTTACAACACTTTCGATGGCGGCCAACAGGACAGGTCCATTGTCGGAGAGTGTGGCGACCGCGACGCCCTCGCTTCGAAGCGCGATTGCGAGATCGATGACTGCGCGGTCCGGGATGAAGGCCTTGGCCCAGGCTCGGCGAAGGTCGTCGCGGTCACCGGGAAACCCGAGCCGTCGAAAGCGTTCCAGGATCGCGGTTTCGGAGTGAAGGCCGAGGTCGCATTCCTGGTCGAACCCGGACGCGAACACGAGGGCATGAATCTCTTCTTCAGTGACGCCGATGGCCGCTGCCAGTTCTGCCGGCGCGAAGTTCAGGCTCGAATCGACACAGCACCCCGCCCAGGTCGAACAACACGAGTTCAGGTGGTCCGCTGTCGTTCGCCATGTCGGAGAGGATAGGCGTCATCAGCACCCGTGAACGCGACGCGTAGATATTGGCGACAGATACACCAAAGCCCGACGCAAGTGTCTGCGTCGGGCTTTGGTGGAACTGTCGAACTGTTTGACGGGAGCGCTTACTTCGCTGCGCGATCCGACGGCTCGAACAGCCGGATGATGTGGCTGGGGTTGATGTAATAGACACCATTCGGAGAATTGAGGACGAGAGTGTCTTCGGTGAAATCGGTGACGGTGCCGTTCAACTTCGCGCCGTCGGACATGATGATCCGGATCGTGGCCTTCGAGTTCTTGAATTCGGTCAGTGCAAGCTTCATGTGGTGATCCTGTTCCGTGGGGTGTGCACTCCCACGGTATCGGCTCATCGCGCCTGTGCCGACCAACCTTGGAAGACTCGACTCGAAAGAGTGCAACGCGTCACCGCCTGCCCGATTGTGATCCGCGTCGGATGTGCCGGTAACATTCGGATTCGCCGCGATGCATCGCATCCGGATGGGGCGGTAGCTCAGTCGGTTAGAGCCGTGGACTCATAATCCATTGGTCGCGGGTTCGAGCCCCGCCCGCCCCACGTTCAGGTGCCGTGAGCCCGCGGGTCAGCCCCAATGACTTTTGTCGAAGATCATGCTGCAGACGATCGCCAAGGCGACTAGTGCGCAAAGTGCAATCACCAGGACAGTTGCCCACACGTTGTTGGGATTGAATCGCCTGGCAATGCGCCTGCGGTTGCGTCTGAGTCGAGCGTTCGTGGTCACACAACGAATCGTCGCATCATGATCGTCGATCGCAGATGAGGTGAAAGTCTCGGATCCAGATGACCAATTTCCCGACAGTGTCGGATGTGCAACGCTTCTGGACGTGACCGAGATGGCGACCACTCGGAAGGCGAAGGAAAAGTAGGTACCTATCCAGGTATTTCAGCGTATGTGCTCAACCAGCCGAAGTGTCACGCTCTAGATGTACCTACGCACGGCGATCGAAGGTGATTTCGACGATCGAACTCAGGGGTCACTGAACAATTGTCTGTACCTGCCGGCGCGAGCCCGGCCCACAGGTGACGACGATGCGTTCCAGTGACCCCCTGAGCGTCGACGCACGCTGGTTAAGCAGATAGCTGGCACGAAACCATCTTCGTCTGGTGTAGGTGCAGGCAGTCGAGCCGACCCCCCGCGGCTCGACTGCCCCCAACACGCGATGTGGGGTCCGAATGGCGGCGCCGAATTGGCGATTGGGGCGCCCGTCTGCGAACCGAATGTCAGTGAATGTAGAAGTTCTCGGAATTTCATTGGGAGACAGTAGGTTTGTTTGATCCCCAGGTTGAGGGAGTCTGGGGATCGCCTACCTGTGATTGGGGCACTCACGAACTGTGACGGAAAGGTCCGCTCGCGGATATTAGATTTACGGTGCGTCCGAACTGGCCGGAGATACTTGACGTGGAGTTTCCGGCGCCGACGTTCTACCGATATCGGGCCTTCTGCCCAGGACTCGCTTGGTGACCCATACAGCAGGCGCCGACAGGAACGGCAGATACACGAAGATATAGCTGTCGAACTCGATGCCCAACGCGAGATAAACCCCAAGGTGAAACCCGAGTAAGACGACGATCCCGATTCTGAACAAGACAGGGAAGAGCACGGCAACGATCAACCAGCCTTCAGCGAAGACAGTGGCGTAGTCGAGTGCCTTCCATAGCCACTCCGAATGGATGTCGAATAGTTCGTGGGTCAGCGGACCGAGCTTGGTGGGGTCAGCGACGTCTCGTGCAACGTAGCCCCGGGTTGCCTGCAATTCGGGGTTCAGCCAGCCGGACGCAGCTTTGGGTAGTGCCGCTGTAAACAGGGCGTAGGCGACCGTCACTGCCCAGATGAGCATGGGCAGTCCGCGGGTTTGAAGTGCTTTGCGTTGTGTGCGTGAACGTCGTGCGTCGAGGGACCATGCGGCGCCCCATCCAGCGGCTGCCATGGCCACAGGCAAGATTTCGAAAAGAATGAAGTGGTCGACCTTGCCGAAGGAATTGACCAACCCGCTGCCGGTCATGAGCGTGAGGGTCATTGCGATGGACGCGGCCGTCGTTCGATATCCGACCAAGATGGCGATCGCCAGGATGAATCGGGCGACTTCGAGTCCGACGAGGAAGTTCTCGGAGGGTGGTGACGACAGCAGGGAGAACGGACCGGATTGCGGATGAAACAGAATCGAGGGAACCTCGCCCGCCCACGTGTAGTCGATGGGAAACGCGATCACATATAGCGCGAAGAGAATTCGAATGACAGCGAGGAACCTCGCATCCCCGCGGTACGCCTCGCACAACTGATCGATGTGGTCGCGCAGGAACAACAGAGTTCCCGCACGGGCACTCATAGATCAACCCTTGTCGTTTCGCACGGGTCAGTTGACGCATCGGTTCCGTCGGTGATGTCGATAATTGTTTTGCGCCAGCAGAACTCGATACTGTCCGGGATGGCACCACTTCCGACTTCGACGCTGCGGTTTCGGAGCCATTCGACCAATTCAGGGTCCGCGGTTCGGGTGTTTCGGTCGCCTGCCCCGCTGGGGCGGAACGCATAATCGAGTGATGCTCTCGCGGATGAGTAGCGAATATCGCCGGCGAGATCCACTGGGTTGGGACTGATCGTGGATCCGTCGGTGTAATGGAGAGTGATATCCAAGCCACTTCCACTGAACTCGCCGTCTGCATTGGGCACGCCACCGAAGCTGGGCATGCGAATGGTCGGGTACGGCTCAGGGCGGACACCGAACGAGTAGGCGCCTTGCACGAGGAGTACGACTGCGAGTGCTGCGATCGCGATCAGTCGCCGATTGCTGCGCTTTGCTTCTGTTTCCGGCATGTCGACGTTCTTCCTGGCACCTGGTGCCGGTTTCTTCGAATGAGAAAAATAGAGGGGATTGCCGAGCGAGGGGACTGGGTGTTGTCGCGCGTCCGTGCAGATGTGCCGAAAGTAGTTGAAGTGTCGACGAAATATAGCTGCGCGATTGCCGCTTGTCGCAGTGTTGATTTGAAAATGGACTTTGGTCCGTCGAATGGGGGACAGTGTGCCCTGAATGCTTTGCCGCGCCTTAACTTCCAGCAAGCTTGGCCCCAGTCTGCTGTGAGAGCGGGATTTCACTCCTTCGTAGATGGTCGATTCAAGCGGAACGACAGATGCTTGACACTCGCTCAGAGGCAACATGATTCGACCCCGTATGTTTACGGGGTGACCAAACCCAACAAGCGAACTGTCGCCGTCATCGGTGCCATGGTTTTCACCGTCGTAGCGGTGATCGTAGGATTTGCGTACGAGCAATCCCGAGACAGTCGGGCAACTGCCTCTGTATCGCAGCCTGACAGTTCGGCGCCGGCGCTGAATGCCCCTACCGACGACTTCGACACGGTCGCAATTTTGGGGGACTCGTACTCGATTCCGAACACGACGGGAGATCATTGGCCGGCGCTGCTCGCCTTCGATCGTCGCTGGTACCTGGCAGATTTTGCGAGCGGTGGCACCGGCTACGTCCAGGGAAACGAGGAAAAAGGCAAGCTACCGTTCGGTGCGAAAATTGATCAGGTCGTTGCGGTGAATCCCGAGGTCGTCATCATCGCCGGCGGTCGGAACGATGTTTCGTACCCGCTCGAGGTGCGAGATGCGACTCGGGCGTTGTATGCGCAGCTACGAGATCGGCTTCCTCACGCCAAGGTTGTCGTCATCGGCCCCATCATGGACAACCGGCCTCCATCCGAGACCGCTGTCAATGTCAACGATCGAATCCGTTCCGCCGCTGAGCAGTACAAGCTGCCTTTCATTGATGCGCTCGCCGAGAACTGGCTGTCGGACCCGACGTTACTCAAGGAAGACGGCATGCATCCCACGCCGGCAGGTCAAAGGCTCATGTTCGAGAAGATCAGCGAGCACCTTCACTCGCTCGGTCTCTAGCTCTGAAGGAAAGCGAAGAGGACCCCGCAGGCGCGGGGTCCTCTTTTTCGTGAAAAGTATTGTCGGACTTAGGTCATCAGTAGCGAGGACTTTGGGTGCAGTCTTGGCTGGCCGGCTGCCTCACACGATGATGGAAAAGTTCGGGTAAGAAAGCTCTCGCGGGCTGTGTCGCCGCCCCTATCCGCGTTGCGGCTTGTGTGCATCGCAGTTCACCGCAGGTGATGCACGCGCGGCGATATCTACGCTGGGAGCTCGTCGGCGGAATGTCATTCTTGTGCCTTGCCGGTGGCTCGATCATCACTGCAGCCTGAACGGAGATGGCAGGGATGGCGTAGATCATGTCGACAAGTTGGCCACCCTTGATGTTCTGCGCCACCCGTGATCAAACCGGGCAATCGGAACAAAGTGCTTGTCGAAGAGTTACAGTTGATGTTAATATGTAACGATAAGTCGCAAATGAACAGCGGCTTCGAAGTCGCGCTACCGGAAGCCGATGGGCGCCGGGGGAGATTGGTCTGCTGTCGATGCGCGACGCCGTTGGGTGGCACAGATCAAGGCTCTGCGAGTTGCTCCCGGTCGCACCCCTGATCAACCTGACAGACCAACGTAACGGAGAACGTACTGTGACAATCAAGAACTCGATCGCGCCTGGTGTCATAGCCGATCATGGAAACAGGCTGTTCGGCAACACTATTCGATCAGCTGAAGGTGAGGAACTCGTCCAGCGGCTGAATGCCATGTTCGAGCGAGCGAACAGCACAGGTCAGGTGGTGAATCAACGAGAACTCTCGACCGTGCTTTCTGTGCGGAGATCCGAGGGTTCCCCGGGCGACCGGTCGATTCCGGCGCCTGACAGGCTGATGCGTGCGACCGAGGGACTCTCGTACGAATCCCTCGCCTTGTTGATTTGTGCGGCCAAGCATTTGCTGCGTTCGGAAGGCGTACATGTCGACTCGGCGCCCTTCACCTGAAGGAACGACGAGACCAGTTGAAGCCTCGGCCAGAGTCGCGTCACAGGATCTTTGACGTTGAACTGAAAGCTCTGGGGAATTTCAAGCGACCGGCCGTCGCAGACGAACGAAAATTTGTCACCAACGGAATGGCGTTGATACGTCGTTGTCCGGAATTCCGTTGTGCGAGGGGCGAACCAGACGTCCAGTGTTGCTCAACCGCAGGATCCTGATTCTGCCTTCTCGAATGCCTCCTCGATGCGCTGACGCCCCTCAGCGTCGAATCCCCTCCAGTCGCGGTATGGTCCGCTCATGTATTCGCGGACTCGATCGATCGGTGACGCGGAATCGCTAGGAGTACGTCCCAATTCTTCGGCCAATCCGAGTATCGACTGGCAGATCTTTTCGACTGAGTCTGGTACTTCGAGCCTTCGGACCCACGTTCCGCCCGTTTCGGTTGTTGTCGTTGCGGTGTCGGGTTGCTGCACTGTCTGCAACCCGCAGCCCGCAATCAACAAGCCGGCAGCGAGAGTGGACAAGGCGAGCGAAGAGCGCATGTTACGAATCAAACCAGATGCCGCAAACGATGATGGAAATACGGATCAACATTCGCCCCGGGCACTCGAATGAAGTGAATTGACGACCACCGCCTGCTCTTGCTGTTGCGCGGCTTGGGTGCGCCCACTTCCGCGCCACACGCGGAGAGTGTCAGCACGAAGGTAACCGAAATACCGAGCACGATTCGCTTCATCGGCCGATCGAAGCAGACTGACCCCGCCCTGGCGGACTATTCTCGATCCATGCCGATCACCCCGGATACAAAGAACTGGACCTGGGTCCTCGAACGCCCATGCGGCGAGTGCGGGTTTGATTCGTCCGCTGTTGCGTTCGCGGATGTTCCAGATCTTGTGCGTAGCAATGCCGTCTCGTGGGCCGAGGTACTGGAGCGCGAGAATGTGACGGAGCGACCGGACAGCGAAACATGGTCAGCGCTGGAGTATTCCGCCCACGTACGCGACGTGTTCAGGATCTTCAAGGTGAGGTTGGAACAGATGCTCGAATTCGACGATCCGCAATTCGAGAACTGGGATCAAGACGCAACAGCTGAGGCCGAGCGGTACAACGACCAAGATCCGGCAACGGTGGCATCGGAATTGTCCGACGCCGCGGCGGAAGTCGCGAACGCCTTCGAAACCGTGCCAGAGGGTAGCCGCCAACGACGGGGTCTCCGCAGTGACGGATCGGCGTTCACCGTCGAATCGTTGGCGGCCTACTTCATTCACGATCCGATCCATCACCTGCACGACGTCTCGGCGTAGTCAGAGCCCGCGCACCTCCTCGAGGGTTCTTCTGGCTCCGACGGAGTGCAACGAGTCGAGGGTCTTTCGGAAGCTTGCGACAAATCGGCGATCGTCCACGAGATCGCCGAACACTTGGCGGTACCCGATGAAGGCCAACGGGTCGCTCGATTGTTTCTGGGCGAGCGGCACCAGAGCGTCCGACAGCTGATCGACGACGGTGATGGGATCTCCGTTCTCGTCTGTGCCCTCGGCGTAGCGGGCCCAGCTGGCGACAATTGCGGTGGACAGGTTGATCGACCCACCGGTGTCGAGTTGGGTCCGGATGACGGGCAACAGCCACTTGGGAATTCGATCGGACGACTCGGCGCACAGACGCGCAATCGTGTCGCGGACCTGGGGGTTCGAGAATCGTTCGATGAGGGTCTTCTTGTACTGATCGAGGTCGACGCCGGGTACCGGATCAAGGGTCGGCGTCGCTTCCAGATTCATGTAGTCGAGCAGGAACCCTGACAAGAGTTCGTCCTGGCATGCCTCGTGGACCAGGCGGTATCCGGCAAGGTAGCCGAAGTACGCGATGCCTTGATGGCTGGCATTGAGAAGGCGCAGTTTCATCAGTTCGTACGGGCGAACATCCGGCACGAGATTGACGCCGGCATTCTCCAGAGGTGGCCTGCCTGAGGTGAACTCGTCCTCGAGGAACCACGCGGTGAACGGCTCAGCTGCGACCGGCCACTGATCGTCCACGCCAAACGTCTCGGCGATCTCGGTGGTCACCTCGGCTGTCGTGACGGGTGTGATCCGGTCGACCATGGAGTTGGGGAAGGCGCCGTTCTCGTCGATCCACTCCGCAAGTTCGGGATCCTTCAGGGCGGCGAACGCTCCGACTGCCGTCCTGGCGACCGATCCGTTGCCTTCGATGTTGTCGCAACTCATGATCGTGAAGGGGGCGAGGCCCCGGTCGCGACGGAGTGCGAGTGCCGCACAAATCAGACCGAAGGTTGTGCGGGGGAGTGTTCCCGGCTCGAGATCGTGCATCACATCGGGATGGGACGCGTCGAACTCGCCCGTGGTGTGCGAGATGTTGTATCCGCCCTCGGTGATGGTGAGAGATACGATTTTCGTCGATTCGGATGCCATCTTTTCGATCACCGCCTCCGGATCGTCGGGCGCGAACAAGTACTCGACGATCGACCCGATGACCCGGCCTTGGAGGGTTCCGTCAGCATGCTTGAGCGCCAGCGTGTAGAGGCCGTCCTGCGCGCGGAGTGCGTCTTTCATTTGCTTGTCCGACGGCATCACTCCCACTCCGCAGATTCCCCAGTCGAAGGCTTCACCTCGTCGCAGGAGGGTATCGATGTACATGGCCTGGTGTGCACGGTGAAAGCCTCCGACACCGAAATGCACTATGCCGGTAGTGACTTTGCTCCGGTCGTAGTTCGGCACTTCGAGTTCAGCATCGAAGTCGAGCAAGGTCTTCGTATTGAGTTCCATGAAAGTTCTAGTCTCCTTCGGCGACGATGACTACGGCTTTGATGCTGCCGGGAATGCGATCGGCCACCAGGGCCTCTTGCGATCGTTCGAGTGAAAAGCGTGCTGTGACCATCGAATCCAGATCGACGCGCCCGGCAGCGACCAGTGCGGCGGCGATCGGCCACGTGTTGGCGTACCGGAACACTCCGGTGAGCATCAGTTCGCGATTCTGAATGATCGGGACCGGCAACGGTATCTCGTCGGCACCCATTCCGACCAGAACGACGGTCCCAGCGGGCCGAACTGCGTGAATCCCGTCGATCACTGCGGCCGTGGCACCCGACGCGTCGATGAACGCATCGACGGCCAGCGAGCGTACGTCGCTTTCACGAGGATCAACGACGGTTGTTGCGCCGAATTTCAGTGCCACATCACGCCGGGCCGCATCGATGTCCGAGACGATGACTTCCGTCGCGCCGAATGCCTTGGCCACCTGCGTCGTCACGATTCCTACCGGGCCGGCGCCGGCGATCAACACACGAGAGCCGGCAGTGATTCGCGCCTTCTGGGCTGAGGCGATCCCTACGGAGAGTGGCTCGAACAGCGCAGCTGCCTCGTAGGACACGGAATCTGCGATGGGATGGGCGAAGTCGGCACCGATCGTGACGTAGTCGGTCAGCGCACCGTCGATCGGCGGCGTCGCGAAGAACTCCATATGAGGGCAGAGGTTGTATCTGCCTGCCTTGGATTCGGAACTGGTCGGATCCGGCTTCTGAGGCTCGATGGAGACGCGCTGCCCGATGCGTCTTGGGTCGACGCCGTCACCGACTGCGGCGATGCGTCCCGATGCTTCGTGTCCGAGAACGAGCGGTGAGTTGACTACGTAAGGGCCGATGCGACCTTCGTGAAAGTAGTGCGCGTCCGACCCGCACACGCCCACGGCATGGATGCGAACGAGAACTTCACCCGTCTTCGGGGACGGTCGTGGTCTCTCGACCATCTGCATCTTTCCGGTCTCAACAAGGACATTTGCCCGAATTGTCGCAGGTAGATCGACGGAATCTCCGGAAACTGTTGTGTGGGTCACAACGTAGATGTTAGCTTAATGAGCATAAGAACATCTAGTGAGCATTTGCTCACGATCAAGAAACTTTGAACCTGATGCACAAGGAGACCGTGTGAACCAGTCGGCTCAGCCCGCAGGACTCAAGTCGTCGAAGTTGCCGGCTTCCGAGGATGTGCGGCTCGCCTTGCGGGCAGCGACCATGTATCACCTCGAAGGCGCTACTCAGGCGGAGATTGCAGCGAAGTTGGGCGTCTCGCGGCCTACGGCCGGGCGGCTGTTGGCCAGGGCGCGGACGCAAGGTTTGGTCAGGGTCGAGATTATGGTGCCGCCGGAGCTCGAAGGTTCGGTGAACACGGAGTTGGAATCGAAACTGGAGAAGCACTTCGGGTTGGCCGAAGTTTTGATTGTGCCCGAAGCAAATTCGGACTCGGACGATCCGGACTTCGACGCGCTCGGCCGACGAGCAGCGGAAGTTCTGGTTCGTCGTCTGCAGCCGTCGAGCGTTCTCGGGTTTACCTGGGGTCCGGAAACCGTTGCGGTAGCAGGATCTTTGCCAGACAAGGCGGCGAAGTGCTCGGCTGTGGTACAACTTGACGGCTCCATGACGGTGACCGACTACCAAACCGGTGTCGACTTCACCATCGGCCGATGTGCACAACAGTTGCAGGCCAATCCTATTCGCCTCAATGCTCCGCTATATGCCGACCCGGCGACTGTGGAGTCGATGCGAAACGACTCGGTCATCTCGAAGGCGCTGCAAGCCGGAACTGATTCCGACATCATGGTTTTCGGAGTTGGTGCCGTCTCGACTGCCACGACCTTGTTTGCCGGTAGCTTCGTCGACTCGACCATGCTGGACGAGTTGGAAAGTCGAGGCGCTGTCGGTGAAATCGGCGGCCGTTTCTACACGATCGACGGCAATCCAGTGGAGGGGCCACTGCCTGAGCGAACGGTCTCCGTATCGCTCGGCGCAGTGAAATCCTGCGATCAGACGATTCTGATTTCGGGGGGAACACACAAACGCCAGGCCGTTCTGGGCGCATTGCGCGGAGGTTTGGCAAACGTACTCGTCACCGACGTCGAGTGCGCCCAGTGGCTGCTCGAAGGCTAGCGATCTCACGAGTTTCGCTGTCCGAGCGCGCGACTGACACGCAAGTGTGAAGGAAGGTAATCCGTGAAAACAGGAAGACGAGTGTGGGGCGCTGCCGCGGCGGCGCTCTGCCTCCTGGTGTCGGGATGTGCGGGCGCTGGTGCGCTCGGTGGTTCCGGCGAACGAACAGTCACCATCGCGATGGTGTCGAACTCGCAGATGCAGGACGCCATCAAACTGGCGCCGGCTTTCGAAGCCGAGAACCCTGGCATCGACCTCAAATTCGTCAGCCTTTCCGAGAACCAGGCGCGTGCCAAGATCACAGCGTCGACGGCAACCGGCGGCGGTGAGTTCGACGTCGTGATGATCAGCAACTACGAGACACCTCAGTGGGCCGCCAACGGTTGGCTCACGAACCTGTCCGAGTATGCAGACAAGACGCCCGGTTATGACGAGGACGACTTCATACCGTCGATCAAGACTTCTCTGTCATACGAGGACAGTATGTACGCGGTTCCGTTCTACGGGGAGTCGTCGTTCCTGATGTACCGCAAGGATCTGTTCGATCAGGCGGGGATAACAGTTCCCGAAGACCCGACGTGGCAAGAAGTTGCAGGTTGGGCAGCGCAGTTCGACAACCCGGATGCCAAGATGGCGGGAATCTGTTTGCGTGGAAAGCCTGGCTGGGGTGAGGTACTCGCGCCGCTGAACACCGTGATCAACACCTTCGGTGGACGCTGGTACGACGAGAATTGGAATGCGCAGCTGACCAGTCCGCAGGTCGAGGATGCGGTTCAGTTCTACGTGGACACGGTCAAGGAGCACGGTCAGCCGGGCCCTGCCACAAGCGGATTCGGTGAATGTGCAACACAATTCGCGCAAGGCAACACGGCGATGTGGTACGACGCGACGTCGGCTGTGTCAGTTCTCGAGGACCCTGCGTCGTCGAAGGTAGTCGGCAACATCGGATATGCGAAGGCCCCGAAGGTCGAGAAGTCCGATCCTGGTTGGCTCTACACCTGGGCGCTCGGAATCCCGGAGTCGGCAAAGAACAAAGATGACGCCTGGAAGTTCATTTCCTGGATGACGAACAAGGACTACATCCAGAAGGTCGGAACCGAACTCGGCTGGTCGAGAGTTCCTCCGGGAAGTCGCCTTTCGACCTACGAGATTCCGGAGTATCAAGAGGCCGCACAGGCATTCGGGCCGATCACCCTCGAATCGATCAACAATGCAGATCCGAAAAACCCGACAGTGCAACCGGTTCCGTACACCGGCGTCCAGTTCCTCACAATCCCTGAGTTTCAGGACCTGGGCACTCGCGTCAGCCAGCAGATCAGTGCTGCCATCGCGGGTCAGAAGAGCGTGAAAGAAGCGCTCGAACAATCCCAGCAGTATGCCGAGGTGGTCGGCAAGACCTATCAGGAGAACCGATGACTACGGTTGCCGAGCCCAGAACTACGGTGGACGACGCGCCACCGGTCCGTGTCGAAAAGAAGATCTCCCGCGCCGAGGGTTGGCGTCGTAGAGGTCCCCTGTTGCCGGCGTTGATCTTCTCGATCGTCGTCACCCAGATTCCGTTTCTGTTCACCCTCTACTACTCGACGCAGTCGTGGAACCTTGTCCGGCCGGGATCGCGGCACTTCAACGGGTTCGACAACTACATCGAGGTTTTCAAGGACAGTCAGTTTCGGGAAGTCGCGGTCAACACGGTCATCATGATCGTGGGTACGGTCATCGTTTCGGTGATCCTCGGACTCGCGTTGGCACTCCTACTCGACAGAGCCTTCCTCGGTCGCGGGATCGTGCGGACACTGCTGATCACGCCATTTCTCATCACCCCCGTCGCTGGCGCATTGCTCTGGAAGACAAC
The DNA here is from genome assembly GCF_056401575.1 of Rhodococcus sp. P4_E4. NCBI lineage: Bacteria > Bacillati > Actinomycetota > Actinomycetes > Mycobacteriales > Nocardiaceae > Rhodococcus > Rhodococcus sp. P4_E4. Next base: position 213,083 of record NZ_JBFUJB010000006.1, on the reverse strand, counting down.
AATGTTCGACCCGGTATTCGGTATCGTGAACTTTGTCCTCCAGCCTTTCGGTGTCGGCCAGGTCGACTGGGTCAGCAAGTTTCCGCTCGCCGCCGTCATGATCAATCTGATCTGGCAGTGGACGCCTTTCATGATGCTGCTCATTCTGGCCGGCTTGCAGTCCATGCCCCGAGACATCCTCGAAGCCGCACGGGTGGACGGAGCCAAGCCGTTTGCGATGTTCCGCGAACTGACACTGCCGCACCTGCGCCGTTTCATCGAACTCGGTGCAGTTCTGGGTGCGATCTACCTCGTGAACACCTTTGACGCGGTGTACATGATGACGTCGGGCGGGCCAGGCGTGGCCAGCTCGAACCTGCCGTTCTACATCTACCAGCGCGCATTCCTCGGCTTCGACGTAGGTCAAGCTGCGGCGATGGGTGTCGTGACAGTGATCGCGACCATCATCGTCTCGACACTCGCGCTCCGATTGATCTTCAAGAGCTTCACCGGCAACGAGGAGGCGGCGTGATGACTGCCGTAGAGACGACATGCGTGACGACCGACAAACCCGTCGTCAAGAAAAAGAAGAGCAGTAAGTTCAGTCCGTGGTCGGTCGTGGCGTGGATCGCCGCTCTCGGGTTCTTCTTCCCGGTCTTCTGGATGGTCCTGACCGCGTTCAAGACCGAGGCAGACGCCTACACGGATCCGCCGAAGTTGTTCTTCACCCCGACACTCGAGCAGTTTCGTGCCGTTCTCGATTCCGGTCTGGGTACCACGCTGGCGAACTCGGCATTTGCCACAGGAATGTCCACCATTCTTGTTCTGCTACTGGGTGTTCCGGCTGCGTTTGCATTGTCTCTTCGCCCGGTGAAGAAGACGCAGGATGTGCTGTTCTTCTTCATCAGTACCAAGATGCTCCCAGTCGTCGCCGCAATCGTGCCGCTGTACGTGATCGTCAACGACATCGGATTGCTCGACAACATCTGGGCGCTGGTCATCTTGTACACATCGATGAATCTGCCGATCGCAGTGTGGATGATGCGTTCGTTCTTTCTCGAAGTCCCCGGCGAGCTTCTCGAAGCCGCCAGCATGGACGGCGCGAGTTTGTGGACCTCGGTTCGAGAGGTGATCCTCCCGCTGATCTCGCCCGGAATTGCTGCGACTGCGCTGATCTGCGTGATCTTCTCGTGGAACGAATTCTTCTTCGCAGTCAACCTGACAGCTGTTCAAGCGCAGACGATTCCGGTCTTCCTGGTCGGGTTCATCACCGGCGAGGGCCTGTACTGGGCTCGGCTCTCCGCGGCAGCGACCATGGCGGCATTGCCCGTCATCCTGGCCGGTTGGTTCGCCCAGAACAAACTGGTGCGCGGCCTGTCCTTCGGTGCAATCAAATAATTCTCCTCACCCTCTCAGGAGTTCGTCATGGCTGAAATCTCGTACCAGAAAGCGTCTTGCATCTACGAAGGTGCCGGGACCCTCGCTGTAGATTCACTCGATCTTGACATCAAGGACGGGGAGTTCATCGTGCTGGTCGGTCCGTCAGGTTCCGGAAAGTCCACGGCCCTGCGCATGTTGGCAGGGCTCGAGGACATCGATTCCGGTGCGATCACCATCAACGGCAAGGACATGACCGATGTCCCGTCGAAGGATCGCGACATCGCAATGGTCTTCCAGAATTACGCGCTGTACCCCAATAAAACCGTCGGCGAAAACATGGGGTTCGCGTTGAAGATGCGCGGTGTGCCCGTCGAGGAGCGTAAGAAGAAAGTTGCCGAAGCGGCCAAACTGCTTGACCTGACGGAATACCTCGACCGCAAACCGGCCAAGCTTTCCGGTGGTCAACGGCAGCGAGTTGCCATGGGCCGAGCAATCGTTCGTGAACCGCAAGTGTTCTGCATGGACGAGCCGCTCTCCAACCTCGACGCAAAGCTACGCGTCCAGACCCGCACGCAGATCGCGGCGTTGCAGCGTCGTCTCGGAACCACCACCGTCTACGTCACGCACGACCAGGTGGAAGCGATGACGATGGGTGATCGCGTGGCAGTGCTCAAGGGCGGCAAGTTGCAACAATTCGCTTCTCCGACCGAACTTTACGATCGGCCGGCCAATGCGTTTGTTGCCGGCTTCATCGGATCTCCCGGTATGAACTTGGTAACGGCGCCGGTCAGTTCGGGTGGGGTGCGTTTCGGCGACGTCGAGGTTCCGCTGGACCGCGAGCAGATGGCGGCAATCGCCGCGGCCGGTCTGGCTTCGGTCACAGTAGGAATTCGGCCCGAGCAATTCCAGGTGGTTGCTGCCGGAGACGGAATCGCAGCTCAGATCGACCTGGTAGAGGAACTGGGCAACGAGTCGTACATCTACGCACACGTGCCTGGTACCGAAGCCGACCCGATCTCGCTCGTTGCACGCACCGGCGGTCGATCGAAGCTGCAGTACGGCCAGACGCTGGGCTTCGAGCGGGTGGACGGTCCTGTTCACCTCTTCGACCCGAGTACGGGTGAGCGCGTGGGTAGCTGAATCCCACCATAATCGTGACCTGCTCGGCACCCGAACTCGTTCGTGCCGAGCAGGTCACATCCATCTTCGACTGGTGAGAAGGTTAGGGTCTACCGATGAGTGATACACGCGAACGATCCGTCGTGGTGTGTGGTGAGGGACTGGTTGATCTGGTTCCGGTGGGGGAGAACTTTTCACCCAAGTTGGGCGGTGGACCCTTCAATGTTGCGATCGCATTGGGTCGACTCGGATCCGACGTGGGATTCGTCTCTCGCTTGTCCACCGACGCCTTCGGAGATCGGATGATCGACTCGCTGGCCGCGTCGAATGTCGACACGACCGGAGTCGAACGTGGGCCCGAGCCGACAACTCTGGCCGTCGTGAACCTTGCAGCGGACGGAGGTGCGCGGTATTCCTTCTACCTCGAGGGAACGGCGGATCGACAGTTCGCGCTGCCGAAGCTTCCCTCTGCCCGGGCATTCTCGTTCGGAACGCTGTCGCTGGTGCTCGAGCCCGGGGCCTCTGCCTACGAAGCCATGCTGCACGAAGCACACGCCCGCGGTCGACTCACCATGGTGGACCCCAATATTCGTCCGGCGGTGATCTCGGACCCGGAAGCATATCGACGACGATTTCGTTCGTGGTTGCCCGCCATCGATATTCTCAAAGTGAGCGACGACGATGCCAAGTGGTTGGGTTCGGTCGACGGCGCCGAGTGGCTCGACGAAGGCGTCGGCGCCGTACTGCTCACCCGTGGTGGTGACGGGTTGCGGTTGATCACCAAGGAACTCGATGTTTCGGTGCCCGCGCCCGCAGTCGACGTCGCGGACACGATCGGTGCGGGCGATACCGTTCACGGAGCCCTGCTGGCCTACCTTGATCGTCACGACGCACTCGACGTCGCCGTTGTGCGCGGGTTCTCCGAGGCAGACTGGTCGGCCGCGTTGACCTTTGCCGCACGCGCGGCAGCCCTCACCGTGTCACGACCAGGGGCGGATCCGCCGTGGTCAAGGGAGTTGGGCCTGCCCGTCTAGCACTGGGGACCACCGCCCTACTGCGAGCGCAGTACGTCGAACTGCCTACCTGTGCACGATGTGCGACGGGGTCGTGTATCGGCACAGTGATACGCATGTCGATATTCCTGTACAAACTCTCGCGACTCGCGTTTCGTCGTCGCTGGGCAATGGTGGGCTTCTGGGTCGTCCTGCTGGTGGCGGGCGGAGTAGGCGCAGCAACGCTGTCCGGTCCGACCGTCAACACATTGTCGATCCCGGGCACAGAATCGCAAGCGGCACAGGACCTTCTGGCTGAACGGTTCCCGGAATCGTCCACCGGCGGAGCCAGTGCTCGCATAGTCTTCGAATCTCCGGCGGGCACGACGCTCGCCGATCCGGCCATTCGACAATCCGTCAGTGAATTGGTCTCTGCGCTCGGGAAGGACCCCGAGGTTGCGGCGGTATCGGATCCGTATGCATCCGGCGGAGTGTCGCCGACCGGGACGATCGGATACATGCAGGTCTCCTATACAGCCGACTCGATGGACTTGCCGGACAGTTCGAAAGAACTGCTCGAGTCCGCTGTCCACGACGCCTCGGATTCAGGGCTGGCAGTCGATGTTGCCGGCAACGTGCTGATGGAAAGCAGCGCCGAATCGATGGGAGAGGTGATCGGAGTCGCGATCGCCGCGGTGGTGCTGACCGTCACCTTCGGTTCCTTGGTTGCGGCGGGGCTTCCTTTGATCAGCGCGTTGATCGGCATCGGCATCGCGATCTGCACGATCACAATCGCAACTGGTTTCATCGAATTAGGTTCGAGCACAACCGTCCTGGCAATGATGCTGGGGCTCGCCGTGGCGATCGACTATTCGCTTTTCATCGTCTCGCGCTACCGCTCCGAACTACGTGACGGACATGATCCGGAAATTGCTGCGGGCCGCGCAGCGGGGACTGCGGGTTCGGCCGTAGTGTTCGCGGGGTTGACCGTCCTCATCGCACTGGCCGGACTGTTCGTCGTGAACATCCCGTTCCTGACAAGCATGGGTCTGGCTGCAGCATTCGCAGTTGCTGTTGCAGTGGTGATTTCACTGACGCTGCTGCCCGCCACACTCGGATTTGCAGGGTCGCGCGTCCTGAGTCGGTCTGATCGTCGACTGCTGGCGTCCGGCGGTGAACTGACACACCGGAAACAGTCGGAGGGGGCGGGCTCGCGATGGGCCAAGTTCGTGATCCGGCGTCGAGTTCCGGTTTTGCTCGCGTCAGTCCTCGGGTTGGGATTGCTGGCGATCCCCACCTTCGGAATCAACCTGAGTTTGGCGAGCCCACCAGTGCCCGACACAACTGCCGCCAGGGCTACCGACCGACTATCCGAGGGGTTCGGTGCGGGGTTCAGCGGTCCGCTCATGGTGGTCGTCGACGTTTCCGACGCCACCGATCCGGCAGCGGCATTGAGCGGCGCCCAGGAAAAGCTCGGTGCTCTGCCCGACGTAGCGGCAGTGACGCCGCCAGCACTCAATCAGGCCGGCGATACAGCAGTCATCACGGTGGTTCCCTCGAGTGGCCCGGAAACCGAGGCAACAAAGGCGCTCGTCGCAGATATACGTGAGGTCGCCGGATCACTGACCGACGAGACCGGGGCCACGATGTCGGTCACCGGTCAGACAGCGTTGACGATCGACGTCTCGGACCGCCTGGCCGATGCCCTCGTTCCCTACCTCGCATTGGTCGTCGGCCTCGCCTTCATTCTTTTGATGCTGGTGTTCCGCTCGATCTTGGTACCGCTCAAGGCAACTCTCGGATTTCTGCTCTCGATCGGCGCGACGTTCGGTGTGCTGGTTGCGATCTTCCAGTGGGGTTGGTTCGCCGGCATTCTCGGAATCGAAGGCCAAACCGGATCAGTTGTGGCGATGTTGCCCATCTTCATGATCGGCATCGTCTTCGGGTTGGCGATGGACTACCAGGTGTTCCTGGTGACCAGAATGCGTGAAGCGTTCGTCCACGGTGACGGACCGGACGAAGCAGTCGTGAAGGGCTTCGACCAGGGCGCGCGAGTCGTCACGGCCGCGGCGCTGATCATGATCGCCGTTTTCGCGGGCTTCATCTTCGGCGGCGACGCCTTCATCATGCAGATCGGACTCGGACTCTCGTTCGCGGTTCTGTTCGACGCCTTCGTGATTCGTATGACCGTCGTACCGGCCGTCATGTCCCTGTTGGGCTCGAAGGCATGGTGGTTCCCCTCATGGCTGGACCGGTTGGTCCCGAACGTCGATGTCGAGGGGGAGCAGTTGACTGCGCTGCTCGCAGATTCGAAGGAATCCAGTGAACCCACGAGCGACAAGTTGTCGGTATGACCCGGATACGGTAGATCGATGACTTCGACATCGACGTGGGGTCGATGGTGTGCGGAACACCCGCGCACCATCGACCTGGCACTGACGATCCTCGTGCTCCTTGCCACGTGGACGGCGCACCGCATCGCGCTCGATGGCAATGACACCCGCGAAGTAACAGTTGTGGGAGTCCTTGTAACAGCGATCGCAGCTGCAACCATCGTATTCCGGAGGCGCTACCCGTTCTCGGCGCTGGCGGTGGCAGTACTTCTCGGCGTATTGATGATTACACTGTCAGCGCCGCCGAATGCCGGCACAGGTTCCGCGGCGATGGTGTGCCTCTACTACGTTGCCAGCACGAGTGACCGCCGGAGGACCTTCATCGCAGCGGCGAGCACAGTCAGCTCGCTGATGCTCGTCACAATCTTCCTGGGAGTGGGGAACAATCTCCTGCAGGAGGCACTGGGGTTGTTGGCCTGGTTGCTGATGGCAAGTTTCGCCGGCGCCGAGGTCCGTTCTCGCCGAGCCTATCTGGAGTCCGTCGAGGCGCGCGCGGTGCAAGCGGAAAGAATGCGCGAGGACGAGGCCCGACACCGCGTCGTCGAAGAAAGGATGCGGATTGCGCGAGACCTGCACGACGTTGTCGCGCACCACATTGCCTTGGTCAACCTGCAAGTCGGGGTCGCGTCGCACTTGATCGGGAAAGACCCGGAGAAGGCGACGACTGCACTACGCGGAGTGGAGGAAACGTCCAAGGTGGCACTCGATGAAATTCGGGCCACGGTCGGAGTTCTCCGTGACGCTCAGGACGGTGATCGCTCGATGAAACCGGCTCCGGGGCTTTCGGATCTACCGGCACTGGTGGATCAATTCGTCAGTGCGGGAATGGAAATCGAAGTGCGCGCAGTGGGTTCGCTGCGCCCTCTCGGGCCAGCAGTAGACCTCACGGCGTACCGAATTATCCAGGAAGCACTCGTGAATGCGAGCAAGCATGCGTTGCCAGGGGCCGTCACCGTGTCGTTGTCGTACGAAGCCGAGGTTCTGGTGCTGTCGGTCGAAAACTCCGGAACGGCAGTGCCTTCGACGTCACCGCCCGGGTACGGACTGCTGGGAATGAAGGAGAGGGCACAGGCAATGGGAGGCGAGGTCTCAGCAGGATTCCGCGCGGACGGGGGATTTCGTGTGGACGCCCAACTGCCGCTGGTCTCGGTCTCCAGCGGTTCGGAGCGTGAGGAGTCGTGAGTATTCGGGTGGTAGTGGCAGACGATCAGGCGCTCTTCCGTCAAACGCTTGCGCTGCTGATCGGTTCGGAAGACGACATGGAGGTGGTCGCCGAGGCGGCAGACGGAGAGCAGGCATTCCAGGCGGCGCTCGAGCACCGACCCGACGTTGTACTGATGGACATTCGCATGCCGGGCACCAGCGGAGTCGAAGCGACCGCCATGATCGCCGATCATCCGGATTTGTCCGACGTACACGTACTGATCCTGACGACCTTCGAAGTGGATGAGCATGTGGCACAGGCGATCCGAGCGGGAGCGAGCGGCTTCATCGGCAAAGGAATCCGAGCTGAGGATCTACTTGATGCTGTTCGGACGGTCGCAGGTGGGAACTCTTTGTTGTCGCCGATTGCGACCAGCGCGTTGATTTCTCGATTCCTTTCCACTCCGTCGCGGGCCGACTCGACTTCCGGGATTTTCGGTCAATTGACACCACGCGAACTCGAAGTGGTCACCCTCGTTGCCCTCGGGATGTCCAACGACGAAATCGCCGCGGAATTGGTGATCAGCGCGGTCACGGCAAAAACCCATGTGAACCGGGCGATGACGAAACTGGATGTCCGCGACCGCGCGCAACTGGTGGTTCTCGCCTATCAATGCGGTGTGGTGATTCCGGGACGCTCGGTGGATTGACTCGAGAAACTCTTGACTCGAACGGGTGTTCGAGTATTGTCTGGGGTGGGGATCGGGGGATTCAATGAGTGTTCTGTTGTCGGATGTGGTGTCTGGTTCTGCGGTGGGGTTGCGCGGACGACTGTGGCGGTTGACGGCTTCTGAGTTGCGTGCTGCTGCGGTGTCGGCGAGTGTGGAGATTCTTCGTCTCGAGGCTGTGCGGGTGGCGGTGGTGGACGAGTTGTCGTTGCGGCCGGATGATCAGGTGATTGCCAGCCGCGGGGTGGGGTGCTGGTTGGCGGCGAACACGATGGTGCAGGTTCGGGACGGGAAGAAGATCGCCGCCCTGGGTACTGCACTTCGGCCGTTTCCCGCGGTGGCGGCCCGGTTCGATGGCGGGGACTGCTCGTTCGATCATGCCGTGTTGATCGTGGCGTTCTGCGAGTCACCACCGAAGGGGATGCCGGAGGAAGCGCTCCCTCGCTGTATCGATTTGTTGCTGGCTGCCGCGTCCGGAGTGGAGGCCACGACCACGAAAGTGCGAAACGTCATCGCGACCTTGGAGCGCATTTTCGAATCGGATGAGATTCCGCCCGCCGAAGATATCGACCGGAACGAGCTCCGGATCGCGTCGACACTGAACGGTCGGGTGGTGGTGCGCGGTGATTTCGACGCCCTCACCGGCGAAATGTTGTTGTCGGCGTTGTCGAATCTGACGATGCCCACCCCTGCACCCGATGGAACCCCCGATGCCCGGTCGGCGGCGAAGCGGACCGCGGACGGGTTCACCGAACTGATCCGCCGCTACCTCGACTGCGCCAAAACCGGCACCGACGGTGGCCAGCGTCCGCACGTGAACGTGCACATCAACGTCCGTGATCTGGCTGAGCATCGGGACTGCGCCGCCGCACCCTCGCCCGATGGTGGTGGAGTGGCTGTGTCGGATCTCGATGTCGGGCACATGCCGTGGCTCGGACCGCTGTCGGTATCGCAGACCAGGCTTCTCGGCTGCGATTGTTTCCTGTCCACGGTGCTGCTCGACGGTCACGGGGCTCCGTTGGATGCGAAACCCGGGAAACGATTAGTGTCCGCGGAGCAGCGAGTGGCGTTGATCGCCCGCGACAGAGGTTGCGCGTTCCCCGGCTGCACATGTGTACCGGCCTGGACGGATGCGCACCATATCCGGCACTGGGCCAACGGCGGCCCGACCGTGATGAACAACCTTGTCCTACTGTGCCGTTCACATCACCGGCTGATGCACCGAAAATCCGGGTTCGTCGGGAAATGGGTGATCCGCATCGGGGTCGACAGCAAACCGTGGTTCATCCCGCCGCCCTCGATCGACCCGCAGCAGCACCCGCGGCCGGCGAACACCACATTCAAAACCTGAGGGGGCAAACCTCGCATGCACCAGAACATGGCCAGGCCTGTTTCAGACCCGCTGCTCTGTGTCCGACCGATTGGTGGGAGGTGGAGTCGAATGGGTGCATGCTTTCGGGGCGGCTCTACTTTCGGGTGCCCGTGTGGCCTGTCCCACTCAGTGGGTCATTCTTTCGTCGTTGCCACGCAAGTTGTGCCAGGTCATTTGGACGTCTGACCTGCAGTGCAAAATCTTTCGTTAGAACACGTTCCAATTTCGCGGATTTGTGGCTATGGTCACAGAGATAGATGCGGGTGTGCGAATGAAAGGGTGAAGTGACGTGAAGACCAAGGGTGCAATCCTGTGGGGCCTCAATGAGAAGTGGTCCGTCGAGGAGATCGAGATCGGCGAGCCGGTAGCCGGCGAAGTTCAAATTCGCATGGAAGCGGCCGGAATGTGCCACTCCGATCACCACATCGTCACCGGCGCGACTCCGATGCCGTCGTTCCCGGTCATGGGCGGGCACGAGGGTTCGGGCGTCATCACCAAGCTCGGCCCGGAGGTCAAGGGACTGGAGGTCGGCGACCACGTCGTTCTGTCCTTCATTCCGGCTTGTGGAACCTGTCCGGCGTGTTCGGCCGGACATCAGAATCTTTGTGACCTCGGGATGGGTCTCCTCAGCGGCCAAGCCATCAGCGACGGCACGTACCGGATCCAGGCTCGCGGCGAAAACGTGATCCCGATGTGCCTGCTAGGGACGTTCTCGCCCTACATGGTGGTGAACCAGTCGTCAGTGGTGAAGATCGACAAGGACATTCCGTTCGAGGTTGCCGCACTCGTCGGTTGCGGCGTCCCGACCGGTTGGGGATCGGCAACCCACATCGCCGATGTGAAGCCCGGCGAAGACGTTGTGATCATGGGCGTCGGCGGCGTCGGTATCAGTGCGCTACAGGGTGCGGTTGCATCGGGCGCTCGGTACATCTTTGCCATCGACCCCGTGCCGTGGAAGCGTGAGCAGGCTCTGAAGTTCGGCGCAACGCACGCTTTCGAAAGCGCTGCCGCTGCCATTCAGCCGATCATCGACGCCACGTACGGACGCATGGCGCAGAAGACGATCATCACCGTCGGCGAAATGAAGGGTGAGTACGTCGAAGAAGCCATGATTCTGACGGCAAAGGCTGGTCGTTGTGTTGTCACTGCAATGGGGCACTTGACGGACATGGATGTGAAGCTGAACCTGTTCCTGATGTCGATGCTTCAGAAGGACCTTCAGGGCAACATTTTCGGCGGTGGCAACGCTCGCCAGGACGTGCCTAACCTCCTCGCGATGTACAAGGCAGGCAAGCTGAACCTTGACGACATGGTCACTCGGACCTACACGCTCGAAGGCGTGAACGACGGGTACCAGGACATGTTGGATGGCAAGAACATCCGCGGCGTCATCCGCTACACCGAAGCTGACTGGTGATCGAAAGCGCAACTCTTGTGCCAGTAGTCTGATCGGGTGCCCAGTACTCACAGTCTCGACGTAATCCAGCAGTGGCCGGTCGACAATGCGGCAGCGGTCGTCCTCTCCGGGAATAATCCGGGTGAGGGCGACCGCATTCGTGGTTTCAGCGGCGACCAGTCGCATGTTTTCCCCCTGGCTTCGGTGACAAAACTGTTGTGCGCCTACGCGATTCTGGTGGCGGCAGAGGAAGGGGCGGTCGAGTTGGATGGGCCGGCCGGGCCTGAGGGGTCGACCGTTCGTCATCTCCTCGCACATGCTTCCGGGTTGGCATTCGCCGAACGTGTTGTTCAGGCGCCGGTGGCGTCGAAGCGGATCTACTCGAGTGCGGGATTCGAGGTGCTTGCCGAGTTGGTTTCCCGGGAGACCGAGATCGAGTTTGCCGACTATCTTGCCGAGGCGGTGTTCGCGCCGTTGGGGATGACCAGCGCGACTCTTGTCGGTCCTGCCGGTCACGGTGCACAGGCATCGGCAGACGACTTGGCCAAGTTCGCGGCTGAACTGCTCTCGCCGACCCTGATCTCGACGCAGACGTTCGCAGAGGCGACAACCGTGCAGTTCCCGGGGCTCAACGGAATTCTTCCGGGTTACGGCTCTCAGCGCCCCAACGACTGGGGACTCGGATTCGAAATTCGCGGCGACAAGCGTCCGCATTGGACGGGTCTCGAGAACTCGGCCGCAACTTTCGGTCATTTCGGCCAGTCCGGGACGTTCCTGTGGGTCGATCCCACGATCGATACCGCGTGCGTCGTGCTTACCGATCGCGACTTCGGTGATTGGGCCAAGCCTTTGTGGACTGAATTGTCAGATGGCGTAGTCGGTGAAGTTTCGCGATAGAGCACAAATTTCTCTCCTTCCACTGGCGCAACACGGGTAACACAAGGCACACTGTTCAATCGAGCGTGCTGCACGAACTCGACAGAGGTCGTTGGGGAAGACGTCCCTCGTCGAAGCAGGAGGCTCGAGTGCGCGAAATGAATCAATTCGCGGACGTGACGACTGGTGTGGTTTACATCCACTCGTCGCCCGCGGCGCTGTGCCCGCACGTGGATTGGGCTTTGTCCGCCACGTTGGACAGCCCTGCCAAGCTCAGATGGACCTCACAGCCTGCCTACGACGGACTTCTGCGTGCGACGACGGACTGGACAGGTCCCGTGGGAACCTGTGCCCGCCTGGTCGATTCGCTACGGGCGTGGCCGATGTTGCGCTTCGAGGTCACCGAGGACCCGAGCCACGGCGTCGACGGCGAACGGTACAGCCATGTGCCCGGTCTGGGCTTGTGGCGCGGATCCACCAGTGCGAACGGTGATGTCGTCGTTGGGGAGATGAAACTGCGGTCCATCATGAATTCCGGTGGAGACATCGCCGCGGAGATCGATCGGGCGATAGGCGCACCGTGGGACGAGGAACTCGAACCCTTCCGGAGTTCAGGCGAAGGCGCCGAAGTGACATGGCTGCGAAGGCGTGTCAGCTGACCGAGGTCCATCCTGAACCCTGAGTGCTCTCGCGGATTGAACGACAAAGACTTGAATGACAAAGGTGGGCCCCGCCGTATCGGCGAGGCCCACCTTGCTGTCCAGGGTTGTCAGAGCGGAATGTTCTTGTGGCGCGCACGGACAGATGGTGCAGACGCGAGCGCAGCGGTGACGATGCTGCGAGTCTTCGCCGGGTCGATTTCCTCGTCGACGACGCCGATTTCGACAGCGCGGTCGACGCCGCCTGCGATCGCCTCGTGTTCGGCAGCGAGACGGTCGTGCAATGCTTCACGCTCGTCGTCCGGTGCCGCAGCGAGAGCCCGCTTGTGCAGGATGCCGACAGCAGCCTTCGCGCCCATCACGGCTACTTCGGAGTTGGGCCAGGCGAAAACGGCCGTGGCTCCGAGTGCTCGCGAGTTCATTGCGATGTAGGCGCCGCCGTAGATCTTTCGAGTGACGACGGTGACGCGGGGGACAGTCGCCTCGGCGAAGGCGTGAAGTAACTTCGCGCCGCGCCGGACAACGCCCTCCCACTCCATCGACACCCCAGGCAGATACCCGGGAACATCGACGACGACTACGAGCGGCACGCCGAATGCGTTGCACAGTCGCACGAATCGAGCGGCCTTCTCTGCACTTTCGGAGTTCAGGCACCCGCCGAGTCGCAGTGGGTTGTTCGCGATGACTCCAACGGTGCGTCCGGCCATCCGGCCGAAACCGGTGACGATGCTCCGCGCGTAATTGCCTTGCAGTTCTTCGAAGCTCGACTCGCCTTCGACGTTGTCGAGCATTTCGTGAACGATGGGACGAACGTCGTATGCACGTTTTGCGGACGCAGGCATCATGGCGCGCAGATCGCTGTCGCCGAGTTCCGCTGCCCGCTGATCGAATTCGCCCTGCTCGCACATCATCGAGACCAGGCGTCGTGCGCGGTGCAATGCGTCGGCCTCGTCGTGTGCGGCGATGTGCGCGACACCCGACTTCTTGGTGTGTGTGTCCGGACCGCCGAGTGACACCATGTCGACCTGTTCACCGGTGACACTGCGAACTACGTCTGGGCCGGTGACGAACACTCGGCCTTCCGGCGCCATGATCACGACATCGGTGAGGGCTGGACCGTACGCGGCTCCACCAGCGGCAAAGCCGAGCACGACGGAAATTTGAGGTATGAGACCCGACGCACGGACCATGGCCTCGAAGACCAGTCCGACTGCGTGGAGTGCTTCGACGCCTTCAGCCAGACGCGCGCCACCGGAGTGCCAGAGACCCACGATGGGGGACTCTTCCTCGATGGCGGTATCGATGGCTTTGACGAGGTGTTTGCAACCGTCGACGCCCATTGCGCCGCCCATGACGGTGGCATCGGAGCAATATGCGATGGTGCGGACGCCGTCGATGTTTCCGGACGCAGCGAGCACGCCCGACTTGTCACGGGCGTGGAGCGGCACTGTTGTGCCGGGGTCGAACGTTGTGTTGCAACGACACCCGCGGACAGGTGCAAACCGCGGTTCGGGCTAGGCCCGACCGAAGGCGAGCGCGACATTGTGCCCACCGAAACCGAACGAGTTGTTCAGTGCGAAATCGAAAGAGCCGGTTCGGGGTTCACCCTTGACGACATCGAGATCGATTTCTGGATCCTGGCTGTCAACATTGAGCGTGGGCGGGATGATCCCGTCACGCACCGCCAGAACCGTGAGGACTGATTCGAGGGCGCCGACAGCGCCGATCGAGTGTCCCAGCGCGGATTTCGGGCCGTACACCGCAGCGTGATTGCCGACCGCTGCGTTGATTGCCTTTGCCTCTGCGATGTCACCGATCGGCGTCGCAGTGGCGTGGGCGTTGATGTGCTTGATGTCGGACTTCGTCAGTCCGGCCATCTCGATTGCTCGGGTCATGGCTCGCGCCGCGCCCAGGCCTTCCGGATGCGGTGCCACGATGTGGTACCCGTCCGAAGTGATTCCGGAACCGAGCAGGCGGGCATGAATGGTGGCCCCGCGTGCCTTTGCGTGTTCCTCGGTTTCGAGGATCATCAGTGCGCCGGCTTCGCCGAAGACAAATCCGTCACGGTCCTTGTCGAAAGGACGTGAAGCTGCGGTCGGATTGTCGTTGTTGGTGCTCATTGCACGCATCATGGCGAAGCTCGCGATCGGAACCGCGTCGATGAAGCTCTCGACTCCACCAGCCACAACCATGTCCGCGTCACCCATGACAAGCATGCGGTGAGCGTGAGCAATTGCCTCGGATCCCGACGAACATGCCGAGACCGGGGTGATGACGCCACCTCGGGCCCCGAGTTCGAGCCCGACCGTTGCGGCCGGTCCGTTGGGCATGACCATCTGCACCGAGAACGGGGACACCTTGCGGTATCCGCCGCCACGGAGTTTGTCGACGGCGTCGATGAGCGTGTCGCCGCCGCCGAGTCCGGTGCCGATGACAACCGCGAGGCGGTCCTGATCGACTTCGGGGCTGCCGGCGTTGCTCCAGACCGTGCGACTCAACGTGAGGGCAAGGCGTTCCACCCAGCTCATCCGTCGAATTTCGACGCGGGACAAGCCCTCGTCTGGTGAAACCTTCAGGTGCCCGCCGATGCGAATGGGAAGGTCGAACTCGTCGATGAACGGGTCATCGAGGATTCCGATGCCGCTTTCGCCGGCGAGTAGCGCCTTCCACGTGCCATCCACATCACCAGCCACCGAGGTCGACGTCGCGAGGCTCGTGACGACGATGTCGGGGAATTTCCCTTTGCGGGTAGAAGCGGAAGTCACGGTCGGCTCACTCTGCGTTCTTGGCTTCGGCGCCTTCGGCTTCGAGCTTCTGGATGTACGCGACGATGTCGCCGACGGTGCGCAGGCCTGCGAGATCCTCGTCGGGGACCTTCACGCCGTACTTGTCTTCGGTCTGAACAGCGATCTCGACCATGGACAGGGAGTCGATATCGAGGTCGTCCACGAAAGACTTGTCAACGGTGACCTCGGAAGGCTCGATACCGGTGACCTCCTCCACGATCTGGCCGAGTTCCGCGATGATTTCTTCCTGAGTGTGGGCCACTGGTGTGGCTCCCTTCTTGATCGATTGAGGTGGGGTGAAACGTCCGGCCGCCGTTCGGGCTGATCGGCCGGGTGGGCGTCCGAGCTAGGTCAGCTCGGACAGTGCGGAGATATCCTCCGGGTTCTTGAGGGCCACCGTCGGCGTGCCACGCATTTCGCGCTTGGCAATTCCGACGAGGGTTCCGGCCGGCGGGAGTTCCACGATCGCGCTGACTTCTGCTGTCCGCAACGACGCGGAGCAGAGGTCCCAACGAACGGGGCGGGTTACCTGCGCGGCAAGTTTGGTGAGGGCGTCGGCGCCCGAGGAGACTGGGGCGCCATCCGAGTTGGAAAGCAGCGTGCGCGTCGGATCGGACGGGGTGATCTTGGCGGCAGCAGCTGCGACGGCATCCTGTGCAGGTGCCATGAATCGGGTGTGGAAAGCGCCGGCGACGGGCAGTGCGCGGACTCGGGCCTTTTCGGGTGCGTTTGCTGCGAGTTCTTCGAGCGCGGTGAGCAGTCCGGCAGCCACGATCTGGCCGGCCGCATTGCGGTTGGCCGCTTCCAACCCGAGTTCTTCGAGTCGTGCGAGCACTTCGGCTTCGTCGCCACCGAGAACGGCTGACATGCCGGTGGGCTCGAGCGCGCAAGCCTTGGCCATCTCGGCGCCGCGGAGGGCGGCAAGCGCGACCGCGTCGTCAGCGGAAATAACACCGGCGACCGCAGCAGCGGCAAGTTCACCCACTGAATGGCCGGCAGCGATGACGTCGGCGCCGAGGAGCCCACGTGATTCGATTTCCTCGTACGCCAGCAGAGCAGCGGCAACGACGAGGGGCTGGGTTACCGAGGTGTCGGTGATTTCTTCTGCAGTCGCGGTCGTGCCGAGTCGGACGAGGTCAAGGCCGGCTGCCTTCGACCACACTTCGAGGCGGTCTTGCGCTCCGGGCAGTGCCAGCCATGGGCTGAGCATGCCGGGTGTCTGAGAGCCCTGTCCCGGGGCGAGCAACGAAATCACTTATTAAGAGAACACCGCCGCGAGTGACCTGCGAGATGTCGGTCGCGATGAACTCTGGCGAAGTGTTTTGTAGGGTTCCCACAAAATCCCACGTCGCGCCCGGCCATCGAAATTGGACGCTCGGGGGTTACAGGTTTGTTTGTCCGGATGTTAAAGATGTGACTGAAGTAACCGAATTGTTCGATTTGAGATCGATTTGTGTCAATCGGCCCACGGTAGCGGCGATCCGTAGTACGTATGCGTCGCGTGGATTCGTAGGATCCCGGCCGGTAACTTCCGCGATTCGCTTCAAGCGGTACCGAACGGTATTTGGATGAACAAACAGAAGACGTGCACAAGTCTCAACCGCACCTCCACAGTCGAGATAACTGTCTAAAGTATCGGTCAAGACTGTGCCGGATTCCGCTAAAGGTGCGACCAGGAAATCGCGAAGAGCCTTTACGGCAGCGTCGTCTCCGAGTAGTGCCCGTTCCGGGAGCAGTTCAGTCGCGAAAACGGGACGAGGTGCGCCGCGCCACCCGGCGACGGCCTTGATTCCCGCGAGAGCTTCGGACGCACTGAAGTGTGCTGCGCTCAACGAGGGCGTTGTCGGGCCGATCACCACCGGCTCGTCGGCGAAACTCATGAGCAGGTCTTGAAGGAATTGGCTGCCTTCCGTCTTACTGCTCAGCTCGCCGCTGACGATCATCACCAGTCGCGGACCCTGCACCACGGCGAGAACAGCGCGCCCGTGCGCGGCGGCAGTCGCGTGGACGGTGCCGGCAACCGAGACCCGCTCGTCCGGCGGGGGAGACCCGACGATGACGGTGGCCGGAGCCGTGGCGTCCCAGTTCAAGGTGGCTGCGCGGGAGAGCATGTCCGAGCCGGTGTCTCCCTGCACGACGGCGTCGACGACGAGCGCTTCCAGTCGCGTGTCCAGGGCACCCCGCGACTCGGCGGCGCTTGCGTACACCGTCGCTGCTGCGAAACCGAGTTCACGCCCGTAGCGCAGGACAGCTTCTGTCAGCGCGATCAGCTGCTGATCGTTGCGGGCGAGAGCCGGCAGCCATTTCTCGAAGAACTCCATCGCCACCCGGACCATGTCGACGGTCTGGCGCAGCGTGAGCTGTCGAGCAAGATCCTGAGGGATGACCGGAAACGACTCGTATCCGAAGCTGATCTCCGAGTCGAGTTGCCGCAGCCATTCCAGGAAATTCACCACCGACGTCTGCACCAAGAGTTGAACGTCGGCACGTTGCGACGCGTCGAGACTGTCGAAGAACGGAAGCTGCTCCTCCATCACGGTCACGGCCTCGGTGGAGAGCCGACCGGAGAACTGTTTGACGCGGCGGAGCAAGGCTTCTGGAAGTGGATCGCGAACCTGACGACGGCGGGCGAGTACAGCCTGCAACCCGGACGACTGTGGTCGAGTGCGGCGTACGCCCTCTTCGGGTTTCTCGGGATCAGGTTCGGGCATGAGAAAAACCTACGCCCATCGCCGCAGCGGATGTCGAGATGACACCCGCGGCGGTGGGCGTAGGTCTGTTTTCGATCGCTGGGACTGTTGCCCTACGACTTAGGCGCTACCGGTGTCCCCGGTCTGCTCGGGAGCAGCATTCACGTCGTCGATGCGGTATCGGCTCGCTGCTTCGACGGCCTTCGACCGCTCGATCGATCCTTCCTTCGCCAAACCGATCAGCACGGCAACGACGATGGACTCGGCATCGACATTGAAGTAGCGACGCGCTGCAGTGCGTGTGTCGGAGAACCCGAACCCGTCCGTGCCGAGCGTGGTGTAGTCGCCGGGAACCCACTGACGGATCTGATCCGAGACCGCCCGCATCCAGTCCGAAGCCGCGACGACAGGGCCTTGGGCCGAGGACAACGCCGTGGTGACGAACGGAACCGGAGCATCCTCGGATGGATTGAGCAGCGCCTGACGTTCGCATTCGACGCCTTCGCGGCGCAGCTCACCCCAGGACGTGACCGACCAGACATCGGCCGAGACGCCCCATTCGTCGGCGAGCAGCTTCTGCGCACGCAGACCCTCGGGCATCGCGACACCGGAGACGAGGATCTGTGCCTTCGGGCCGGCTGCTTCGGACGTCTTGTAGAGGTAGATGCCCTTGAGCAAGCCCTCGACGTCGAGACCTTCGGGCTCGGCCGGCTGAACGTACGGCTCGTTGTAGATGGTCAGGTAGTAGAAGATGTTCTCGCCACCGAAACCGTCGACGCCCTCGGTGCCGCCGTACATGCGGCGCAATCCGTCCTTGACGATGTGCGCCAACTCGTACGAGAAGGCGGCGTCGTACGTGACAGCGGCCGGGTTGGTCGATGCCAGGAGCAGCGAGTGTCCGTCGGCGTGCTGGAGACCTTCACCGGTCAGAGTGGTACGACCGGCGGTCGCGCCGAGAACGAATCCGCGAGCCATCTGGTCGGCGGCCGCCCACAGGCCGTCGCCGGTGCGCTGGAAACCGAACATCGAGTAGAAGATGTACAGCGGAATCATCGGTTCACCGTGGGTGGCGTAGGACGTGCCGACTGCGGTGAACGATGCCGTCGAACCGGCCTCGTTGATGCCCTCGTGCAGGATCTGGCCGATCGGGCTCTCCTTGTAGGCGAGCATGAGTTCGGCGTCGACGGAGGTGTAGAGCTGTCCGTTGCGGTTGTAGATCTTCAGCGACGGGAACCAGGAGTCCATACCGAACGTACGGGCCTCGTCCGGAATGATCGGCACGATCCGCTTGCCGATCTCCTTGTCTCGCAACAGTTCCTTGAGGATGCGCACGATCGCCATGGTGGTGGCGACTTCCTGCTTGCCCGAGCCCTTGCGGATGACGTCGTACGTCTTGTCCTCGGGGAGCTTGAGCGGAGCAGCGTCGGTGTTGCGGGAAGGCAGGAACCCTCCGAGTGCTTTGCGACGGTCGAGCATGTACTTGATCTCGGGAGCGTCCGCGCCCGGGTGGTAGTACGGAGGCATGTACGGATCCTTCTCGAGCTCGGCATCCGAGATCGGGATGTGCTGCATGTCGCGGAACGCCTTGAGATCGTCCAGCGTCAGCTTCTTCATCTGGTGTGTGGCGTTGCGGCCCTCGAAGTGCTTACCGAGGGTGTAGCCCTTGATGGTGTGCGCCAGGATGACCGTCGGCTGGCCCTTGTGTGCCATGGCCGCTGCGTAGGCGGCGTGGACCTTGCGGTAGTCGTGGCCACCGCGCTTGAGGTTCCAGATTTCCTGGTCGGTGAGGTCCTTGACCAGTTCCTTGGTGCGGGGGTCACGTCCGAAGAAGTGATCGCGCACGAACGCGCCGTCGTTGGCCTTGTACGTCTGGTAGTCACCGTCCGGCGTCACGTTCATCAGGTTGACGAGTGCGCCGTCGCGATCGGCGTGCAGCAGCGCATCCCACTCGCGACCCCAGACGACCTTGATGACGTTCCAGCCGGCACCGCGGAAGAACGATTCCAGTTCCTGGATGATCTTTCCGTTGCCGCGGACCGGGCCGTCGAGGCGCTGGAGGTTGCAGTTCACGACGAACGTGAGGTTGTCGAGGCCTTCGGTTGCCGCGACGTGAGCGAGGCCGCGTGATTCGGGCTCGTCCATTTCGCCGTCGCCGAGGAACGCCCACACGTGCTGATCGGTGGTGTCCTTGATGCCGCGGTCGTTGAGGTAGTGGTTGAACCGGGCCTGGTAGATGGCGTTCATCGGGCCGAGGCCCATCGAGACCGTCGGGAACTCCCAGAAGTCGGGAAGCAGCCGTGGGTGCGGGTAGGACGGCAGTGCGCCGCCGAAGTCGGCGTGGGACTTCTCCTGGCGGAATCCGTCGAGCTGTTCCGCGGGGATGCGGCCCTCGAGGAAGGCGCGTGCGTAGATGCCAGGGGAGGCGTGACCCTGGATGAAGATGTGGTCGCCACCGCCCGGGTGGTCCTTGCCGCGGAAGAAGTGGTTGAAGCCGACCTCGTACAACGCTGCCGAGGATGCGTAGGTGGAGATGTGACCGCCGACGCCGACGCCCGGTCGCTGCGCGCGGTGGACCATGATCGCGGCGTTCCAACGGATCCAGGCGCGATAGCGGCGCTCGACCTCTTCGTCGCCGGGGAACCACGGCTCGTTTTCGGTCGGAATCGTGTTGACGTAGTCGGTCGAGGTGAGCGCGGGGAGTGCGACGTGCTTCTCACCGGCGCGTTCGAGCATGCGGAGCATGAGGTAGCGGGCACGCGTGGGTCCGGATCGATCCAGAAGTCCGTCGAATGATTCGAGCCATTCGGTGGTCTCGTCCGGATCGATGTCCGGCAGGTACGACGCAACACCTTCGCGAATGACGCGAACGCGACCGTCGGTTCCCCCCGGCGTGTTCGACGCGGGCGAACCCGACTCGCCGGCGGCGCCGGAATCGGCGTTCTGCCCGGACGCGGGACCCTGGATCAGGTCAGACAACGTGTGCTCCTCATTGGTTTGGGGACGCGTGGTGGGGCGTCCTTACATAGGTGATCGAGGCCTTGTTAGGTCCGACGCACTTCCATCGTGAATATGGCGCGTACCTCATCTTTCACCATCCCGGTCGGTCCGGCACACCTCGCCTCTGGTTACTCTCGGGTAGCGTTTTTCGGCGTGACGCAGGGGTGTGATGGTTCCCCGTAGTCACAGGCTTGGGGGATCGATCGGAACGTATGAAGGGGTGGGAAAAAATAAACAAAGAAATCAATTACGGCAGGGTCGGGGCGTGGGTCTCGGTCGGATCGATTGCAGTGGGACTGTCGGTGATCGTGGGATGTTCGGCGGCGGTGACCGGATCGGCAGTACCCAATGAAGCGCACGTGGCTGCATACCAATCCGAGGTGAGTGTTTCGATGGCCGCCGCGTCCTCGTCGAAAGCGGCGGCAGATGCGGCAGAGGCAGCTTTCGCGATCTGTGAGGAAGCGGTCTCTCGATCGAAAAACGACGTGGTCGCGTTCAATGCCTACGTCGACGCCGGAAATCATGGTGAGACCGACCTGAGAGCCGAAGCAAGCGCTGCTGCTTCGTCGGCCAGGGACACCGCCTCGTGGTTCGACTCGGTCGCGAGTGAACTTCCGGCGCAACTTTCCGGACTGTTCGACGAATTGGCCGCGAACTTACGTTCATCTGCAGTCGTGATCGAGAGTGATCATTCGGCGGATGAAATCAATTCGATCAGCGATACGAGCAATTCGATTCGCAAGTCGATCTTCGATGAATGTGGATCCCTGTGACCTGCGGTAATCCGCAGGCGTAAGGTTCGCCGTGTGTCAGAAGACGATCTTTGGTGAAAGTTTTCGGCGTGGTCGGCTTGCGCTAACGCCTCAGACCATGTTCGCTTTCCCTAATTGATCGTCAAACGGTAGGTGTGCGGGGTCGCCACACACCATCAACAAAAGGAGGACCCCACCGTGGTCGCCGCGGCGGATGCCCAGAAC
This sequence comes from Rhodococcus sp. P4_E4, assembly GCF_056401575.1. NCBI lineage: Bacteria > Bacillati > Actinomycetota > Actinomycetes > Mycobacteriales > Nocardiaceae > Rhodococcus > Rhodococcus sp. P4_E4. Next base: position 191,596 of record NZ_JBFUJB010000006.1, on the reverse strand, counting down.
TACGCTCAGAAACTCGGGATTACCACTGACATGGTGGTGCAGGAACTGGGCTGGGATGAGGATACCGACGACGGCATTCGTGCCGCGGTTGAGGAAACCATCGGCGGGGAAATGCTCGACGAGGATTCCGACGAGGTCATCGACGTCGTGCTGCTGTGGTGGCGCGACGAGGACGGTGACCTGGTGGACGCCTTGATGGATGCCATCGGGCCCCTCGCCGACGAAGGCTTCGTGTGGGTTCTCACTCCCAAGACCGGTCTCGACGGACATGTCGAGCCCAGCGAGATCGCCGAATCGGCGCCGACTGCCGGCTTGACGCAGACATCGGCAGCCAACCTCGGTGACTGGTCGGGAAGTCGACTGGTTCAGCCGAAGGCTCGTCCGGCCAACAAGCGCTGACCCGGCCCTTTCCGCACTTTCCCAAGGAATTGCACATGCCTCTCGAAGTTGGTGCCCAGGCACCGGATTTCACCTTGAAGGACCAGAACAACCAGGAAGTCTCGCTAGCAGATTTCCGCGGTAAGAAGAATGTTCTGCTGGTCTTCTATCCGTTGGCCTTCACCGGGACTTGTCAGGGGGAACTCTGCAAGGTCCGTGACGAGCTTCCGAAGTTCGAGAACGACGACACTGCCATTCTCGCGATTTCTGTCGGTGCTTCGCCGACTCACAAGATCTGGTCAGCTGAGCAGGGATACACATTTCCCTTGCTGTCGGACTTCTGGCCGCACGGTGAAGTCGCTCAGAAGTACGAGGTGTTCAACGACAAGTTGGGCTTCGCGAATCGTGGCACCTTTGTCATCGACAAAGACGGAGTCATTCGTTTTGCCGAGATGAACGGCCCCGGAGAAGCCCGTGACCACGGACTTTGGGCAAACGCGCTTGCCGCGCTAGAGTCTTAGAGCACTCCCGGTGAGGGTCTCACCGGGAGTTCGGGCGTGTAGCTCAGTGGTAGAGCTCTGGTTTTACACACCAGCGGTCGGGGGTTCGAAACCCTCCGCGCCCACCGAAGAATTCAAGCCCCGATCTGCATGTCGACGCAGATCGGGGTTTTTTCATTTTCGGCAACGAATTGTCCGCAATACGCCATCCTGGACGCATGTCCAGTTCTGTGATCGAAGTAGCCGTCGACCCGACGCGCGTGCATCCCACCCGTCCGCACATACATATCGCCGAGATGCCCAGTCTCAGTGTTGCGTTGTTCCCGGGGCAGACGATCCGGGTTCGTTCCCAAAGCGACGCACTGGCGACCGGGATTGCCCGCGTTTGGGAGATCAACCGAATGCACCGCTTGATCTATCTGACGATCGACTGGGACGGCTAGAGATCAGCTCGGGCAGACACGTGACGGTTGGCCAGAGAACGAGCGTGGCTGCTACAACTACGCTCGTGCAAATTTCGGTTCGCTCGTCCCAATCTCGATTCAATGCGCGAGCTGCCGGGATTCTCCTCGGCTTCGTTGCGGATCGGGCATTCGCCGATCCGGGGCGGTTCCATCCGGTCGCCGGCTTCGGAACCGCGGCTATCGCGCTGCAGAAGATGTCCTACCGGGACTCGCGCGCGGCCGGAACACTTCATGTCGCCGTGCTCTTGGCCGGCACCGCAGGACTTGGGCTCGCAGCCGAAACAGCGTCGCGCCGGGCCGGTTGGGTGGCCGTCACGGGTACGACGGCGATAGCTACCTGGGCCGTGCTCGGCGGGACGTCGCTTGCACGCACCGGCATCGACATGGCCGCTCGATTGGAGGCGTCACAGGTCGACGGCGACCTGACGAAAGCGCGTGAGCTACTTCCTTCACTCTGCGGACGCGATCCCTCGGTGCTGGGCGAGGAGGGCCTCACGCGTGCAGCACTGGAGTCGGTTGCCGAGAACACCTCGGATGCAACCGTCGGCGCAGTGTTCTGGGGCGCAATTGCGGGCGTGCCAGGTCTGTTCGTCTACCGCGCTGCCAACACACTCGACGCGATGATCGGCTACCGCTCCGAGAAGTACCTCAGATTCGGGTGGGCTGCGGCGAGGTTCGACGACCTGGTCAACATCGTCCCGGCTCGGCTGACCGGCGCGCTGACGGCTGCGTGTGCACCGGTGGTGGGCGGCTCGGTTCAGGAATCACTGGCAGCGTGGAAACGCGACGCAGCGGCTCATCCAAGCCCCAATGCGGGCGTCGCGGAAGCGTCGGCGGCAGGGGCGTTGGGCATTTCGTTGGGTGGTCGGACCGAGTATGCGCACGGGGTGGAGATGCGTCCCGTCCTCGGCCGCGGGCCTGTCCCGACGCCGAACGATCTGCGCCGCGCGGCGAGGCTTTCGTCGGCGGTGCAGATCAGTGCAGCTGTGGTGTCAGCGGGTATTTCAGCGGGTATTGCCGTATCGATCGGCAAGTTTGGCTTCTTGCGCCGTGAGCGGCACTGATTCCGGCTCCGGCTTCTTGCGACGGCTGAAGGTACGAGCCGGTTCGGCGGGGGGTGCGGCAGGCGCGGACACTGCCGCTTCCGGGGTCGTCTCGGCAGCGGCGTCGTCGGCTGCGAAACCGTCCACAGCTGCTTGAGCTGCCTTTTCCTTGCGACGTTCGCGCCACTCGGCGCGAATGAAGTAAGCCAGTCCGAGCGGCGCCATGATGCCGAACGCCAGCCATTGGAACCCGTACGAGAGGTAGGGGCCCGCGTCGAGTTGGGGGAGCGGGATCGTGCCGAGACCGCCGGGCTGGTCGGGTTCGAGTTGGATGTACGCGTCGATCAGGTCCGTTCCGATGAACTCGCCGATCGGCTGTGCGTCGATGGAGTAGACCTGCTTCGCGCCGTCCTCGAACATCGGAACTCGGCCGGGAGCAGTGCCTTCCGACAGGCGCACACGGCCGTTGAGAGTGACCGGATCGGTCGGCGGCGCAGCGATGGGCGGTGCCTCGGCGCCGTTGATCGGCCGAACGTATCCGCGATTGACGAGGATCGTGCGGCCGTCGTCGAGGCGGAAAGGCGTCAGGATCTCGTACGACGGCGCGCCCTCGATGGACTGCAGGCGGACGAGGATATCGGCGTCGGGCAGATAGGTACCTGCCGCGGTGATGTTTCGCCATTCGTCGTCCGGTGCGATCGTCGAATCGGCGATGACATCACCGATCGGCACGGTCTCCGCGTTGATCGAGTTCGAGATCAGATCATTGCGGTGCTCGGTCTTCGTGTTCTTGCCGAGCTGCCACGGAGCGAGCACGGTGAAGCACAGGTAGGCGAAGAGCCCGACCACAGCTGCCAGTACCAACCAACCGGGCCGCAACAGGAATTTCAGTCTTCGCACACGTCCACGGTATCCGTTGCCCGAACGGGAGTGAATTTTGCTCCGGATTCAGGCTCGCTCGCGGATCCAGTCGAGTATGTCGGGAATGGCCGCTTCGATCTGGTCTCGAACCAGTTCGAAGTCCTCCTGATCCCCGTAGTACGGGTCCGGAACCGATTCTCCGTCCGCCTCGGGGTCGAACGATCGCAGTAGGCGCCGACGCTCGGTGGGCACGCCGAGATGAGCAAGCTCACGTTCGTGCCCGGTGTCGAGGGTGACGACAAGATCGGCGGCGAGATGATCTGCATTGACCTGCGCGGCGCTGTGGCCCGTCGGATATCCGGCCGCTCGGAGCACGACGTTGGTCCGCTCGTCGGCCTCGCTACCGGTGTGAAACCCCTCGGTACCGGCGCTGCTGACACGCACCCGGTCGGCGAGGCCTTCACGGCCCAGATGCGCGAGCAAGATCTTTTCGGCCATTGGTGACCGGCAGATATTGCCGGTGCACACAAACGTCACGTGGAGTGGTTCAGAGGCGGCCATCGAGAAGTCCTCCCAGTTCGGATGCCGACGATACGGAGCGAAACGCTTGCCGCGCTTCCTCGGCGGAACCGTAGCCCCATTCGACGACGACGGTGGGGATGCCGTACTTCGCGGCGCCGAGCACGTCGTGATCACGATCGCCGATCATGAGCACGTCGGGGGTTCCGCCGTCGGCGGCGAGGACGGGAGTGATCCCGAGTGAGGTCAGCGAGTGCGCGATCACATCGGGTTTCGCCCGACGAGTTCCGTCGTCACTTGCGCCGCCGATGAACTCGAAGTGCTCGGCCAGGCCGAAATGCTCGAGGATGCGAATGGCGAATCGCTCCGACTTCGAGGTGGCGACGGCCAGTCGGGTGCCGCTCGCGCGAGCCTTACCCAGGACGACGTCCATACCCTCGTACACCGAGTTCTCCTGCCACCCGGTCGCGTCGTAACGCTCGATGTACGCGGCGATCGCCCGATCCACGTCCGCCGGGGCCATGCCGAGTGACCTGAAGGTATCGACCATCGGCGGGCCGATCACCGATGCCAACATCGCTTCCGTCGGCTCCGGATGGCCGACAGTTGCCAACGCATGTCGGAAGCCGCCGTGAATGCCGGGAGCGGAATCGGTGATGGTTCCGTCCAGATCGAACAGAACTACAGGAAAACGGTCGAGGGGTGGTGTCGTCACGGCACTCATTGTCCCGGACGGCAGGGGTGATGTCCGCGCACGGTGCTCGACCGTAGGCTGACCGGGTGAGTACCGGAACGGTTGACCTGGAGAGCTTGCGACATCACGGAGATGTCGAAGCGGAGCCCGGGTTACTCGATTTTGCCGTCAACGTTCAAGGCTCCGGCCCACCGAAGTGGTTGCGGGATCGGCTGGCCGCAGGGCTGTCGACGCTCGGTTCGTACCCGTCGGCTGCAGCGGAACTGAAAGCCCGCGAAACCGTCGCGCAGCGGCACGGGCGCCGGCCCGAAGAGGTGTTGTTGCTCTCGGGCGGTGCCGAGGGATTCGCGATGCTGCCGCGCCTGGGCTCTCGGTCGGCAGCGCTGATCCATCCGTCCTTCACCGAGCCGGAACTGGCGCTGCGAGAGGCCGGTGTACCGGTGACGCAGGTGATTCTGGAGCCGCCTTTCGAGCTTCGGGCCGCGCAGGTACCAGAATCCGCGGACCTTGTCGTTCTGGGCAATCCGACCAATCCGACGTCCGTGCTTCACCCCAAGGCCGATGTGTTGGCATTGCGTCGGCCGGGCCGGATCCTGGTGGTGGACGAGGCATTCGGCGACGCGATCCCCGGCGAAGCGGAGAGCATCGCAGGTGTCGAGTCGGCGGATGTACTCGTGCTTCGGAGCCTGACCAAGACGTGGGCACTCGCCGGATTGCGGTGTGGGTACGCGATCGGCTCTCCGGATCTTCTCGCTCGACTGGCTCAGGGCCGAGCCCACTGGCCATTGGGCAGTCTGCAGATCGAGGCCATCACGGCGTGCTGCGAACCGTTCGCGGTCGAGCAGTCGAGGATCAAAGCCGAATCGATTGCCGCAGACCGCCGAGACATGTCCCGGCGACTGACCGAGATCGGGATTGCCGTGCACGAACCCGCTGCGGGGCCGTTCGTGCTCGTCGACGTCCGCGACGGCGCCTCGATGCGAGAGCACCTGCGTGCCCGCGGTATCGCCGTCCGCCGGTGCGACACCTTTCCCGGACTCGGGCCCGATCAGTTGCGCGTTGCCGTCCGTCCAGCCGAGCAGGTCTCGGTACTGATCGAAGCGATGAAGGAGATCTTGTGAGCGGCCCAATTCTTGCGGACGTCATAGCCGTGCTGGAATCTGCTTATCCGCCCGCCCTGGCGGAATCGTGGGATTCGGTCGGTCTGGTCTGCGGCGATCCTGCGGACGCGGTGACGAGAGTGGTTTTCGCGGTGGATCCGACCGAGGCAGTGGTCGACGACGCCATCGCCTCCGGTGCCGACCTTCTGGTCGTTCACCACCCACTTCTGCTGCGTGGGGTGGACACCGTCGGTGCTCACACACCCAAAGGTGCGTTGGTCCACAAGCTCATCAAGGCGGGGTGCGCACTGTTCTCGGCGCACACCAATGCGGACTCCGCCGACCCCGGAGTGTCCGACGCGTTGGCGCAGGCCCTGGGCCTGACCGTGCTGCGCCCGATCGAACCCAAGCCGACGCAGCCGCTCGACAAGTGGGTCGTCATGGTTCCGGTGGAGAATGCATCGGCCGTGCAGGATGCACTTTTCGAGGCAGGGGCTGGGCGGATCGGTGACTACAGCCAGTGCAGTTGGACGGTCACCGGTACGGGTCAGTTCTTGCCAGCCGACGGTGCGAATCCGACGATCGGGACTGTCGGCGCTGTGGAGCAGGTTCGCGAGGATCGTGTGGAAGTGATTGCCCCACGCGGAAAGCGAAGTGCGGTGTTGGGCGCATTGCGTGCCGCCCACCCGTACGAGGAACCAGCCTTCGATGTCTTCGAACTCGCAGCGTTCCCCAGTTCGCTCGGTCTGGGGCGGGTGGGTGAGCTCGAGCACCCCGAAACATTGCGAGAGTTCACGGCGCGAGTGGCGCGCTCACTGCCCTCGACCGAGTGGGGTGTTCGCGCTGCCGGAGATCCGGACGCGACCGTTCGTACCGTGGCGGTGTGCGGCGGTTCCGGCGACTCGTATCTGGACGTGGTGGCGGCGCTGGGCGCCGACGTCTACGTCACTGCGGACCTGCGGCATCATCCCGCGGACGAGCATCTTCGTGCCGGTGGCCCGGCACTGGTCGACGTCGCCCATTGGGCTAGTGAATACCCGTGGTGTGCGCAGGCGAAATCGGTGCTCGACGCCGCGTTTGCCGACAATCCGGGGTGGGAAAGCCGGGTTTCGACAATTCGCACCGATCCGTGGTGTTTGAGTGCGCATTAGTGCAGCGCTCTGCAAGGTACGGTTGCACGAACAATTCAAGAGCAGTTCTTCGAGAGCCGTCCTTCGCGAGCACTGCCGACATCGGACTTACAGCAGGAGTTATACAGCGTGAACGTCGAACCACAGGTGCAATCCAAGCTTCTCGACCTCGCCGGGGTGGATGCTGAGCTCACTCGGATCACCCACCGACGCGGAGCGCTTCCCGAGCAGCAGGAAGTCGAACGTCTCGAGGCCGAGCGAATCAGCCGTAAAGATGCGTCCGTAGCCGTCGAAATTCAGATCGACGACATTGATCGCGACATTCGCAAGCTCGAAGGCGAGGTCGACGCGGTTCGTCAGCGCGAGGATCGTGACCGCACTCTGTTGCAGAGTGGGTCGGTCGGGGCGAAGCAGCTCACCGAACTCGAACACGAACTCGGCAGCCTGGTCAGGCGTCAGGGGCTCCTCGAGGACGAGTTGCTCGAAGTGATGGAGCAGCGTGAGGCGTTGCAGGCCGATCACGATCATGCCGGTGCCCAGCTGTCCCAGGCCGAAGAAGAGCTGATCGACGCCAAGCGTCGCCGCGACGACGCCGTCGCCGATCTGGACAAGGCGCAAGAGCGTTGCGCCGCCGATCGTGAACGACTTGTCGGTGAATTCCCCGCCGATTTCCTTGCTGTCTACGAGAAGCAGCGCACCCTGGGCGGACCGGGCGCGGCGCTTCTGCAGGCACGCCGATGTGGCGCTTGCCGGATCGAGATCGACCGCGGCGAGATCTCCCGAATCGCCGCGACACCGGCCGACGTCGTCGTTCGTTGCCCAGAGTGCAATGCAATCATGGTGCGTACCAAGGAGTCCGGTCTGTGACTCCCACGCAGGTCATCGTCGAGGCCGACGGTGGATCACGCGGCAACCCTGGCCCGGCCGGCTACGGCGCCGTGGTCTTCGACTCCACCCGCTCGGTGTTGGCCGAACGCAAGGAAAGCATCGGAATTGCGACCAACAACGTCGCCGAGTACCGCGGGCTGATCGCAGGGTTGACCGCTGCCGGTGAACTCGGAGCGTCGACGGTCGACGTCCGTATGGACTCCAAGCTGGTCGTCGAGCAGATGTCCGGGCGCTGGAAGGTCAAGCACCCGGACATGATTCCGCTGCAGCGACGCGCAGCCGAGTTGGCGACGCAGTTCTCGCGAGTGACCTACACGTGGATTCCGCGCGGCGAGAATTCTCATGCCGATCGTCTTGCCAACGAGGCGATGGACGCTGCTGCCGGCATCGAAACCGCGACCCCCGCACCAGCTGCACCCGCCGCGCCGTCAGAAGAGACGTCGGAACCGCAGATCGCCGGCTCTCCGGGATGGATCGCCACCACCGGCAAGCCGACACGAATGTTGTTGCTACGTCACGGACAGACGGCGATGTCGGTCGATCGCCGCTACTCCGGACGCGGCAATCCCGAGCTCACGGAATTGGGCCGCGCGCAGGCCGCCGGCGCGGCTGCACGCTTCGGGAACCGCGGCGGTATCGACGCCATCGTCTGCTCACCCCTCGGCAGAACCCGTGAGACGGCAGAGGCATCGGCCCGCGTGCTCGGTCTTCCCGTCGTCGAGCACAAAGGTTTGATCGAAACCGATTTCGGCGACTGGGACGGACTCACCTTCCGCGAGGCAGCCGAGCGCGATCCGGACCTGCATCGCGAATGGCTCTCGGACACTTCGGTGCGCCCACCCGGCGGCGAGAGTTTCGACGAGGTACGAGAACGAGTCGTCGCCGCGCGCGACGACCTGATCTCGACCTACGGCGGCGCGACGCTGTTGGTCGTTTCTCACGTCACCCCGATCAAGACGTTGGTGCAACTGGCCCTCGATGCCGGGCCGTCGTTGCTGTACCGGTTGCATCTGGATCTGGCGTCGCTGAGTATCACCGAGTTCTATCCAGACGGGGGAGCCTCGGTCCGGTTGGTCAACGACACGTCACATCTTCGCTGAAAATGCCCCGACTGCTGATCATCCGTTGATCAGATCACCAACCACAGGGCGCTCACGGCGGCGAGCAGCGTCAGTGGCGTCGTGATGACCCCGAGCAGAGTGAACGTCGCCAGCGTGGGCGGTGCGCCCGCGCTGGTGGCAACTCGTCGCCAGAGCATTGTCGCGAGAGAGCCCACGTAGGTGAGGTTGGGCCCGAGGTTGACGCCGATCAACATCGCGAGCACCAGGCCTGGAGGTGCTCCCGTCCCGAGCGCCGCGATCATCAGCAAGGTTGCCGGCAGGTTATTGACGAGGTTGGACGCGAGCGCAGCGACCACGGCGACGAATAGCAGTGATCCGTAGCTGGTGTCGCCTGGCAGGATCTGCGCAATCCATTCTCCCACCGGCCCGTTCGCGACTCCGGCGACGATGATCCCGAGAACCAGGACGAACGCGCAGAACCAGAGGTCGGCAGCGTAGAGCATCTTGGCGGCGGTCGTACGGTGCCGAGCCAGAGCGATCGCTCCCAGAACACTCGCACCCACCACAGCGATCCAGGCGGGTTCGATCCCGAAGAAACCCGAAACCGCGAAACCGACCAGCGTCAGTCCGATCACCGCCAGCGGCAGACTCGGCGCAGGCGAGGAAGTTTTACTTGCCGGTGGCTCTGTGTTTTCCGAGCGGACGAGTTCGGAACGGAAGAACAGTCGGAAGATCAGATATTCGACAGCGATCGTCACGACCCACGGCAACGCCATCAACGCGGTGAAGTGCAAGAACGTCAAACCTGTTGCAGCAAAAGCGATGAGGTTGGTCAGGTTCGACACAGGCAGGAGCGTCGACGCCGAGTTCGACAGGTGCGCACTGGCATACGAATGGGGCCGCGGACTTGCTCCGATGGATCGTGCGGCGGCGATCACTGCGGGTGTCAGAAGTACGACGGTGGCGTCGAGGCTCAGGACCGCCGTGGTCAGGGCAGCCGCGCCGAATACGTAAATCAGCAACCGGTGCGGATCGGCGAGGGATTTTTGCTGCAGGATCTGGCTGACCCAGCGAAAGACGCCGAGAGCGTCCGCGGCATGAGCGAGAACCAGCACGGCAACCAGGAAGACGACGGTGGGTGCCATGCTCGTCAGTTCTTCGCGGGCTTCGTCGAGAGTGACGACACCGGTCAGGAGAACGACGACAGCTGCCGGCCCGGCGATGACGATCTCGGGAAGCCCACGTGGACGCACTATCGCGAAGACGAGGACGACGGCGACGAGCAGGATCGGTAGAAGAGTCACGCGCTGGTGCTCCGTGTCGGGGCAAGCGTCATTTGAGCAGTTTGTAGAGCGTGTTCAGGTTTCGGGTTGTGGTGAACGCCTTGAACTTCGGTTTTCCGGTGTTCCTGCCGAACGCGCTCTTGACGGTCTGCCCCTTCTCGACCTCCCAGTACAGGACTCCGTCGCCGGCCACCACGCGTTCGACCGAGGCATCGAGTTGCGCTGCCGCAGCACTCAATTCCTCGAGGATTTCCGGCTCGGAGGCAACCATCGCGTAAGCATGCCAACCCTCGCGTTCTCGGTCGAACGGGTAGTTGTCCACGATCGCTTGCAGTGTCGGAATGTCGAGGACGAATACCCAAGCCTCGTAGCCGAACTCGCGGGCGAGGGCGGATTCGATCTGTTTCTTCAGCGACGAGATGTCGGTGCTCGGACTGTCGAACAGAACGTTGCCCGAGGCCAGGACGGTTTTCACGCCTTGGAATCCGAGGTCGCCGAAGACTCTCGCGAGGTCCGCCATCTTGATGTTGATGCCGCCCACGTTGATACCGCGTAGCAGGGCCACGTACCGAGTCATAAGGTGACCATAGTGCCGGCCACCGACAGGCGCCCGGTAGCATACGGGGGCGGACGAGTTGGCCGGGCGGCCGCGGCTTCTGGAACCAGCGTGTACCACGCACAGGCCTGGGGCCGAGGAAAGTCCGGACTCCACAGAGCAGGGCGGTTGTTAACGGCAACCCGAGGCAACTCGCGGGACAGTGCCACAGAAAACAGACCGCCTGCCTTTCGAGGCAGGTAAGGGTGAAACGGTGCGGTAAGAGCGCACCAGCACCTCGGGTGACCGGGGTGGCTAGGTAAACCCCGCCCGGAGCAAGGTTGAAGGTCGCATCGCTCGCGGTGCGGCTGCGCAGGTGTTCGAGGGCTGCTCGCCCGAGCCTGCGGGTGAACCGCTCGAGGCACCCGGCGACGGTGTGCCCAGATGGATGGTCGCCACTCGGCACTTCGGTGCCGCAGGACAGGATCCGGCTTACACGCCGACTCGTCCGCCCGTGATCTGCACAGTGAGAAAAAGAAGACCCCCACCGGATCGGTGGGGGTCTTCTTTTGTTCGAAAAGCTGTCAGACAGGCTTGATGACCAGCAGCGTAGCCCAGTACGTTGCCGCGTCATGGCCCATGAGCGGGAGGAGGTAATCGTAAAGAATTGCGGACATGCGCACTCCATTTTCTGTTCGTAGCTTGTGTTGGGCATTCAAGCAGAACTCACCGTTCGAATGTCCGGTTCTCACCTGCCAGGCCAAGTAGAAAGAATATCAGTCTCACAGCGATCTACAAGCTTCTATCTCACTCTGATGTCACACTGTGGATATGACTGATGAAGATCGACTCTGGTACTTCGACGTGTCCGACGGTTCCGTCACGCAGGGAAAGGGCGCGTCCTCGTTGACGAGGATGGGGCCGTACCCTGATCGGGACTCTGCCGAGCATGCATTGAAGATCGCTGCCGAACGCAACAAAGCCGCCGATCGGGCAGACGAAGACTGGAACAACTGAGACTTGGAACAACTGAGACTTGGAACAACTGGGACTCGAACAACTGGGACCGGTACAGCAGCTACACCGGCCCGAACCGATCATGGAGGATGCGTGCCCGCAAGTCGAATGATGGTGCAGGGAATCGACTTCGGAGTGGTTCGGGCGGAGTTCGACTTGCCGGGAGCATTCTCGGCCGCGGCGCAGGCCGAGGCCGAGAATGCCGTGGATCGTTTCGGTGCCGGGCGTGTCGACGAAACGGGTATCGCCTTCGTGACCATCGACCCTCCCGGATCGATGGACCTCGACCAGGCAGTGCACATCGAGAAGACCTCGATCGGGTACGTCGTGCACTACGCGATCGCCGACGTCGCGGCGGTGGTGACGCCGGGCGGTGCGCTCGACGTCGAAACCCGCAAGCGTGGCCAAACCTTCTATCTCCCGGACGGTTCCGTTCCGCTGCATCCTCGGGCGTTGTCGGAGGGATCGGCGAGTCTGCTGCCGGACGTGGTTCGCCCCGCCGCACTGTGGCGTATCGAGTTGGACGCCCAGGCCGAGCCCACGTCATGGCAGGTGAGACGCGCTCTGGTGAAATCGGTGGCGCGTCTGGATTATTCGACCGTGCAACGTGACGCCGACGCGGGCACCTTGCATCCGTCGATCGCCGCACTACCGGAATTCGGACGATTGCGCAGTGCCTCGGCGGTTGCCAGGGGCGCCATCGAGCTGAAATTGCCCGAGCAGTCAGTGGTTCGGGATCAGCCAGAGGACGAGTCCTCGGCTCGCTGGCGGATCGAGCTCGAGCCACGCACCGAAGCGGACGACTGGAACGCAGAAGTGTCGCTGCTGACCGGGATGTGTGCCGGCCGCATGATGATCGACGCAGGTATCGGGCTGCTTCGCACGCTGCCGCCGGCCGAGGAGTCCGCGGTTCGCACCCTGCGGAGAACTGCAGTGGCGCTGGGTATCACGTGGCCGGAGGGTCGAAGCGTCGGGCAGATTCTTGCCGGACTCGATTCCAACGAGCCGTCGACGATGGCGCTGATGTCAGTTGCGCCGTCGTTGCTGCGCGGCGCAGACTACACGGCCTTCGACGGCCAGCTACCGGAGTTGACGGTGCATGCGGGGATCGGAGCGCCCTACGCTCATGTGACGGCTCCACTGCGCCGGCTGTCCGATCGCTTCAGCACCGAGGTGTGTCTGGCGATCACAGCTGCTACGCCGGTACCGGAATGGGTGCGCACCGCCCTTCCCGAGTTGCCCGTCATCATGAGTGGGTCCGACTCACTGGCGAACAAGGTCGACCGCGCGTGCATCGATCTCACCGAGTCCACGCTGCTCGACGGCCGGGTCGGCGAGGTCTTCGACGCGGTGGTGATGCGCGCCAAGGACGGAAAGCGCTCGGCGGAAGTGTTTGTCCCGTCGGTCGCAGTGATTGCGAAATGCGTCGGAACGCCCGATGACGGTGAGCGCGCAAAGGTGCGACTCACCGCCGTCGACACGGTCAAACGGACGGTGGAATTCACGTTCCCGGCGTAGGGCGCTACCGGTACGAATCGGTGGCTTCCACCAAGTGATGTGCGATGCCGGGCTCCATCGCGGAGTGTCCCGCGTCGTCGACGATCACGAGCTTGGATTCGGGCCACGCCTTGTGCAGCGCCCAGGCGCTGGTGGCGGGGCAGACGACGTCGTAGCGGCCCTGGACGATCGTCCCCGGAATGCCGTGCAGGGCGGAGCTTTTGCGTAGGAGCTGACCCTCGTCGAAGAATCCGCCGTTGACGAAGTAGTGGTTCTCGATACGAGCGAAGGCCAAGGCGAACCTGGTCTCGGAGTTCTGTTCGATCTTGTCCGCCTGGGGGTACAGGTAGCTCGTCGATCCTTCCCAAGCCGACCAGGCGATCGCTGCCCGGGCCGCGACGTCGGGGTCTTCGGAATGGAGCAGTTGGTGATAGACCGCGACGAGGTCTTCGCCGCGCTGCGCCTCGGGTACCGGTTCGAGGAATTTGTCCCAGCGCTCCGGGAAGATGTTTCCCGCGCCGCCGTTGTAGTACCAGTCGATCTCGCTACGACGCAGGAGAAAGATCCCGCGCAGAACCAGTTCCGTGACGCGCGTGGGAAACGTTTCGGCGTAGGCGATGGAAAGCGTGGAACCCCAGGACCCCCCGAATACCATCCACTTGTCGATCGAGAGATGTTCGCGCAGGGCTTCGATGTCCGCCAACAGCTTGTCCGTGGTGTTCACCGACAGGTCGGCGCCGTCGGCAACGTGCGGGGTGGATCGCCCGCAGCCGCGCTGGTCGAGTAGAACGATGCGGTATGCGGCCGGATCGAAGAACTGGCGTACCGCCGGTTGTGCACCGCCACCGGGGCCACCGTGCAGGAACACCACCGGCTTGCCGTCCGGATTTCCGCTGACTTCCCAGTACATGCTCTGGCCGTCACCGACGTCGAGGAAGCCGGTGGCAAAGGGTTCGATCGGGGGATAGAGACTCCGCAGAGCCGACGGCGGTGCTGACGTTTCGCTCATCAGAAGCCCACCAGCCCGGAGGCGAGATCGGGGATCTCGAGTGCGGAAATCGCGCCGCCCCGGACGTCCGGGCACGCGGCCGAGGTTGCCGCATCGATGCTTTCGCGGTTCTGGGCGAGATCGAGCAGGTTGATGCCGTTCTGCGTCGCCCACGTGATGACGATCGTGTTCAGTCCGCCCTTGCCGAGCGTCGGGGTGACGGTCCGCCAGTTCTGCAGCTGCCCTTCCATATCCGAACACAACTGCTGGACCTGAGCGTCGGTGAACGTCGAACCGGACGCGGAGGTTGTTGCCGGCGCCGTCTTGGTGGAACTCGCGGGCGTAGTGCTGCTGGGCGCGGGAGAGTTGGTGGACCCTCCCGCGCATCCGCTCAGCACCGTGACGAGAGCTGCCGCGCCGACTACAGCTGCGGCAGTAGAACTTCGACGGTTACCGATCATTGAACGCACCCCTGGCTGGTTGAGAGACAGGCGGCGTTCGCCGGTCTCGGATCAGAAACTGTGTTCTGCGGCCGGGAAAGCGCCAGTGCGAACTTCTGATGCATAGGCGGCGGCTGCGGAACGCAGTTCGTCACCGACGTTACCGAAACGCTTGACGAACTTGGCTGTCTTACCGCTCGTGTAACCCGCCATGTCCTGCCAGACGAGTACCTGAGCGTCGCATTCGGAACCGGCCCCGATGCCGACGGTGGGGATGGTGAGTTTGCGGCTGACCTGGCCCGCAATCTCGGCCGGAACCATTTCCATGACGACGGAGAACGCCCCGGCTTCCTGGACTGCAATGGCGTCCGCCACAAGCTGCTCGGCCGCGTCGCCGCGACCCTGGACGCGGAATCCGCCGAGCGAGTTCACGCTCTGCGGGGTGAATCCGACGTGAGCCATGACGGGGATGCCGGCCGAGGTGATAGCCGCGATCTGCTTGCTCATCCGCTCGCCGCCCTCGAGTTTGACGGCGTGCGCGAGGCCTTCCTTCATGAACCGTGTCGCAGTCGCAAGGGCCTGCTCGGCGGAACCCTCGTAGGTGCCGAAGGGGAGGTCGGCGACGACGAGTGCGTGCGGGGCGCCGCGAACCACGCCACGCACGAGCGGGAGCAGTTCGTCGACGGTGATCGGCACGGTGGTGTCGTAGCCGTAGACGACGTTGGCGGCAGAGTCGCCGACCAGCAGCACCGGGATGCCTGCGTCTTCGAAGATGCGTGCCGTGGAGTAGTCGTAAGCGGTGAGCATCGACCAGCGTTCGCCGTTCTGCTTCATCTCGGCGAGGTGGTGAATGCGCGTCTTACGCTTCGGTGCATCGGTAGAGCTTGCAGTGGGTACAGAACCATAGAGAGGTGTTTCGGACATCGTTGTCCCTTTCTGGCCTCGAGGCCCTGAGCGTTGATCGCCTTCGGGTCCCCGGGTGTGGGTGATGACGTGTTCAGTCTGCCACCGGACATCGCCGACACGAATAGTTGACGGGGTGCAATGGGTCACATCACCGCGCGCCTGTCAGTTAGGTGCCGAACCGAGGCGAACCGCTGGCTACCGAGGTTTCCTGGCACCATCAATGGCATGTCGAAGTTCGTTCGCCTCTCCGGTGCCCTCGCCGGAAGCGCAGCAGTGCTCGTGTTGGTTGTCGGTTGCACCAGTTCGGAAGGCACGCCCGAATCAGTGGAACCTGCTGGTTCTGCCGCGTCCGCGGTGCCGTCCGGCCTCGAGAAATTCTACGAGCAGACGCTCGACTGGGGTTCGTGCGACCAATTTGTCGAAGAAGGAACTGCCCCGCTGGGGCGTGGGGTCGACTGCGCCGAGGTGAGCGTTCCCGTCGACTACGCGAATCCGAACGGCGACACCGCGAAGGTGGTGATCTCGCGTTCGAAGGCAACTGGCGACCGCATCGGCTCACTGTTGCTGAACCCCGGCGGGCCGGGTGGGTCCGGGCTGTCGATGGCGACATCGGGTTCGGGCACCGAACTGCAGGAACGTTTCGACATGATCGGCTTCGATCCGCGGGGGATCGGGGCATCGACCCCGCAGGTTCGGTGTTTGACGCCGGAGGAGACCGACGCGGAGCGTGCGGAGGTCAACGTCGACATGACGCCGGAGGGCATCGCTCTCGCCGAGGCGGACAGCAAGGACTACGCCGCCAAGTGCGCTGAGCGGACCGGTACGGAGTTCCTCGCTCATGTCGGTACCTACGAGGTGGTGCGAGATATGGACGTCATTCGGGGCGTTCTCGGCGATCCGAAGATGAACTACCTCGGGTTCTCGTACGGGACCCGGCTCGGATCCACGTACGCGGAAACCTTTCCGCAGAACGTCCGAGCGATGGTCCTCGACGGCGCGCTCGACCCCGAGCAGGATCCGGTCGACGAAGTGGTCTTGCAGGGGCAGGGCTTCCAAGGCGCGTTCGACGCCTTTGTCGCCGACTGTGTCTCGCGAACTGATTGCCCGCTGGGTGATGATCCGGCGCAGGCGCAGGCACGCTTTCAGGCACTCGTCGATCCGTTGATCGAGAAGCCGGCACAGACCACCGATCCGCGCGGGCTGAGTTATTCAGACGCGATCACGGGCGTGCAGCAGGCTCTGTATTCGCCACAGTTGTGGACGCCGCTGCGTGGGGGTCTGTCGAGTCTGGCCGACGGACGCGGCGACTCGCTGCTCAATCTCGCCGACATGTACGAAGGCCGTGAGGATGACGGCAGCTACTCCAACATCAACGACGCGTTCAACGCCATTCGCTGCGTGGACGATCCGGCAACCACCGACCGCGCCGAGGCCGGCGAATCCGACACTCGGTACCGCGAGGCGGCGCCGTTCCTCGACGACGGCCGCGGGACGGGTCAAGCGCCGCTCGACCTGTGCGCGTTCTGGCCCGTTCCGGCTACCGGCAGCCCCCACGCGCTCGACCCCCAGGCGCTCGCCGATGCCGGCCTGCCTCAGTTGGTCGTCGTCTCCACGACGCAGGATCCGGCAACGCCGTATCAAGCCGGAGTGGATCTCGCCAAGCAGTTGGGCGCTGCCCTGATCACGTTCGACGGAACCCAACACACGGTGGTTCTGGACGGAAACTCCTGCGTCGACGATGCCGTCGTCGACTACTTCGTTTACTTGAAGGCACCGGAAGAGGGTCTGACATGTTAACCAGCGCGACGCCGTACGCTGCGCCTATTCGATGGTGACCAATCACTCTGTTAACCGGGACCACTGATGTAACACAGATTTAACGTGGCTTGCTTAGTCTCGCGTGCATGGATCGCCAAAAAGAATTCGTGCTTCGTACCCTGGAAGAGCGCGACATTCGGTTTGTCCGCTTGTGGTTCACCGATGTTCTCGGGTACCTCAAATCGGTGGCGATCGCCCCCGCCGAACTCGAAGGCGCCTTCGAGGAGGGAATCGGATTCGACGGTTCCGCCATCGAGGGATTCTCTCGAGTCTCCGAAGCCGACACCGTCGCTCGGCCCGACGCCTCGACATTCCAGATCCTGCCGTGGGCCCACAAGGACGGTGCGCAACATTCCGCGCGCATGTTCTGCGACATCACGATGCCCGACGGTTCGCCGTCGTGGGCCGATCCGCGCCACGTACTGCGTCGCCAGTTGAGCAAGGCCAGCGACTTGGGCTTCAGCTGCTACGTCCACCCGGAAATCGAGTTCTTCCTTCTGGAGAACGGCCCGATCGACGGCACTCCGCCGATCCCGGCCGACTCGGGCGGATACTTCGACCAGGCCGTGCACGATTCGGCTCCGAATTTCCGCCGCCACGCCATCGACGCACTCGAGTCGATGGGCATCTCGGTCGAGTTCAGCCACCACGAGGCCGCGCCGGGTCAGCAGGAGATCGATCTGCGCTACGCCGACGCGCTCTCGATGGCCGACAACGTCATGACGTTCCGATACGTCGTGAAGGAGGTCGCGATCGGTGAAGGCGTCCGGGCGAGCTTCATGCCCAAGCCGTTCAGTGATCAGGCCGGCTCCGCGATGCACACCCACATGAGCCTGTTCGAGGGCGACACGAACGCCTTCCACAATCCTGACGATCCGATGCAGCTCTCCGAGACCGGCAAGGCGTTCATCGCCGGCATCCTCGAGCACGCCAACGAGATCAGTGCGGTCACGAACCAGTGGGTCAACTCGTACAAGCGACTCGTCCACGGGGGAGAGGCACCCACTGCTGCGTCGTGGGGCCCGTCCAACCGATCGGCTCTCATTCGCGTCCCGATGTACACGCCCAACAAGGCGTCCTCGCGCCGCGTCGAGATCCGAAGCCCAGACTCGGCCTGCAACCCGTACCTGACTTTCGCGGTCCTGCTTGCTGCCGGTCTTCGCGGCATCGAGAAGGGCTACACCTTGCCGCCCGAGGCAGAAGACGACGTGTGGTCGTTGACCTCCGCCGAGCGCCGCGCCATGGGCTACAAGGAACTGCCGAGCAACTTGGACAGCGCTCTGCGCGAGATGGAGAAGTCGGAACTGGTGGCCGAAGCACTCGGCGAACACGTCTTCGATTTCTTCCTGCGCAACAAGCGTCGTGAGTGGGAGGAATACCGCAGCCACGTGACGCCGTTCGAGCTCAAGACCTACCTCGGTCTGTGACGGTGAAACCGCCCGCTGCGAGATCAGCAGTTCCAGGACCGGGTCGACTCGGGCTGGTCGAGCCCACCGCTGCCGACGAGTTGCGTCAGCTCGGTTGGGTCGACGCCGAGAGCATCGAACTCTTGTGGTCGCTTTCGCGTGCCGCGAATGCCGACCTCGCTCTGCGCACCCTTGTGCGGATCAAGGACGGGCTCGACGACGGGTGGCGCGAACTCGATCAGGCATTGCGCAAGGACAAAAGCCTGCGAGGCCGCTTGTTCGCACTCGTGGGTGCGTCGTCGGCCTTCGGCGATCACCTGGCCGCGGATCCGATCGGCTGGAAACTGCTCGACGGAACCGCTCTGCCGACCAAGGACGAGGCCACCGCAGCATTGCTCGAGGCCGTGGGCGCCACCCTCGACGAGGGCGCTACCGAAGGCTCACTGACCTACCGCGCAACCCTGACCGGGCCGGAAGCTGTTGTTGCTCTGCGCAAGAGCTACAAGGACCAGCTGATGCTGCTGGCTGCGGCTGATCTTGCGGCGACCGTCGAGAACGAACCAGTAGTGCCGTATCAGACTGTGGGTCACCAGCTTTCCGATCTCGCGGACGCTGCCCTGACCGCCGCACTGGCGGTGGCTATCGCAACGGTGTGCCCCGAGGGAAGTTGTCCGATCCGGCTCGCCGTGATCGCCATGGGCAAATGTGGTGCGCGCGAGCTGAACTACGTCTCCGACGTGGACGTCGTGTTCGTCGCCGAACCGGCCGATGCGACGGCCAGCCGCGTTGCCGGCGAGATGATGCGTATCGGTACTTCCGCATTCTTCGAGGTCGATGCTGCGCTGCGCCCCGAAGGCAAGCGCGGAGAACTGGTTCGCTCCCTCGAATCCCACATCACGTACTACAAGCGCTGGGCCAAGACCTGGGAGTTCCAGGCACTGCTCAAGGCTCGTCCGATGACCGGCGACATGGAGCTCGGTCGCCAGTACTCCGAGGCGATGAGCCCGATGGTGTGGATCGCCTCCGAGCGCGAGGACTTCGTCCCCGAAGTCCAGGCCATGCGTCGACGCGTCGAGGAAATGGTTCCCCCCGAACTGCGTGAGCGTGAACTCAAACTCGGCCGCGGAAGTTTGCGCGACGTCGAATTTGCCGTCCAACTCCTGCAATTGGTGCACGGGCGCGCCGACAGTTCGTTGCATGTCCAGAGCACGGTCGATGCACTGACCGCATTGGCGGCGGGTGGATACGTCGGCCGCGACGACGCCGCCAACCTGACTGCGTCGTACGAATTCCTGCGCCTGCTCGAGCACCGTCTGCAGTTGCAGAAGCTCAAGCGCACACACACCCTGCCGCCGCCGGACGACGAGGAAGCGCTGCGTTGGCTGGCCCGCGCCGCGCACATGCGGCCAGACGGTCGGCTGGATTCCCTGGGAGTCCTGCGCGCCGAGATCAAGCGGAATTCGCATCGGATTCGCCGCCTGCACGCCAAGTTGTTCTACCGCCCGCTTCTCGAATCGGTGGCGCGGATGGACAAGGAAGCGCTGGTCCTGGGACCAGAAGCCGCGGTTCGGCAGTTGGCCGCTCTGGGTTACACGGCACCCGAGCATGCTCTCGGGCATCTGACTGCACTGACGAGTGGCGCTTCACGCAAGGGTCGCATTCAAGCGCTCCTGTTGCCGACTCTGCTCGAATCACTCGCGGACACACCGGATCCCGATGCAGGTCTGCTCGCTTACCGCAGGCTCTCGGACGCGCTCGTCGACCAGACGTGGTTCCTGCGCCTGCTCCGCGACGAGGCTGCGGTGGCCGAGCGTCTGATGACCGTGCTGGGCTCGTCGGCGTACCTACCCGACCTGCTCATCAAGGCTCCCGACGTGATTCGCTTGTTCGCGGATTCGCCGAGTGGACCGCGCCTTGTCGAGCCGAAGCCCGAGGACGTCGCTCGCGGAATCCTCACCGCCTCCGGCCGACACAGTGATCCCAATCGTGCTGTTGCCGCGGCCCGCTCGCTGCGGCGACACGAACTTGCGCGCATCGCTTCGGCCGACATCCTCGGCATGCTCGATGTTCCCGCCGTCTGCAAGGCGCTGTCCTCGGTGTGGGCCGCGGTGCTCAATGCATCGCTCTCCGCGGTGATCAAGGCCAGCGTCACTGAACTCGGGACCGAGGCGCCGGCCAGTTTCTCCGTCATCGGCATGGGCCGACTCGGCGGCGGCGAACTCGGCTATGGATCCGATGCGGACGTGCTGTTCGTGTGCGAACCCCGCGAGGGCGTCGACGAGACCGTTGCGGTCAAGTGGGCCAACAGCATTGCCGACAAGGTGCGCAAGCTTCTCGGGGCACCGAGCACGGATCCTCCGCTCGAAGTCGACACCGGATTGCGTCCGGAAGGCCGCAACGGACCGATGGTTCGCACGCTCGAGTCGTACGACGCGTACTACGCGAAGTGGGCTCAGGCGTGGGAGATTCAAGCGCTGCTTCGTGCGCACCCGGTTGCCGGTGATCCTGAACTGGGACTGCGGTTCCTGCACATGATCGACAAGACGCGCTACCCCGAAGGCGGCGTCAGTGACGCGGCGGTGCGCGAGATCCGGCGCATCAAGGCGCGCGTCGATTCCGAAAGGCTTCCTCGCGGAGCCGATCCGGCGACGCACACCAAACTGGGTCGCGGTGGCTTGGCCGACATCGAGTGGACTGTGCAATTGCTGCAGCTGCGCCACGCGGACAAGATCGAGTCGCTGCACAACACATCGACGCTCGAGACTCTCGACGCCATCGGCGCCGCGGAACTGCTCAGCGAAGGTGACGTCGAACTGCTGCGTGACGCCTGGATCACCGCGACGAAGGCACGCAACTGCCTCGTTCTGGTGCGAGGCAAGCCGACCGATCAGCTTCCCGGCCCGGGCCGTGTTCTCGCGGCGGTGGCGCAGGTCGCTGGATACGGCGACGACGCAGGGGAGTTCCTCGACAACTACCTGCGCATCACACGACGGGCAAAAGCTGTGGTGGAGAGGGTCTTCGGCGGGGAGTAGCGTTTTCGCTCAGTCCTGCCGAACCGGCGCGTTCGCGGCGAACTTGCGGACTTCGGCGTCCTGCCACACGTGGGCGGGCACGCCGCCGCCGAGTAGCTCGCGCGCGAGCGCGGGTTGCCCGCCGATCGGTACGTCGCTGCCCGCGATGATCATGTTGCCGTAGCGACGGCCCTTGAGCATCGCGGGATCGGCGATGATCGCCATGTGTTCGAACTGCGCACCGATCGTTGCGGCTTCACTGCGCGCGCCCTGAAGATCCGGGGTGTCGCCGCAGTTGACGATGTAGATACCGCCCGGTGCCAGCACGCGTCGTACGTGGGTGGTGAATTGCGCTGTTGTCAGCGGAGTCGGAGTTGTGTTGCCGGCAAAGACATCTCGAATCACGACGTCTCGGGTGGACTCGGTGAGAGTTTCGGTGACGGCGCGGGCTTCACCGACACGAATGCGCAGCAGCGGTGCGCGCGGTAGGTCGAACCAATCGCGCACCAGTTCGGCCAGGGCGCCGTCGATTTCGACAACCACCTGACGCGCGTCGGGGTAAGTGGCGGCGAAGTACCTGGCCATGGAGCAGGCTCCGCCGCCGAGATGCAGAACCCGCAGACGCTCGGTCTTGTCACGTTCGGAATCGACCAGATGCGCGATCCACCGCATGTACTCGAAATCGAGCACCGTCGGATCTGCGACGTTCACGTGGGAACTGGGCACTCCGTTGATCTGGATGATCCAGCTGTCGTCGGAGTACTGGTCGCGGACAAGTTCGCACGTCCCGGTATCGATCGGAAAAGTACCGGCGACGGGACCGGACTCGCCTCGCTCGGGAGTACCGCTGCGAGTTCTTGTCTTGCGAGTTCCCTTGGCCACTGTGTTGATACTAGCCGTGCGCGTTTCCGGTAGCGCCGAGTACCAAAAAGGCGCACGGACCGGCGGTATTCTCGAGTAGTTTCAGGCACACTCGTAGGTGGAGTGTGATCGGCGACACAAATGCCGGCGCGTTCTTTCGTCGTCCGTGCATCACGAAGAATTTCGAGGAGTGCAGGTGAAGGTCAAGGCAGCGGTAGTCAAGGCGCCAGGTCAGGCATGGGAGATCGAAGAGGTCGAGCTGGGGGACCCCGTCTCGGGTGAGGTACAGGTCCGACTCGCCGCATCGGGGCTGTGCCATTCGGACGAACATTTGCGTACGGGCGCCAGCCCGCTGCCCTTCTACCCGGCCTTGGGCGGGCACGAAGGCGCCGGAGTGGTGACGAAGGTCGGCCCGGGTGTCGCGAGCGTCGAAGAAGGCGACCACGTGGTTCTCGCCTTCATCCCGGCGTGCGGACGTTGTCCGTCTTGCGCGAAGGGTTTGCAGAACATCTGCGACGAGGGAGCCGGCCTGTTGACCGGGCAGGCGATCTCGGACAAGACGTACCGCGTCACCCTCAACGACGAGCCGGTCATCCAGATGTGCCTGCTCGGAACATTTTCGCCGTACGTGACCGTCAACGAGGCGTCGGTGATCAAGATCGAGAAGGACATCCCGCTCGACAAGGCGGCCTTGCTCGGCTGCGGTGTTGCCACCGGTTGGGGATCGGCCACCGCGATCGGTGGAGCCAAGGTCGGCGACACGGTGGTGGTCGTCGGCGTCGGCGGCGTCGGAATCAACTCGGTGCAGGGTGCGGCGTCAGCCGGAGCACGATTTGTGATCGCGATCGATCCCGTCGAGTTCAAGCGTGACAAGGCAAAGGAATTCGGCGCCACACACACGTTTGCCTCCCTCGAGGAAGCGCTACCGGTGATCGGCGAGATCACCTGGGGCAAGATGGCCGACGTCACCGTGATCACCGTGGGCGAGA
The DNA here is from genome assembly GCF_056401575.1 of Rhodococcus sp. P4_E4. Taxonomy (NCBI): domain Bacteria; kingdom Bacillati; phylum Actinomycetota; class Actinomycetes; order Mycobacteriales; family Nocardiaceae; genus Rhodococcus; species Rhodococcus sp. P4_E4. The sequence continues at coordinate 168,207 of NZ_JBFUJB010000006.1, read as the reverse complement.
TTCACGGCGACATCATTCAGCCCGCGCTCAGCGCGACGGGCAAGGGCGGGCAGGTCGTAGTCGTCGGAATGGGGCACTACGCGGATTCGCAGGTGACGCTCAGCCTCTTCGAGCTGAYCCTTCTACAGAAGCGTTTGCAGGGAGCCATCTTCGGCGGGGTAGGACCACGGTCCCAGATTCCCAAGTTGCTCGATCACTACCGAAGCGGCGCACTCAAACTCGACGAGTTGGTGACCAAGACCTACAAGCTCGAGGAGATCAACGAGGGTTACGCCGACATGCTCGAGGGAAAGAACCTGCGCGGAATGATCGTCTACACGGAGGACGATTACTGATCGTTCCCCCTCTGACTGAAGGGTCCGGCCCGACACCACACTTCGTGGTGTSGGGCCGGAGTCTTCTGCCCCCATGCAGATTTCTGTCGATCGATGAGTCGACTGCCCCGATAGTGGGCAATCGCAGAGTGAGGAAACCGGGCACCGTGTCCAGACCTCAGTCCACGACTCGACAGAGAAGAGCAGAACATGCCCTACATCACCACTTCCGACGGAACCGAGATCTACTACACCGAGCACGGCGTCGGCCGGCCGATCGTCCTCAGCCACGGGTGGCCGCTGAGTTCCGACGCGTGGCAGGTCGAGATGAAGCTGTTCGCCGACGCCGGATACCGGACCATCGCGCACGATCGTCGAGGGCACGGTCGCTCGTCGAAGACGTACACCGGCAACGACATGGATACATATGCCAAGGACCTGGCTGAGCTGATCGACACGCTCGACCTGAAAGACCTGATCGTGGTGGGCCATTCGACCGGCGGCGGGGAAGTGGTCCGCTACGCGGCGCAGCACGGCAAGGGGCGCGTGGACAAGGTGATCACCGCCGGCGCCGTTCCGCCGATCATGGTCAAGTCGGACGGCAACCCCGAAGGCACACCGATCGAGGTGTTCGACGGCATTCGTGAGGGAGTTTTGCGAGATCGATCGCAGTTCTACAAGGATCTCAGCGAGAGCTTCTACGGCGCGAACCGCGAAGGGGCCGACGTCTCGCAAGGGGCGAAGGACGACTTCTGGCGACAGGGGATGTTGGTCAACCTCGCCGCGGCCTACGACTGCGTCAAGGCATTCTCGGAGACGGATCAGACCTCCGATCTCGAAGCCATCGACGTTCCGTTCCTCATCGCTCAGGGCGACGACGATCAGATCGTGCCGATCGGCGCAGCGGCGGAGAAGGCGATCAAGCTGGTGAAGAAGGGCACGCTGAAGGTGTATCCGGGCGCACCGCACGGAATTTACGGCTCGTATCAGCAGACCCTGGACCGGGACATCCTTGCCTTCATCGAGGACTGACGTCAGCGATTCGGAAGGATAAGAGTCGAAAGGATCAAAGGCCATGTCCACACACGTTGCCTCGCTGCGCGATGGTCCCAGTGTCTTCGAGAACGAACTCGGATCGATCTCGCAACTCGACACGAGTTCGTTGCCGATCCTGTCCGGTCTGTCGATCAAACGAATTGTTCTCGGCCCCGGCGCGATCCGCGAACCACAATGGAACGTCAATGCGAACCAGATCGCCTACGCCACCAGCGGAACCGTGCTCGTCTCGATGTTGGGCAATGCCGACGAATTCGCCAGTTTCGTGGTGCGAACGGGGCAGATGTATCACGTCGAATCCGGCGCGATTTATCACATCGAGAATGTCGGAGGGGAGGAGGCGGAGATCATCGCTGCTTTGCGAACGTCTCTCCCGCAGCACTTTTCGTTGCAGAGTAGCGTCAGCGCAATGTCGAACGCGGTGCTCGGCAATACCTACGACCTCGCCGCGTCAGCCTTCGACGTCTTCGGTAGGGCCGATGCGTGCCAGATAGTTCGGCGGGACGGCGCCGCCGTCGTTCCCGATACCGCCGGCTTTCCCAACGCGCATCTCTTCGATCTCGACGGCCAGATCGCGCCTCTCGCATACCCGTACGGACAGGCGAAAGTGGCGCGCAAGCAGTATTGGGCGGCGCTGGAGGATCTTTCGATGTACTCGTTGACTATTGGCGAGAGTGGGATGCGTGAGCCACACTGGCATCCCGTCACTGCCGAAATGGGATACGTGCATCGTGGTCACGGGCGGATGACGGTCCTCGATCCGGACGGTTCGCTCGACACCTACCTACTAGAGCCCGGTCAGGTGTATTTCGTTCCGCGTGCCTACCCCCATCACATCGAGGTTTTAGGTGACAAGGACATCAACTTCCTCATCTTCTTCGACCAGCCGACGCCGGGCGACATAGGCTACCGTGCAACGGCTTCCGCGTTCTCGCGCGGCGTTCTCTCGGCCTCGTTCGGTGTTCCGGAACGCGATCTGCCGCAATTTCCTTTCACGCCGGTCGATCCGCTCATTGTCTCGCGCAACAATCCGATCGACCGCCAGCACTGACCGGCAAGGACGCCCATCATGACCGACTCGCTGATCGTGACCGATCACGGTATGACGCTCGACTTCACGTACGAGGATGCTCTGCGCTATCACGGGCCGCAGGCGCCGGGAGGGGTGGCGCATGCCTACAAAGTCCTCGAGCGCGCACTCGGTGTGCTCGGCGGGGAAGGCTCTGTCGAGCGTCGCGAGTTGGTCGTCACCACTGCACACGGCGGACCAGGAGTGCGCGACGCGTTCGAGTTGGTCACGCGCGCAGTGACCGAAGGGCGGTACGCCGTCGACAGTTCCCTGGCCCGGCCTGAACGAGGAAATACGCTCGCACTGTATGTCTTTCGGGTCGGCTATCGTGGCGCGAGCGCCACGCTGACTGTTCGGGAGGGATTTGTCGTCGACGAGTTGATCACTCTCTCCCGCAAGACTGACCGGACAGCCGAAGACGAGTCACGGCTGACAGTGCTCAAGCAGGAGATGGCGGACCGAGTGATGTCGAGCCCGGCCGAGAGCGTGTACGACGTCGAGATCGGCACGCTCCCCGCCTGACTGACGGCGGGTAGGCGTCAGTGTGCATAACTCGGGGCTGTCTGAAGTCAGCGGCTGGCGAACATCCTTATCCGCTGGTCGCGACTGCGCTCGAGATGGTTGCGCATGTGGCCACGCGCGGACGATTCGTCCCTGGCGCGGATGGCGTTCAGGATCTCTTGATGTTCCGAATTGAGCAGGTCCGGTTCGCCGTAGTTCGACGGCGGGCCGCTGTCGTAGATTCGCAATTGGGTGGTGAGGCGGATCAGCAGTGCCGTGATCGTGGAATTGTGGGCGGCCTGCCAGAGGGCCTCGTGAAACTTGAAGTTCCCGGAACGCGCCTCGGTGCCTTCGGTTGCAGTGCAGCAGAACTCGTGTAATCCGTCCAGGCGAGCAAGGTCGAGATCGCTGTGGCGTAGTGCCGCGGCGCCTGCCGCTTCCGATTCGAGGGCTACCCGCGCCGCGTAGATCTCGATGACGTCCTCGGGTGTGCCGGAACGGACACGAAAACCGCGAGCGGCTCGTTCGAGTAGTCCGTCGTGTGCGAGCCAGTTGAGTGCTTCCCGGATCGGGGTGCGGGATGCGCCGTACGATTCGCACAATTGAGTCTCGTGCAGCGGAGCGCCCTGGGGGAACTTGCCGGCCAGGATGTCGGCTCGCAGGCGCAGGTACTGCCGCGAGGTCTGATCGGACCGGCCGAGCGCAGCCTCCGGCACCAGCAGATCGGTGGTGCTCGTATCGGCGTCGAGATCCATGTGTCCCCATTCCTGTGCATGCAAGTAGAGCGCGTTCGATTATGCCATCGACGACGAGTGAGTACTTGCGTATACGCTAGTACTCATTTAGGTTCGTGCTTGTTCGTTTCCGAGGGAGAGGGTCCGAAGTGGCTGGAGAGACCGCGTCGCCGCTGGTGAGTGCCGTTGAACTCGACGCGATGCTGCGTGAGGGAGGCGTCGCCGTGCTCGACGCGACGGTTCATTTTCCTCCCGCGCGATTTGACGGCGACTACCGCCCGGAATCCGGGTACGGCGGCTGGGTCTCCTCGCACATCCCGGGTTCGCGACATGTCGACCTCATGGACGTCTTCTCCGAAAGGGAAGCGGCGCTGCATTTCACACGCCCGTCAACGGAGCAGTTGGTTTCCGATCTCCAATCCAGTGGTATCGAGCCGGGCGCGACAATCGTGATCTACGACCAGGGATCGACCACCTGGGCATCACGGCTCTGGTGGGTGTTTCGCAACGCCGGCATCGAAGCAAGAGTTCTCGACGGTGGCCTCGCCGAATGGACTCGACGCGGCTTCGCGCTCGCGAGCGGCGACGACGAAACCCACACGTCGGCGTCGACGCGTTGGAGCGTGACGGATCTGGGTCTGTGGGTCGATTTACCTCGCGTTGCGTCGCTGTCCAGCGGAGGCGAAGCCGGAACGCTGGTGTGCGCTCTCGCGCCTGAGCAGTACGAGGGAACCGAGAAGACGCGATACTCGCGACGCGGACACATTCCGTCAAGCGTGAATCTGTCCGCGAAGAGTCTTCTCGACTCCGACTCCCGGATGCTTCCGATCGAGAAAGTCTTGTCGAAATCGGCCGACGTTCTACCAACCGCCACCGGCCCTGTCGTGATCTATTGCGGTGGCGGAGTTTCGGCGTGTTTGACCGCACTTGCGCTGATCCGCAGCGGCCACGCGGACGTCAAAGTCTACGACGGTTCGTTAGAGGAATGGACTGCAGATCCGGTTTTGCCGATGGTTGTCGGCAGTGAGCCCGGTGGCGCGAATCCGGATGTGCGATGTCCGCGGTCCTGAATCGCCGCAGTCCCCAAATACCTCCCGTCCTGAAGGAATTCTCATGTCTGACACTGTCTCTGTCGAAACCGTCGCGTCGGCGATCGACGCACTCCGCGATCAGGTACCGCTCGTCCAGTCGCTGACGAACATCGTTTCGGCGAACTTCTTGACCAATGTTCTGCTCGCTGCCGGCGCAAGCAACGCTCACATCGACAACGTTCATGAAGTGGGTGGGTTCGCTGCCGTCGCCGGGGGAGTGCTCGTCAACCTCGGAACGCCGGACGACGGGACAGCCGAAGCCTTCCTGATTGCCGCAGAAGCGGCCCGAACTGCCGGTACGCCATGGGTTTTGGATCCAGTCGGTGTCGGCGGACTACCCTGGCGGAGCGGTATTGCTGTGGATCTGCTGCGCTTTCACCCCAGCGCCATCCGCGGGAACGCATCGGAGATCATCGCTCTGGCCGGACTCGGCGGTGACACCCGCGGCGTCGACAGTGCCTCCGACTCCGCCGACGCAGTGCCCGCCGCTCTGTCACTCCTGAAGCATGCGGATGCCGTGTCGGCATCAGGCCCGGTCGACTACATCGTCGGCCGCGATGGTGGCGGCGACGTTCGGGGCATCCGAGTCTCCGGTGGCAGCGCTCTGTTGCCGCGCGTGACCAGTACCGGTTGCTCTCTGGGAGGCCTGGTCGCTGCCTACCTCGCCGTTACGCCGACCGCGCTGGACGGATTGGTTGCCGCGCATACGCATGTTGCCGTGGCATCGGAGATCGCCGAGGAAAAAGCCTCAGGTCCTGGTTCTTTCGCGGTCGCGTACCTCGACGCGCTCTACACCGTGAGTGCGGACACCATCCGCTCACGTGCCCGAATCGAATCGTTCGACCTGCCGGCTGGAGTGCAGAACTGATGGGCGTCAAGACATTCTGGTATCTCACCCAGGCCGACGGGGACTACCCGTGGAGCCCCGGCGGGCTGTTCCCCGTGGACGGGGCCAGGCAGATCGAGCTCGCGAAGACCATCGACGACGGCGGATTCGAAGGTGCGCTTGTTGCCACCTGGCCGAACGATCCGTTCATTTCGGCGACGTGGGCGGCAGCGCACACCGTGCGCATGAAGTTCCTCGTCGCCGTCTACGCGAACATGACGCCGGCGCGACTGCTGGCGGAGAAGGCATTGACTTTCGACGCCTTCAGCGGTGGCCGACTGTTGATCAACTCGGTCAACGGACGCGAGAACATCCTGACCAAGTACGACATGAACGTGCCCCACGACGACCGTTACGAGTTGGGGGAGCAGTACTGGGCGGACTTCCGCCGCATCTACGCCGAAGGCACGGAGTCGAACTTTCCCAACACACCACTGCGTATCGATGCGCCCGCTGGGCATCAGGTTCCGCTGTGGGGTACCGGTGATTCGCCTGCAGGCCTGGCGAATTCAGGCAAGGTGCTCGACACCTATCTGGCGATGTTGCGCGAGACTTCGTTCATCGAAGACAAATTCTCTGCCGCACGAGCGGCGGCGGAGGCAGCCGGGCGCGAGTTCACCGACTTCGGTGCGCTGACCGGTGTGATCGTTCGCCCCACCAAGGCGCAGGCGCACGACCGGTTCCGTTCGTTGTTCGAGAAGACGGGCGTCGAGCAGATCGCTCATGTCTTGGACAACGCAGTGCGTCGTCGTACTCAGGGGAAGCAAGACCTCAAGACTTTCACCGCTCGCGACGCACAGCGGCAGGGCTGGGCGGACAAGATTGCTTCCGGCCGACTTCCGGAACCGGAGGAGTTGTACGTCGGTGACGGGCTGTACGCGGGTATCACAGCGTGGTCGCCTCTCGACATCTTCGGCACCGGGTCATCGGCGGTGTACTACGTCGGCGATCCGGATTCGATCACGGACTCGGTACGCACGCTTCGCGGCCGAACCGGTTTGACTGCACTGATCCTGGCAGGTTGGCCGCTGATCGAGGAAGCGAAGTGGGTTGCGGAGCATCTTGTTCCGCGATTCGACGAACTCAGCTGACTTCGCGCCGCAAGACAGTGGTACCGAGACCCAAAGTGTCGCGGAGAAATGCTGCGGCAGTGCCGATTTCATCGGCAGTGCAGTCGAGAAGGATCTTGACTTCCACGTCCTTCTTGTCGATGTCGGCAATAACGGCCATGGCAACAACGCCGTTGCCGACGGCAGAGCCTCGGAACAGATCGATCCCGTCGCCGTCCGCGCTGACGGTCCCGTCGAGATAGCCGTAATCGAGCGGATAAATCGCAGCGGGGTAACGCGGGTGTGCCGACCCTCGGGGGCGATCGATCACGACAGTTGACGTGGCAGCCAGGTGATCGAGGGCGGAGAACAGGTCTTCGCTCATCGTTATCGGTGCTCGCGCAGTAGCTGAGTCGGTGTCAGGCCTGTCAGCGCTCGCGTATCGCGCGCGAGGTGGGCTTGGTCGGCGTAGCCGGCGCGACCGGCCAGCGACGACAGCGTGAGATTTGCATCGCGGCTGAGAGTCAACACGTCCTGGATACGTTGCACTTTCTGAATCATTTTGGGGGACAGCCCGATCGACGACGTGATCGAGCGTCGAAAATGACGTTCGGAAACACCGAGGTCTGCGGCGATCTCTCGTATCGGAGTCGAAGGGGAGGAGATGAGCGCGGAGTAACCACGCTCGATTCCGTGGTCGGGTTCCAGTCCGCGCCACAACTGGCCCAGTAGGTGAGCGTCGACTGCCTCGTGGCTAAGGGCGTCGGCAAGTACCCGCGCTTGTCTGGAAGTGAGGATGTCGTCGAAGGCGATCTTCGAATCCTGCACCGCGTCGGCCGCTGTGCCGAGCAGGCTCCGCAGAGCCGGCGGATTGATCCGGATGCCCCACATGGTTGTACCGGCGGCGACCGAAACCAGATCGGCACCGGTTGCGGGTCCGACGAGCCACGACTTTCCGGTGCTGTCGACGATGAAGTCTGCGCAGAGATCGGGAAGAATCCGCTTTGCTTCCGTGGGCGCATGGGGGTCGGTAGTGCTTTTCCACGTGCAACTGAAGAGGCCGGCCGAACCGGTGATCCGAGTCTCGACATAGGTGTGGCCGTTTTGTTCAAGACTCGACGCTACCGTCCGACTACCGTCAAGAGCGAGGGTGTCAGTGCCGGTCATCAGATCATCGTCACACACTCGCCGATCACTTCTCGACCCGAAACAGGAGAAATACCGTGTCCGTCTCTCCGAGACTCGATCTCGTCGGAATCGTCACCAACGATCTCGCGCGTTCCCTCGCGTTCTACCGAACCCTCGGGCTCGACATTCCGGAAACACCCGCTGACGCTCCACACGTGGAGTTCACTTTCGACAGTGGGCTTCGGCTGGCCTGGGACGCGCTGTCCACCATCGCGAGCTTCGATCCTGACTTCGTCGTCGGGGAAGGTCGACACCCCGTCGCTTTGGCCTTCGATTTCGGGACACCCGCTGCAGTCGACGAGGCGTATCAGCGCATCACAGCCGACTTCCCCGGACATAAAGAGCCATTTGATGCCGTGTGGGGCCAGCGTTACGCCGTTCTTCTCGATCCCGACGGCAATACCGTGGATCTCTTTGCCGCGCTCTGATTTCGAACGACGCAGGCCCCGACCGAAATTCGGTCGGGGCCTGCGATTGTCGGTGATCGAGTCGTTGTCAGTTCACCAAGCGTTGAGGGTGTCGAGGATCTGGCCTCGGGCTTTCCACAGTTCCGCGCCCCAGTACGGCCACGAGTGAGTGCCGTTGGCCGGGAAGCTGTACGTTGCCGGAATTCCCAGGGAGTTCATGCGCAGCTGGAATGCCCGTGAGTTCATCAGGGCAAGGGCTTCGAGGCCGATGGCGCTACCGGTATTCACGAAGTCGACGGGACGACGAGGTTGATCGAACTGCCCGGGTAGGCCGCTCGCGGCGGAGATGTACAGAGAGAGCCCAGCCAGCTCGGGTGCAAATACGAAGGGGTCGTTGCGGAGCCAAGCGGGGTTCCATGGCGGTCCCCACATGGCATCGACATTGAAGGACCCTGCGCTGACCATGGCCACGCGGATTGCTTCACGCATGCCTGGAGCTGAGATGTTGAGGTATCCCGAGAGCGATCCGGCGAACTTGAACTGATCGCGGTGATAGGCGGCGAGCGTCAGTGCCGCGCTGCCACCCATGGACAATCCGAGCACACCGTTGTTGGTTCGGGAGACGCCGCGCGATTCCAGATAGGCGGGAAGTTCCTGGGTGAGGAAGGTTTCCCATTTGTACGTGACCGGCTGGCGATTCAAATTGCTGTTCGCATACCAGTCGGAGTAAAAGCTGGACTGCCCGCCGACCGGCATGACCAGGGTGACGTTGTCGCCGCGATACTGCTCGAGAGCGTTGGTCTCGAAACTCCATGCGTTTCGGTCGTCGAGTGCTCGTAGACCGTCGAGAAGATAGAGCGCCGCGTTGCCGCCGCGCGAAGCCCACTGGATCTGAACCTTGATCGGCCCCATCGAGGAGTCGACGAACACTTCCTCGTATCCACCGGCCGGGGCGGTGCGCGCGGGCGCTGCGGTCGCTACTGATCCGCTGATCAGGCCTGCGGTCAGGGGGAGTGCGAGTGCTGTCGCGGCGAGGCCGAGGATCCGACGCTTGATTCGTTTCGAAATGCGGTTTCTCGAAATATCCGGGTTCGAAATATCTGGGTTCTTCGCCAAATCTGTGTGAGCCTCGTGCATGTATTACTCCCGCCCCAAAGGTGCTTGCACACCGAAATCCGACCGAGCCCCCCGAGGCACGGAATTCCTGATGACACTAAGTGGTCTGTATTGACGTCGACGGCTCCGTTACCGTTTCGTTATCAAACTGGTCTGATTCAGGTAGCGCCGTCATGCGTCGTCGACCGGAGGTTGCGCGTCGATTTGCCACCCTCCACGAATCAGGTGTTCACGTACCCGGGCGACGTCCGATTCGTGCGGAATATCGTCGGTGACCTTGGTGATGAGGACGCCGATGTCGATCGGATCGACCGAACCGGGAAAGTCGATCGGATCGACCGGAACCGGAAAGTCGGCGACGAGATCGTCGGCAAGAACGGCGATCTCGTCGTCGGACAGCTGTCGCCGGAGCAGGGCCATCAAAGGGACGTAGTCCTGCTCCGGCACGCCGTTCGGATACCCGGCACGGAGCCAGCCGAGTATCGAAGCCAGAAGTGGTGGAAGACTCAACGAATCGAGCTTCAGTCGTTGTCGAGATCAGCGAGGGGCCACCCGGCGGCGGCCAGGACGGAGGCAACGCGCGCGATGTCCTCGTCCGAGGGAGTCTGGCTCGTGAGATCGGCGATCTGAGCGCTGATCTCGTCGCTAGAGATCACCTGGTCGCTGTTGACGTCGCTCAGTTCTGCGAGTGCAGCGCCGATGGCAATGTCTCGAATTTGCGCGTCCGAGAGCTTGCGTCGTAGCAATGCGACCAGCGGAATGCGGTCCTTGGGCGGTATGCCTTCGGGGTAGCCGGCGCGAAGCCATTCCAGAATGGACTGAGGAAGGGATGGAGTCGGTGCAGTCACGGTGATGTCTTTCCGCTCGTGAGGGCGCAAGGGATCAGAAGATCTCGATGCCGAATGTGTGGCTGAGGAAGCCCTGCATGATGAAGAGGATTCCGGTGACGATCGCGATGAGCACTACCGCGAAGCACACCACTGCGCCTGCCACGGCCAACGGACTGCGAGCCGCGACGGCCGTGCTCGCGCCGCCACTGCCACGTTGCCCGGCGTCGAGGGACTTCAGTCCGATTGCGAAGATCGCCGGAAGTCCGGCGCCAAGCAGGAGGCCGACAAGTACGACCTGCCAGAGCGAGTCGACGGTGTTTTTCAAGATATCCATGTCGATTCCCTCTTTCAGGCTTTGACGTCGGTGGTGACGCGGGCGTCCGGACCGGGGACCTCTGCAGGCACCAGGCCGCCGTCCCACTCGGCGTTGACATTGCTCGGATCGATGGGCTCCTTGCGGGAGCGCAGGTACATCCAACCGGCCAGGGCGATGAGCACAGCGAAGACGACCAGGACACCGGGCAGGCCGCCGACGATGTTGGCCAGTCCCCAGCACAGAGCGCCGACGATCGCAGCGGACGGGAGAGTGATCAACCAGGCGACCGCCATACGTCCGGCGACGCCCCAACGAACCTCGGCGCCCTTGCGTCCCAGACCGGTTCCCATGATGGAACCCGTCGCCACATGGGTGGTCGAGAGTGGAAGACCGAGGTGGCTGGAGGTGAGAATGATGGCAGCAGAAGATGCTTCGGCCGCCATGCCCTGCGGCGCGGCGATCTCGACCAGGCCCTTGCCGAGTGTGCGGATGACTCGCCACCCGCCGAGGTAGGTTCCGGCAGCGATCGCGAGTGCGCAGGTGAGCTTGACCCAGAACGGCATGTCCGCGTCGGCGGAGATGGTTCCATGGGCGACCAAGGCGAGGAAGATGACGCCCATTGTCTTCTGAGCGTCGTTGGTGCCGTGGGCGAGGGAAACGAGTGAAGCCGAACCGATCTGGCCGAGTCGGAAACCCTTGTCCTTGGTTTCCTCACCGACGTTGGAGGTGATGCGGTAGATGAGCCAGGTTCCGGCCGCTGCAACCAAGCCGGCTACGACGGGAGCGAGAACTGCGGGGATGACAACCTTGCTGAGCACGCCGCTCCAGGCGACACCGCTCATTCCGAGGGACGCGATGGCGGCGCCGATCAGGCCGCCGAACAGTGCGTGTGAGGAACTCGAGGGGATGCCGAGCAACCACGTTGCCAGGTTCCAGATGATGCCGCCGACAAGGCCGGCGAAGACGATGGTGAGCAGCGCTTGGCCACCCACATTTCCGAGGTTCACCACGCCCTTGGCCACGGTGGCAGCAACCTCTACCGAGAGGAAAGCTCCGACCAGGTTCAAGGAAGCAGACAGAGCGACTGCCACCTTGGGCTTGAGGGCGCCGGTTGCAATCGACGTGGCCATAGCGTTGCCAGTGTCATGAAAACCGTTGGTGAAGTCGAACCCCAGAGCGGTTACGACGACGACGAGGAGAACGATGAGTTCCGCATTCACGAGAAGTCATGTTCCAACACCTGCGGGCCACAAATCGACCTGAGACGTGGTCGTTCCGCGACATTTCCATCACTCGGCACCTGTTGTTCATCTTCGTCCGGATAATTGTCCGTTTCGAAACGCGCGAGGCATAGAAAATTCATTCGTGTGCATGGTCGTGGAGTTTGTGGAGGCATACGCCAATTGCCGGACGGACGTATCGGGTTCTGGACTTCCTCGAAATCGGGTAAGGCCAAGCGGCTGCGGAACAACCCACGCGTCACCGTCGTGCCGTGCAACAACCACGGAAAGGTTGCCGACGGCTCTTTGCTGGTTGCCGGGACCGCTCACTTGGTGAGCGGCGGACCTGAATTCGACGAGATCCGCAGCAAAGTGAACGCGAAATACGGTGTGATGGTGCCTATTTCGAAATTCTTCAACACCCTCGGTCACATCGGTAATGGTCCGTTCCCGTATGGCGACACCGGCGTGATCATTTCCGTCGATGCGTAGTCGGGATTGCGCAGCGGAGTAGCCTGAAAGTATGGAACCCACGACCGGGCGCCTCTGCCTGACGGTTCCACGAATCCTCCGTTAAGGAGCCTCGTCATGGCGCACATCAGCACTCTCGACTATGCAATGGAAGCGCCGCAGCGCCATGTCGGGCAACCTTTCCCGTCGCCGACGCGGACTCCGCGGTTCCTGCTTCGTGGTCAAGGCGCCGTCAAGGCATCGGTAGACGGCGCGTGGTTCCCATGGACCACCAACGTCACGGCGGAGCTTCACGATCTGATATCCGCACTTTCGCTGAGGTTGGGGCCGATCGCGCGGGTTGCGTTCGACTGGAACACGATCAGCAGCGCGCAGCGTCGTATCGACGAGGTCGACGGACTGGAAGTGCGGGGTCCGTACCCTGGCCAGCCTCACGATTTGATGTATCTCGACGACATCTATGGTCGTCAACTCGTTCTGATGATGATTCCGCCGTACACGGATCCGGACCGTGCGTACGAGATCATGCGTCGGTTGGTTGATCCTGGCCGCAGCGAAACCTATCGGGTGCAGTGAGATCTTTTCTGACGTGCGGGGTCGAATCTTTCAATTCCTGAACATGCGTCCAGTTTGTCTGGTTTGATGGTTCTCGTAACCACAATCTCAGGCGCATTCCTTCAGGTCAGCGCTTGGGCGCGGCAGCTTGACTCCCTGCCGTGTCGTCGGTCCGGCATGTCCACCACCCTCCCACTGTGCGTGAGCGCCGGATCGAATGAAGCCCCGCCCTCCCCACGGGGGTGGGGCTTCTACTTTGTACGGGCTGACCGGCGTTCGCATTGCCGAATCCGCCGGGTCGTTTGGAAGTTCGGGACGCCCTGGTCCGTAGCATCGCCACTGTGAACATTTCTCTACTCGGTGCGGCGGGGCTTCAGGACTGCGCCGACAGTGGAATGGACTGTATGGACGGATTTGGGGCGTTCGTTCTTCTGTACGTCGGCGGATTCACTCTCGCCTTGATATGGATTTCCGTGTGCCTTGTCGGAACAGCCGATGTGGTTTCCGTGTCCCGGCGAATCGGTGTGTGGCGAGCAGTCGCCTTCTTTTTCGGGATTTGGCTTGTGCCCATCGCCGGGTTGAGTGCATGGCTTGTTTTCCGACGCTCTCGTTAATTCTCGAAAGTGGACCCGGAGAGGTAGACGCGTTTCCGGAGCCCGGTAACTTGTTGGATCAGAGGCGATTTGAATTGTGGCGGGAGGCTCTTGTCGATGCAGCAGGCGACAACGTCCATCCAGGCCATGCCGGAACTGGTTGGGCCTGGGCCAACTGGCAGTGGGTGGTCGGGACCGCCCGCTACGGCCGAGTGGATCTGCTCGGCATCGACGAACTCGGTTACATGGAACTCGACAAACGAGGCGCTGAGCTGCTTTTCCAGGTGTTGACCGAACGGGAGGAAAAGAACTCCGTCGCCATCGCCTCCAACGCGTCGTTCTCCGGCTGGACGACAATGTTCACCGACCCACGACCTTGCGCCGCCATCGTGGATCGGCTCACCTTGCGGCGGCAACATCATCGAAACCGCCACCGACTCTTACCGACTCGTCCACATCCGAGCTCAGCAATCCGCTTGATACACACAAGGTGGGTCCGGATCACGCCCCCTATCGGACTTGAATGAGACTGACATTTTCACTGAGACCCGCACCTAGCCTTGAAACTATGTGGCATCCTGCCGCTCCAGCCAGTTCAAGATCGCTTGGTTGGTCTCTTCGGGTCTTTCTTGCTGGATCCAGTGACCGCAGTCGAGATTGACTACTTCCACATTGGGCACGAACTCTGTCAGGTTCTCAGCTCTCGCGATCGCGTCACGGTCGCCGTAGATCATAAGTGCGGGCTGTTGGATAATCGGGTCCACCTCCGCCAGCAAATGCCAGTTGCGGTCAAGGTTCCTGTACCAGTTCAAACTGCCCGTGAATCCTGTCGATTCGAAGGCGGAGACGAAAACGGCCAATTCGCTATCGTTCATCAGAGGCTCACCGAGTGGTGTCTCTGCTCTGGCGAGATCGATCAGTGCCATACCCGGCTGAGGCTCCCTGAGGGGTTCGTTCTTCCGGTACAGGTTGCGGAGGAACCGGAAGGTGTTGTCTTCGAACACCGCGTCCGCGACGCCCGGCTGTCGATTGAAATGGACGAAGTAGAAATCACCGCCGAGCACGGCTTCCATGAACTCAATCCAGGGCTGCTCTCCGCGATCCTGGTAGGGCAGGCTCAGGTTGATCACTTTGTTTACCCGGTCCGGGTGCAACAGGGTCAGGCCCCACACGACAAAGGCACCCCAATCGTGACCGACAAAGGTGGCATCTTCGTAGCCGTAGTGATCGAGAAGTGCGATGAGATCACCCGTCAAATGTTCAATGTCATAGTCCGTCACTTCGGTCGGACGTGATGAATTGCCGTAGCCGCGTTGGTTCGGGACGATGACGTGGTAGCCCGCCTCGACAAGGGCGGGCACCTGGTATCGCCAGGAATAGGCGTGCTCTGGCCATCCGTGACACAACACGATGGGTTTCCCGGCATTGTGTCGCCCTGCCTCGAAGACTTCGAGTTCCACGCCGTTGACTTGGATGAGGACGGGCCTGGGGAAGTCGGATGGATTCACGGATGCTCCTTTGAGTTGAGTACCGATCTCGTGTCTGGATCGACCGGTTGCTCCGACGTTAGGGAGCATCGTGGACACATAAAGTCCTAGATCGCTGGCAATCTGAAGAAATGCGGAACGATCCCACAGGCCGAGCACTGCAATTGCTCTCGCTCCTTCAGACCCATCGCTTCTGGCACTGTGCCGAACTTGCCGCACGACTCGATGTCACGCAGCGGACGGTGCGCCGCGACATCGATCGCCTACGCGACCTCGGTTATCCGGTCGATTCCACGTCCGGAAAGTACGGGGGCTACCGACTTGCAACGGGGGCACACGTGCCGCCCCTGATCCTCGACGATGACGAGTCCGTGGCGGTAGCCGTCGGACTGCGCTACGCCGCCGAGGCCGCCATCGGAGGCATCGAAGAAACATCGCTGCGCGCGCTGACCAAGATCGAAGCACTCCTGCCCCATCGACTACGCCGACGTGTGTCGGCACTGCATTCGAGCGTCAGTTCCATGCGGCGGGCAGATGACGACATCGTCGACCCCGAAGCACTCAGTGTGCTCGCTGCGGCATGTCGCGACCACGAGCACGTTCGTTTCGACTACCGGCGAGGTGACGGCGAGAGCAGCAGACGGCTCGTCGAGCCGCACCGCCTTGTCACGGCGGGACGTCGTTGGTACCTCGTAGCATGGGACCACCATCGTGCGGATTGGCGAACATTTCGACTGGACCGGCTCTCGGAGCCCTGGCTGGCAGGCAGTCATTTCACGCCACGCGAGATCCCGGGCGGTGACGCGGCAGCCTTCGTCGCGAGATCAGTCGGCTCGCCACCCCGTCACCACGATGCAAAACTCGCCATCGAAGCTACGTTCGCCGACCTCGAGGGCGTACTCAGATGGATAGACCACACACCGATCGAGGTGGCAGCGGACCGCTGCCTTGTCGAGATCCGCAGCGAAGATCTCGGCAGGCTCGCCATGACGGTTGCGCGCATTGCGCTCACCGCCCCAGTGGTCGTCATCGAACCAACCGAGCTTGCCGACACCGTCAGTCGGCTCGCCCTTCACCTCAGGGTCTCGCCACCATGACAGTCAGAAGAGGATTGTGCGACAGAACCATTCATGTCCAGGTTGCCGCGGGGACGTGTTCCCCGCGCAGGCCCCTCGTCTATCGAGACACGTATCCGTTCCCCTGTGAGCTTGGAGAGTAATTGACCAATTCGAAATCATCGCCGGCTTCCATCCACCCCCCGACGTGGAAGTTCGACTACCCGATCATCCACGCCGAGACTCGGGAACAGTGGCGAACTTGGCTGACGGACAATCACACGTCAGGCCGAGGTGTGTGGTTGTGCTCCTGGCGCACCACCACCAGCCGACCACGCTGCCCCTACCCTCAGGCCGTTGAGGAAGCCATCTGCTTTGGTTGGATCGATTCCACCAACACCATCTTCGACGAAGAGCGCAATTTGCAACTGTTCACGCCGCGTAGACGCAAGAGTTCGTGGACCCGACTCAACCGCGAACGCGCAGCGGATATGGAGGCGCGTGGCCTCATGACCGCTGCTGGTCGTGGTGCCATTGCTGCCGCGAAATCCACTGGTTGGTGGACGATTCTCGACCAGGTCGAAGACCTCGAGGAACCATCTGACTTGCAGGCGGCGCTGGACCTGGACCCGCAAGCGCGAAGCAACTGGGACAGTTTTCCGCCCAGCGCCCGCAAACAGATGCTGTGGTGGATAGTCTGTGCCGCTCGAGACGCAACACGGGCAGGTCGAATCGCCCATATCGTCAACAATGCGGCCATCGGCGAACGTGCTCGCGGCTGATCCGCGATTCGACCGCGTCCGGTATGAAGGCCGGTCATCATCTGTCCGAGGGGTTTCCCTCGGACCGAAACAAGTCCACCCGCCCCGCAGAAGCGGGACGGGTGGACTCGGTACTCGCAGGTCTGACTTACGTCAGGATGCGGATCACACGTCGTAGTAGAGCTCGAACTCGTACGGGTGCGGACGCAGGTTGACCGGAGCGATTTCCTGCTCGCGCTTGAGCGAGATCCAGGTCTCGATCAGGTCGGTGGTGAAGACGCCACCCTCGGTCAGGTACTCGTGATCGGCTTCGAGGCGGTTGATGACCGTCTCGAGGCTGGTCGGAGCCTGCGGGATGTTGCGAGCCTCCTCCGGGGGAAGCTCGTAGAGGTCCTTGTCGACCGGAGCCATCGGCTCGATCTTGTTCTTGATGCCGTCCAGGCCGGCCATCATCTGTGCAGCGAAGTTGAGGTACGGGTTACCCGAGGAGTCGGGTGCGCGGAACTCGAGACGCTTTGCCTTCGGGTTGTTGCCCGTGATCGGGATACGGACAGCTGCCGAGCGGTTGCGCTGGCTGTACACGAGGTTGATGGGGGCTTCGTAGCCCGGCACCAGACGGTGGTACGAGTTGATCGTCGGGTTGGTGAAGGCCAACAGCGACGGAGCGTGGTGCAGGATGCCGCCGATGTAGTGGCGAGCCATGTCCGAGAGGCCTGCGTAGCCGGACTCGTCGTGGAAGAGGGGCTTGCCGTCCTTCCACAGGGACTGGTGGACGTGCATGCCCGAGCCGTTGTCACCGAAGAGCGGCTTCGGCATGAAGGTCGCGGACTTGCCGTGCTGCCAGCAGGTGTTCTTGACGATGTACTTGAACAGCTGCAGGTCGTCAGCGGCTGCGAGCAGCGTGTTGAACTTGTAGTTGATCTCCTGCTGTCCGCCGGTGCCGACCTCGTGGTGGCCGCGCTCGAGCTCGAAGCCCGCGTTGGTCAGGTTGGTGGAGATTTCGTCGCGCAGGTCCACGTAGTGGTCGTACGGAGCGACGGGGAAGTAGCCGCCCTTGGCGCGAACCTTGTAGCCGAGGTTCGGGGAGCCGTCGGCGTTGGTCTCTGCGCCGGTGTTCCAGGAACCGGAGATGGAATCCAGCTCGTAGAACGCGGAGTTCATGCCGGAGTCGTAGCGAACCGAGTCGAAGATGTAGAACTCGGCCTCGGCGCCGAAGAATGCGGTGTCCGCGATGCCGGTGCTGACCAAGTACTCCTCGGCCTTGCGGGCAACGTTGCGCGGGTCGCGGCTGTAGGACTCACGGGTGAACGGGTCGTGCACGAAGAAGTTGATGTTGAGGGTCTTCGCCTTGCGGAAGGGGTCGATCTGCGCCGTGGTGACGTCGGGAAGCAACATCATGTCGGACTCGTGGATCGACTGGAATCCGCGGACCGAAGATCCGTCGAATGCGAGGCCGTCCTCGAACACGTCCTGGTTGAAAGCAGACGCCGGGATCGAGAAGTGCTGCTGGACGCCGGGCAGGTCGCTGAACCGAATGTCGACGTACTCGATGTTCTCGTCCGCGATGTACTTGATGACCTCTTCGGCCGTGGTGAACGCCACGCTTGTGCTCCTTAAGTCGCTTCAGCCAAGTGATGTCGGTTGAATCCGTCGAGGCAGACGGTAGGGAGCTGGTGTTGCCCGCTCGTCAACCCTTTGTTTCGGCAGTGTTACGCGTCGCAGCATCCTGGGGATTTCCGAAGTCCATGTGACCGGCCACACAGTTAAAACCCGGCAAATCTGGACTACGGTGCTGCGACGCCTATCCTGGACAGCATGGCACGTATCACCGGAACTTGGCTCTCTGGGCCGCAAGCAGCTTTGCCGAAGAGCACGGACGGCCGTGAGCAGTCGTACCGTGGCGAGTTCCTCGGTTTCCCTCAGGAGGGGCCGGGTTCGCTGGTCGGTTCGGGCCGTCGTATCGCCGCACTGTTGGTGGATTGGGTCATGGCCGTGGGAGTGGCCTCGCTCATCACCGGAGACTTCTTCGACGGTATGACCTCGACGGTCACGCTGATGGTGTGGTTCGCCGTCGGTGTCGTCACCGTGGCTCTGTTCAACTTCACCCCGGGGCAGTTCGTCCTCGGACTTCAGGTTGCGCGAATCGAAGGCCCGATCCGAGTGGGCCTCGTGCGCGCGTTGGGGCGTCAGGCGCTGCTGGTGTTCGTCATTCCCGCGACCATCACCGACATCGACGGTCGCGGTATGCAGGACCGCGCGACCGGCACTTTGCTCGTGAAGTCGCGTTGACACAAACTTCTCGAACGAAGAAAGACCCGGGTCCGTATGGGCCCGGGTCTTTCGTTTTGCTGTGGGGGAGTGTCAGCGACGACGAATGGTTCGCTGCATTCCCTTCATCTTCGCGCCTCCGGGCATCGGGCCCTTGGGAAGCGCCGCTCCGCCGCCGCGTGCGCTGAGCGCAGCGAGGCGCCCTTCGATGTTGTCCATGCGCTTGGTGTCGATGTTGCGGGGCAACTTGTTCAAGTAGCGCTGGAGCTGCGAGAGCGGAACCTGGCCCTCGTCGTTGCCGATGATGATGTCGTAGATCGGGGTGTCGCCGATGAGGCGGGCAGTCTTCTTCTTCTCCTGCGCGAGGAGGCCCTTGACGCGTTGCGGCGAACCCTCGGCGACGAGGATGACACCCGGCCGTCCGACGACGCGGTGAACGGCATCGAGCTGGGTGGTGCCGGCGACGGCATTCGTGACGCGCCACGCGCCCTGCATGTTGTCGAGTGCCCACGCAGCGGCACCGGCCTGGCCTTCAGCCTTCTTGTACACCGATTTCTGGACGCGGCGACCGAAGATGATGAAGGCGCCGAGGAGACCGAGAACGATGCCGATCGGCAGCAGGAACCACTGAAGGCCCCAGATGAGACCGACCAGGAAGAAGACCAGAGCAGCACCGACGAGGGTGCCGATCATCAGCGGCAGGAGGAGCTTGTCGTCCTTGCGCTGCATCTGGAATGCCTGCCAGAGCTGAGTTCTACGTTCCTTGGAAGCCTGCTTGCGGGCAGCCTTCGCTGCAGCCTTTGCCTCTTTGGTGGGTTTGCCCTTACCGGATTTGCTGCCGTTCGCCATGTACCCAGGATACGTCCATTGCTGTGCGCCTTTACTAACCGCCCGCGGTTAATAAAGGCGCACAGCAAAAAGTGGATCAGCGATTCAGGCGCGCCATGAGTGAGCTGGCTTCCTGGGAAGCGTCTCCGCCCTCGGTCAGATGACGCTGCGCCTCGGGCAGTTCACGGCCGTGATGTGCCATGGCCTGCGCATACAGGCGGCCGGCGCGGTACGACGAGCGAACCAACGGACCGGCCATGACGCCGGCGAAGCCCATCTCTTCTGCAGCCTTGGAGTGTGCGACGAACTCCTCGGGCTTGACCCACCGCTCGACGGGGTGGTGCCGGGGCGAGGGGCGCAGGTACTGGGTGATGGTGAGGATGTCGCAGCCGGCGGCGTGGAGATCTGCCATCGCCTCGGTGACCTCTTCAGGGGTTTCGCCCATACCGAGGATCAGGTTGGACTTGGTGACCAGTCCGTAGTCGCGTGCTGCGGTGATGACGTCGAGGCTGCGCTGGTACCGGAATGCCGGACGGATCCGCTTGAAGATGCGGGGGACGGTCTCGAGGTTGTGTGCGAGTACCTCGGGGCGTGAGGCGAAGACCTCGTCGAGCAGTTCCGGCTTGCCGTTGAAGTCCGGAACCAGGTTCTCGACGCCGGTGCCCGGGTTGAGTTCGTGGATCTTGCGGACGGTCTCGGCGTAGAGCCAGGCGCCTCCGTCGGGGAGGTCGTCGCGGGCGACGCCGGTGATCGTGGAGTACCGAAGCCCCATGGCCTGAACGCTTTCCGCGACGCGACGGGGCTCGTCGCGGTCGAGGGCCTCGGGCTTGCCGGTGTCGATCTGGCAGAAGTCGCAGCGGCGTGTGCACTGCTCGCCGCCGATCAGGAACGTGGCTTCGCGGTCTTCCCAGCACTCGTAGATGTTGGGGCAGCCTGCTTCCTCGCAGACGGTGTGCAAACCTTCACGCTTGACCAGGCCCTTGAGCTCCGTGTACTCGGGGCCCATCTTTGCGCGGGTCTTGATCCAGTTGGGTTTGCGTTCGATGGGCGTCTCCGCGTTTCGGATCTCGAGGCGGAGCAGCTTACGTCCTTCTGGGGCGATAGTCACGGGGACGATCCTACGCCCGGTGATTACTGCAACGGGGTTCGGGCGAGCCCGTCAGCTGTACTGAACGGTAGTAAAAGTCGGAGTAGGCGAGGCGCTTTCGAAGGTGACGCGCTCGACGTTCCGTTCGGTGACGGGCATGGTTCCGTCGAGAGCAGCGATCACTGCCTCGGTCACAGCGGGAGTGACTTCGTCCACGGTGACGTCGCGACCGAGTTCGTCCGACAGCGTCGTCACCCCGGCGTCACGGATGCCGCAGGGAATGATGTTGTCGAATCCGGTCAGGACCGAATTGCAGTTCAGGGAGAAGCCGTGCAGTGCCACGCCACGTTGGACGCGCACGCCGATGGCAGAAACCTTGCGCTCGGGCTTCCATTGCCCGTTTGCGAGTTCGGCGGGCAGCCAGACGCCGGAGCGGCCGTCGATGCGCCCGCAATTCAGCCCGAGGTCCGTGCACACCGTGATCAGTGCTTCCTCGATGCGTCGGACATACCGCACCACGTCGATCGGCTCGGCCAGTTTCACGATCGGATATCCGACCAGCTGGCCGGGGCCGTGCCAGGTGATCTTCCCGCCGCGGTCGACGTCGATGACAGGTGTGCCGTCGACGGGACGGTCTTCGGGTTCCGTGCGTCGTCCTGCCGTGAACACCGGCGGGTGTTCGAGGAGCAGTAGCGTGTCCGGTCCGATGTCGTCTGCCCGCGCTGCCGCGAGCTCACGCTGGCGGTCCCACGCGGCGTTGTAGTCAGTCAAACCGAGTTGCTCGACGGTGATCGGCAGTTTCGAGAACCGGGCGGAAACGTCAGCGCTGCTCATGGACGTAGAGATTACGCCCGACTTCGGAATCATCCGAGTGCGGCCGCCAGCGCTTCGCCGATCGTGTTGTGGCGGAAGGAGAATCCCGCCTTTTCCAAGGCCGCGGGAATGGCGCGCTGGCCACCGAGGATGCCACTCTTGGCGAATTCTCCGATCAACGCTTCGAGTGCGAACCCGGGAACGATCCAGGGAGCCGGTCGGTGGACCGCACGGGACATGGCGTCGTTGAACTGGGCGTTGGTGACAGGTGCCGGACCGGTCAGGTTGACGGGACCGGAGATTTCGGAATTCGTGAGCGCGAACTTGATCGCGTCGCACTCGTCCTCGAGTGAGATCCACGGAAAGTACTGGCGACCGTTGCCCAATCGCCCACCGAGACCGAACGAATAAAGGCGCCGAAGCCGACCGAGCATGCCGCCGTGGGGTGAAATCACGACGCCCGAGCGCAGATTGACCACGCGGGCTCCCGCCTTGCGTGCGGGCTCGGTGGCAATTTCCCAATCGCGACACGTCGTGGCGAGAAAGTCGGTGCCCGCCGGCGAATCCTCGTCGACGATCTTGTCGCCGGTGTCGCCGTAATAGCCGACGGCGCTCGCGTTGGCGAGTACGGGAACCTTCTGACTTGCGACAGCTTCGGCCAGGACATCGGTCGCGACGATGCGGCTGTCACGGATCGCCTGCTTGTAGGAACCCGACCACCGTTTGTCGCCGATGCCGACGCCGCAGAGGTTCACGACGGCGTCAGCGCCCTGTAGGACGGAGAGGTCCAGACGGTCCTGGTCCGGGTCCCAACGCGATTCGTCGGGTCCAGCGGTCGAGCGTCGCACGAGACGTACGACGTCGTGGTTGTCGGAGCGCAACGATGACACCAAGGCCGTTCCGATCAAACCGGACGAGCCGGCGATGACTACTCGCATTCGGAAAGCCTCCTTCGATTCAGCCTGCTTCGATATCCGACCGTGTATATCCGACCGTACTGAAAAAGCCGGGGCGCCACCTCCTGATGGAGATGACGCCCCGGCCGGCCGAGCAGTTGCTTACAGGCCCAGATCAGCTTCGAACGAGGCTTCTTCCAACCGCTGCTTCACAGTGGTGAGGAATCGGCCGGCGTCGGCGCCGTCGACCAGACGGTGATCGTAGGTCAGCGGCAAGTAGATCATCGAGCGAACGCCGATGGACTCGTTGCCGTTCTCGTCGGTGACCACCATCGGGCGCTTGACGATCGCGCCGGTTCCGAGCATGGCCGCCTGCGGCGGTACCAGGATCGGGGTGTCGAACAGCGCGCCCTGGCTGCCGATGTTGGTGATGGTGAAGGTTCCACCCGAGAGCTCGTCCGGCTTCAGGCCACCCGAGCGTGCACGCTTCGCGATGTCGGCGATGGCGCGAGCCAAACCGGCAAGGCCGAGATCGCCGGCGTTGTGGATGACGGGGGAGAGCAAGCCCTGATCGGTGTCTACTGCGATGCCGAGGTGCTCAGCGTCGTAGTAGGTGATCTGCTTGGCAGCCTCGTCGTAGCTGGCGTTGATGTTCGGGTGCGACTTCAGCGCCTCGACGACTGCCTTGGCGAAGAACGGAAGGAACGTCAGGTTGACGCCTTCGCGCTCGATGAAGCCGGCCTTGGCACGGGCCCGCAGGGCGACGATCTTGGTGACGTCCACCTCGAAGGTCTGCGTGAGCTGAGCGGTGTTCTGCAGCGACTCACGCGTCTTGGTGGCCGTGATCTGCCGAATACGGTTGGCTTTCTGCGTGGTTCCGCGCAGGTGTGCCAGTTCCGGTCGGACGCCTGCGGCTGCGGTGGCGGCCGGTGCGGCCGCGGGTGCTGCAGCAGGAGCAGCGGCGGCGGGAGCCTTCTTGGCCTCCGCAGCGGCGAGCACATCCTGCTTGCGGATACGGCCGCCGACGCCGGTGCCGGTGACGGTCGCGAGGTCGACGCCGTTGTCCGTGGCGAGCTTGCGCACGAGCGGGGTGACGTACGGGCTGCTGTCGCCGGAAGCTGCGGGTGCGGCCGCCGGTGCGGGAGCTGCAGCAGGCTTCGGAGCGGGTGCGGCCGGTGCGGCAGCAGGCTTGGGTGCCTCGGCCTTGGGTGCCTCAGCCTTCGGTGCTTCAGCCTTCGGTGCTTCAGCCTTGGGTGCCGGCGGAGCGGCCGGTGCTGCGGGAGCGGCCTTGGGTGCCGGAGCTGCGGCGGGTGCGCCGGATCCGACGACGGCCAGCTGGCCACCGATCTCGACGGTGTCGTCTTCCTGCGCATTGATCTCGAGCAGGATTCCGGCGACGGGGGACGGGATTTCGGTGTCGACCTTGTCGGTCGAGACTTCGAGCAGCGCCTCGTCGACGGCAACCTCGTCGCCGACGGCCTTGAGCCAGCGGGTGACGGTGCCTTCGGTGACCGACTCGCCGAGGGCGGGCATCGTCACGGCGGTGCCTTCAGCGGAACCGCCGGAAGCAGCGGGTGCCTCGGCGGCGGGAGTTTCTTCGGCGGGTTCCTCGGCAGCCGGGGCTTCCTCGGCGGGAGCTTCCTCTGCGGCGGGGGCGGGTGCCTCTGCCTCGGGTGCTGCGGCTTCGCCGGCTTCACCGATCTGGGCGAGCTCGCCACCGATTTCCACGGTGTCGTCTTCCTGCGCGACGATCTTGGTCAGGACGCCGGCGACGGGAGACGGAATCTCGGTGTCGACCTTGTCCGTGGAGACTTCGAGCAAGGGTTCGTCGACTTCGACCGTGTCTCCTTCCTGCTTGAGCCACCGTGTGACAGTTCCCTCGGTGACGCTCTCACCTAGGGCTGGCATCTGGACGGAGAAGGCCATGTCTTTTGACTCCTCGACAGTTGTGTTCGGGTTGTTGAATTTTGTCGACTTGTGGTCGTAATGCATTGTGCTCGAGTGGCGCGCGACGTGCGGCTACTTGTAGCTATTTTGCCGATGTCGACGCGCGGGCGCGGCGTCACCGTCGTTCATCTTTCCATTGATACGCCGGGCGTGTCCGATGAGGGGGATGCCGTCCGTTTCGGGTGTGTCGGCTACTGGCGAGTAGGTATGCGTTGGGGGTCCGGCTGTAACGTCGTAAGCGGACCAAACGGTATGTCGTGCGCAGGCACAACGGACATCGCCTGGCAAACTTGACATATCGCCGGGGTGCATCCGCGGCGTCGGTACCGAGGAGGGTACGACCGTGGGACTGTTCGATCGTTTCAAGCGTCCGCCGAGTGCGGCTCAGGCCGCAGCGCAGAGTGATGCGGATCATCTGGCGAATTGGGCGCACTCGCACGAAGGCGTCGAGGCCTATGTGGAACCGCAGACGACGGTGACCGAGGTGACCGTTGTCCTCGTCGCGAAGGACGGGGAGTGGACTCGTCGTCGTGTCGGCGGCGAACGTGGTGCCCGCAAATTGGGACAAGACCTGAAGATTCCGGTCTACGACGTCCGAAAAACGGGATATCCGCAGCGTATGCGCGATCACGACGAGCGTAAGCGAATCGAACGCAAGCGGGCCCGAGAGCAGGAATTGCGCGACGGCGCCTGAACTGCTGTGCGCCTTTATTAACCTCCCGCGGTTAATAAAGGCGCACAGCAAGTGGTCAGCCGTTGACCGCGATGTCCTCCAGGACCGAGATCATCGTGCGAACCGGAACGCCGGTGCCGCCCTTGCCGGTGTAACCCCACGGCCCTGACGTGTTGTACGCAGGACCTGCGACGTCGATGTGCGCCCACTGGACACCCTCGGGAACGAATTCCTTGAGGTAGTGAGCGGCGACCAGCATGCCGCCCCAGCGGTGCGGGGTGACATTGGCCATGTCGGCGACCTTGGAGTCGAGATCTCCGCGCAGTTCCTCGGGCAGCGGCATGGCCCAACCGTTCTCGCCGACGCTCTGCGAGATGGAGGCGACGCGGTCACGGAACTCGTCCGTGCCCATGACGCCGGGGGTGCGGTTGCCGAGCGCCACCATCTGCGCACCGGTGAGGGTTGCGGTGTCGATCATGTAGTCGGGGTTGTCCTCACCCGCGCGAACCATAGCGTCGGCCAGGATCAAACGGCCCTCGGCGTCGGTGTTGACGACCTCGATGGTGATTCCGCCGTACTGGGTCAGCACGTCGCCGGGACGTTGGGCGGTCGCGGACGGCATGTTCTCGGCCATCGGGACGTATGCGACGACGTTGACGGGCAGACCGAGCTTGGCGGCAAGCACGACGGTGGAGATGACGGCTGCGGCGCCGCCCATGTCCGAGGTCATGTTCTCCATCCCGGCGGCAGGCTTGATGGAGATTCCGCCGGTGTCGAAGGTGATGCCCTTGCCCACCAGTGCGACCTTGCGGGCTCCACGCTTCTTCGACGCGTATTCGAGGCGGACGAGACGAGGCTGGCGTGACGAGCCCTTGCCGACGCCGATGATTCCGCCGTAGCCACCCTTCTCGAGTGCCTTCTCGTCGAGCACCTGGACGGTGAGCCCGGCCTCGACGCCCAGTGCCTTGGCGCGCGCGGCGAACTCGGCGGGGTAGAGGTGGCTCGGGGGAGTGTTGACGAACTCGCGTGCGGTGGCGACGGCCTCGGCGATCGCTGCCGACCGTGCCAGCGTTGCCTTGGTCTCCTTCGTGCGCGGCGAGGGCACCAGAAGTTCGACGCGGGCCAGTGGCTGCGAATCAGGACCGGGAGCCGTCATGGACGACTTGAATTCGGTGAAGCTGTACGCGCCCAACGCAAATCCCTCGGCGGCTGCGCCGAGATCGAGGATCGAGAGCGTGGTTGCGACGGTGTCGATGCCGGACAGCGAGCGAGCTGCAGCGCCCGCGGACTTGCGGATCTGCTCACTGTCGAGCTTGTCGGCGGAGCCGAGTCCGACGGCGAGGACGCTGGTGACCGACAGCGCGCTCGGTGCCGGGACGCGGGTGAGCTGCTCGGGCTTGCCGGTGGCGCCGACGGCGATGAGGCTGTCGAGGATCTCGGCGAGCACGTCTTCGGCGACGATGCCTTCGCTGAGTGCGATCTCGGGGCCGTCCGGACCCGACGTCAGACCGACGACCAATATCTCTGCGCGCTTGGCGACTGTGCCGGCGAGAACGAGGTCGGGTCCCAACGATCGGGCTGTGCGAGTGCTCAAGGTGTCTCCTGTGAGGTGAGTGTGCGATGCGTCCGGTTCTGGCGGATGCCTGAGTCGATGTTAGGCCCTTTGCCGTTTGCGGACGGGCGATCGTCGCGGCCGGGTGAGCTCTCGCTGCGGACATGTTTCGATCGGCGAAGTCCGATAGGTTGTGGGCCATGACCGACGAACAACTGTTGCAGGGCCCGATCCACCCCGTCCACGTCGAACTCGGCGCGACGTTCGCGCCGTTCGGGGGATGGCAGATGCCGGTTTCGTACGCCGGCGTCGTGGCCGAACACACCTCTGTGCGTGAGAATGTCGGACTCTTCGACGTCAGTCACCTCGGCAAGGCCGTCGTGCGTGGCGCGGGCGCCGCAGAATTCGTGAACTCCGCACTGACCAACGATCTGAACAAGATCGGGCCGGGTAAGGCTCAGTACACGTTGTGCTGCAACGAGTCCGGTGGTGTCATCGACGACCTCATCGCGTACTACGTCAGCGACGACGAGATCTTCCTCGTCCCGAACGCGGCCAATACCGCGGACGTCGTTGCGGCTCTGGTCGCCCTCGCACCGGACGGAATCACCGTCGAGGATCAGCATCGTGCCTACGGTGTGCTGGCTGTGCAGGGTCCGAAATCGGTGGCGGTTCTGACGGCGCTGGGACTTCCCACCGAGATCGAGTACATGGCGTACGAAGATGCGGAATGGAACGGCGTGCCTGTTCGTGTGTGCCGCAGCGGTTACACCGGTGAGGTCGGCTACGAACTCCTGCCGCGGTGGGAGGACAGCGAACCGTTGTTCCGTGCGCTTCTCGAGGCAGTGCGCGCCGAGGGTGGGCAGGCCGCCGGACTCGGCGCCCGTGACACTCTTCGTACCGAGATGGGTTATCCGCTGCACGGGCATGAGCTTTCGCTCGAGATTTCTCCGCTCGAAGCGCGCTGCGGATGGGCGATCGGTTGGAAGAAGCCGACATTCTGGGGCAAAGAGACCTTGACCGACGAGAAGGCTGCCGGCCCGGCTCGCAAACTCTGGGGGATCAAGGCTCTCGATCGCGGCGTGCTTCGTGCCGGCCTCGGTGTTCTGCGTGACGGCGAGGCAATCGGCGAGACCACCTCGGGGACGTTTTCGCCTTCGCTCAAAGTGGGAATTGCGTTGGCGCTCCTCGATTCCGGTGCCAATGTCTCGGCCGGCGACGAGATCGAAGTCGACGTCCGTGGTCGTGCTCTTCGGTGCGTCGTGGTGTCTCCTCCGTTCGTGGAGACCAACACCAAGTAGAGAGCTTTTTCACGTTCGATAGGATTGCGCCCATGACAGGTGCCGCCGATTTCGTTCGTGTTCAGAGCTCGTCCCCGAAGTCCGACGCCGAGCGCCGTGACATTTTGGCGGCGCCCGGCTTCGGGCGGCACTTCACCGACCACATGGTCTCGATCGACTACACCGCGGGCAAGGGCTGGCACGACGCCCAGGTGTTGCCGTACGGAAACATCGAGCTCGATCCGGCCGCAATGGTTTTGCATTACGGACAGGCCATCTTCGAGGGCCTCAAGGCATACCGTCAGCCGGGTGGCGAGATCAGCTCGTTCCGCGTCGAGGCCAACGCCGAGCGTTTCGCAGCATCTGCGCGCCGTCTGGCCATGCCGGAGCTCCCGTCGCAGATGTTCATCGATTCCATCACCGAACTGATCGACGTCGATCTCGACTGGGTTCCCGCAGCCGGTGGCGAGGACGCGCTCTACCTCCGTCCGTTCATGTTCTCCACCGAAGCCGGACTCGGTGTCCGTCCCGCCGACGAGTACCGCTACCTGCTGATCGCCTCACCCGCCGGTGCGTACTTCCCGCGCGGCGTCAAGCCGGTCAGTGTGTGGCTGTCCACCGAATACGTTCGCGCGGCCCCCGGCGGTACCGGCGCGGCCAAGTTCGCCGGCAACTACGCCGCTTCGCTCCTCGCCCAGGCGCAAGCCGCCGACGAGGGTTGCGACCAGGTGGTCTGGCTCGACGCCATCGAGCGCACGTACGTCGAGGAAATGGGTGGAATGAACCTGTTCTTCGTCTTCGGCTCCGGCCCCGACGCTCGCCTCGTGACGCCGTCGCTGTCCGGTTCGTTGCTGCCAGGCATCACGCGCAACTCGCTGCTCGCCCTTGCCGCCGATTCCGGTTTCGCCGTCGAGGAGCGCAAGATCAGCACCGACGAATGGCGCACCAAGTGCAAGAGCGGTGAAATCACCGAGGTCTTCGCTTGCGGCACAGCAGCAGTCATCACCCCCGTCGGACGTGTCAAGTCCGCCGAGGGCGAGTTCACCATCGCCGACGGCGAGCCGGGTGAAGTGACGATGGCACTGCGCGACACCCTCACGGGCATTCAGCGCGGCACCTTCGCCGACACCCACGGCTGGATGACCAAGCTTCACTGATCGCTGGTTCGTTCCGCGAGCAACCGCTCGCGGAAGAACTGCAGAATCTCGTCTCGAGCGACGGTGGTGGGCGATCCCGCCTCGTCGACGAGATGAGCCGTCACCACGCTGTGTGGATTGGCAATGACGTGTTCGAAGAACGGTGACGTTGTCGCGTTGGCCGCTTCGTCGGGCAGTACCTTCCCGACGAAGCGCTCGCCCAGGGCCTTCGAGTAGGCCGCAAATCGCTGTGCGCGGCAGAACGGGTCACCTTGAAAGCGGTATGCAAGCACCGTGAGGTCGTCGGCTTCGAGTCTCGAGCGCACGGCTTCGAGTTCTTCGGGCCCGCTGTCGGTTTCGTCCGGTCGATCGAGCGGTAACGACGGTTGGGCGAGAACCGGCGCGATGACCGAGGGTTCGAGCATCATCGACAACGCGAAGTTGCCGGTGAAGCACATCCCGATCACGCCAACGCCAGGACCGCCGCACTCCTCGTGCGCCGAAGCGGCGAGTGCACGCAGCCAACGGACCGCCGGACTCGGTTCGTCGACAGCGAGGGCGCGGAACTCCGCACTGACGCAGGCTCTCTTGAACACCGTCAGCCCCTCGTCCACTGTGGGGACCGCTCCGGCGCGCCCGAACAGAGACGGAACGAAGACAGTGAAACCGGCGTCGCGCACCCAGCGGGCAAATCGCGCTACATGCGGGCTGATGCCCGGCATCTCCGGCATGACGATAACTGCGGGACCGGCGCCGGCCACGTACACGGACTTCGCCACTGCGTCGATGGTGATCGTTCGACGGTCGAAGTCTTCGAGCGGATCGTCTTCGGTCATGCTCCGGTTCGGCACGGTGAGCCCTCTCAGTAGTCGAAACAATTCCTCTGCACAGTCTTTCGGCGGCGGGATCAACTACAGAAGAGGGCGGTTCGCCACGTTTTCGGGCTGGCTCGCCACACGCCTTATCCGGTGCCGCCGTTGCGGAATCGCTTTCGGTAGTCGGCCGGGCTGATGCCGACGCGGTCGGTGAACAGGCGACGGAAGGTTCCGGGATCCTGATAACCGATGTGCCCCAAGATCTTTCCGATAGACCAGTCGGTCGATTCCAACAACCGTTTCGCTTTTCGGATCCGTGCCCGCTGCAGGTAACTGCGCGGCGATTCCCCGGTCTCGTCCTTGAACTTCCGAAGCATGGTTCGGGTGCTGAGGTGAAAAGCATCGGACAGCAGATCCAAGTCGTAAGGCTCCGCCATCCGTTCGACCAGCCAACTTCCGACGTCGTCGGCGAACTGTGTGTGTTTGACGGGCAGCATCGAGTCGACGATGTACGGAGATTGACTGGTTCGGTTTTCGGGCGCCAGAGTAATTCTTGCAGTCCTTCGAGCAATCTTGTCGCCGAGATGCTCGCGCACGAGTGCTGTTGCGAGGTCGAGCGCGGCAGTGAACGCCGCAGTGGTGGTGACGCCGTCGTCCTGGACGATCAACGAGTCGGTTCGAACCGTCGCACCGGGGTAACGACTCGCGATGTCCGCACCGTACAGCCACGACGTCGTACATCGGCGTCCGTCGAGCAGTCCCGCCTCGCCCAGCAGATACGCGCCGACGCAGACCGACGACACCCGAACGCCGCGAGCCTCGCACGCACGGATGAACTCGATTTCTCTGTCCCACAGCGACAAACGCGTCGTAGGGTCTTCGGACGGCACGAGGTCGAACCCCGGCACAACCAGGTGATCGATGTCGTGATGCCCCTCCTGCACCCCGAGCGAAAATCCACCTGCCGCAACTACGGGCGTGCCCGACGCTGCGATGACCGATACCTCGAAGGGGTCGGCGGACGCTCCATCAGCGACCCGATTCGCGATCAGGAGAAGGTCGGTGAAAACGAAGATCTCGGCCGCCAGGCAACCTTCGTACGCAAGGACACCTACTCGCACGACGTCGGATCACAGTCCGAGAGTGAGTCCGACGGCCGTCAGCGTCACAGTGAGTTCGAGTGCGAATCCGAGAACGTCTCCGTTGAGTCCGCCGAATCTACGGACGCAGTGACGCACGCACAGCACACTTGTCATCAGCGCCGACGCGGTCACGAGAGGGCCGAGCCACCACCGGTCGGTGGCAAAGCCGGAAGCGGCGATCAGCGGAAGCGACCACACGATTGCGGCCCACAGCGGTTGTGAATCGGCGACGAGCGCACCGAATCCGCTCGGGCTCGACGCGAGAACACCTCGGCGGCAGGCAAAAACGACGGCCACACGACCCGCAGCGACAGATACGAGAACGGCGATCCACTGCGTGGGGGAGTCGGCAACAGCGAGGACGCCGAAGGAGACCGATTGCAGCCCAAGGAAGATGAACAGTGCCGCGACCCCGAACGGTCCGGCACCGCCGCTGTGCATGACCTCGCGGGCGCGCTCCGGTGGACCGTAACAACCCAGTCCGTCGACGGAGTCTGCCAGTCCGTCCACGTGCATCCCGCGTGTCCCGAGAGCGAGCGCACCGACCGTCAGCAAGCCTGCGAGATAGGGATTCAGGCCGATACTGGTTGTGCCCCAGAGCAGAAACGTCGCGGCAATGCCGAGAGCGATCCCGGTGAGCGGAGCTGCCGCGATGGCGCGACGACCGGCAGTTCGGTCGATGTCGGAGGGACCACGAACCGGAAGGACCGTCAGCCACGAAAAGGCCAGAGGCACTCCGGACAGCGGGCCCGCCATGCTCACTCCGCCGTATCGGTCTTGGTCAGGTCGATCGACTCGGGTTCGTCGGCAGGTGCGCTGCCCTGAGTGCTGACACCGGCTTCGGAGAATGTCGCCATCTTGCCCAGGATTGCCACTGCGCCCTGAAGAATCGGGAGCGCTGTGACTGCACCTGAACCTTCACCGAGACGCATGTCGAACTCGACGATCGGGTCGAGACCCATGCGGGTCAATGCGATGGTGTGGGCGGGTTCGGTGGAGCGGTGTCCGGCGACCCACCATTCACGTGCACCGAAAGCCAGTTCGTCGGCAACCATGGCGGCTGCGGTGACCACTACGCCGTCGAGGATCACCGGCGTGCGACGCGAAGCTGCCTGGGCCAGAAAGCCGGCCATCGCGGCGAGGTCGGCACCCGAAGACGTGCGCAGCAGCGCGACTGTGTCGCGAACGTGCGGACGGGCGCGACGGAGAGCGTCGCGAATCGCTGCGGTCTTGCGGATCCACCCGGCGTCGTCGATACCGGTACCTCGACCCACGACCGCGACGGGTTCACTGTCCGTCAGGGCTGCGATGAGTACGGTTGCGGGCGTCGTGTTGCCGATGCCCATGTCGCCGGCGATGAGAAGATCTGCGCCCCCGTCGATTTCCTCGTCCGCGATCGCTCGGCCGGCGGCGATGGCCTGAAGGGTTTCCTCGTTCGACATGGCGTCTTCGCGGTCGATGGACCCGGAAGACCTGCGCACCTTGTGGTTCGAGACGGACGGATCGGTATCGCCGTCCACTGCGATGTCGACGACGCGTACCGTGGCGCCGGCAACCTCGGCGAGGACGTTGACTGCCGCGCCGCCCCCGAGGAAGTTGGCGACCATCTGTGCGGTCACTTCCGGCGGATAGGCGGAGACGCCGTTGCGGGCGATTCCGTGATCACCCGCGAAGACGACGACGCGAGGCCGAGCGAAAGCGTGTGGGGGACAAACTCCTTGGCAGGCTGATGCCCAGCCGGCGAGAACCTCCAGTCGGCCCAGCGAACCTGCCGGCTTGGTCAGATCACGCTGACGCGCATCGGCCTGCGCACGCACCTCGCGGTCGGGCGGGGTGACGGGTTCGAAGTCGGCGCTACTGACTGGCGCGACGTCAGGGTTGGCATCTGGATTCGCCCCTGAAATGGCCCCTGGATTGGCCTCGGTACTCACATCGTGCCTTCCGGTTGTGCAGCAGTATCTTTCAAGATGAGCGGTAACCCTGCAACCACTAGTACGACACGATCGCACACCGCGGCGATACGAGCGTTGAGAGTGCCGATCTCGTCGCGGAACAGTCGTCCCGACCGTGTCTCGGGGATGACGGCCAAACCCACTTCGGGGCTGACCAGCACCAGGTGTCCGCGGTAGTTCTCGACACTGGCGACCACGCTGTCCGCAGCGGGAGTGACGGTGCCGCGCGGAGCGTCCCAGGCGCCTTGCCGATCGAGTTCCGTGGTCAGCCACGTTCCCAGATCGTCGACCAACGTCGCTGTGTGTGAATCGCTTTCGAGTTGCGCCGCGAGGTCACCGGCATCTGCGGTTTCGACAGTCGACCAATGGGAAGGCCGTCTGTTGCGGTGCTGGTCGATCCGGCTTTCCCAGTCTGCGTCGGTGACATCACGTCTGGCTGTCGCCAGGTACCGGATCGGTGCCGAACCTTCGGGGAAGTGGCCTGCACAAACCAAATCCTCGGCGTGCGCGGACTTACCAGACCGCGCGCCGCCGAGGACCAAAGTTCTATAGGTGTTCGTCACGCTCAGATTGCGTCGCCCGGCCCCACACGAGGCTTCGGTGCGCGCAGCTTACGGATCTGCGACGCGCGAACGAACGCGTACCAGCCGAGCTTGAATCCGCCGTCGGTGCTGTCGGGGAAGCGCTCGGCGACGCGGTTGTTGATCATGCGACCGAGCCAGATGCCTTCACCGACCATGAAGAGCATCATCACGAGCATTGCCAGCGTGACGATCTGCTGGAGCGCGGGCGTGACGAACATCGTCATGATGAGGATCAACGCGAGCGGCATGAACAGCCCGACGAGGTTGCGGCGAGCGTCGATGAAATCACGGACGTAGGCGCGAACCGGTCCCTTGTCGCGGGGGAGCAGGTACTTGTCCTCGCCGGCGAGCATGCGGGCGCGGCGGTCTGCCGACGATGCGCGACGCTCGGCGGCTTCGGCCTTGCGGTCCTCCTTGGAGCCGCGGGTCGCCTTACGGCGGGCGCGGGCTTCCTTCGCGGTCAGCGGGGCAGGGGCAACGGGGCCACGCCTCTTCGCCTCGGCGTCACGACGCTTGGGTGTGGGGCGGCCCTTGCCCACCTGCTCGATGGGCGCCTCTTCGGAGGCCGAGGATGCCTCAGTGCCCTCGACGTCACGTTTGTCGGAGTTGTCTGAGTCACCGCGGCGTAGCAATTTCACACCTCCAGGCTATTGGATAAGTGCACGGTCTGGGAAACCGACCTCGGTCTTTCTGAAAAACCCGATCGCCCGAGGCACTGAAACGCGCGAGAT
The DNA here is from genome assembly GCF_056401575.1 of Rhodococcus sp. P4_E4. Lineage (NCBI taxonomy): Bacteria > Bacillati > Actinomycetota > Actinomycetes > Mycobacteriales > Nocardiaceae > Rhodococcus > Rhodococcus sp. P4_E4. The sequence continues at coordinate 133,804 of NZ_JBFUJB010000006.1, read as the reverse complement.
CGTGAAACATCGGGGTCATTCGGGACTCTTAGACTTCGGCTATGCGGGTAATAGTTGCTCCAGATTCGTTTGGTGAGACGTTGACGGCCGTCGAGGCGGCTGAGTCCATTTCTGCCGGTTGGCGACGTGGCCGACCCGAAGACGACGTCGTCACCGCGCCACAATCCGACGGTGGTCCGGGTTTCGTCGACGTCTTGGCCACGGCTGGGGGCGACATCCGGACCGCACGGGTGCCTGGGCCACTGACCGTGGGCGTCGACGCCGCGTGGCTGTTGGATTCGGACACGGCGTACATCGAGTCCGCCGAGGCTGTCGGGCTCGGTCTGCTCGGAGGTCCGCCGACACGGGACAGCGCACTCGCCGCGCACAGTCGCGGTGTCGGAGAACTGATCGCTGTCGCGCTTGAGGCAGGCGTGAAGACGATTGTCGTCGGACTCGGTGGGAGTTGCTGCACCGACGGGGGACGTGGGCTGGTGGAGGCGCTGGGCGGTCTGGAGGCCGCAACGGCGGCTACGGCGGGCATTGCGTTGGTCGCGGCCACCGACGTCGAACACGTACTTCTCGGCGAGCACGGTGCGGCAGCGGTGTTCGGCCCGCAAAAGGGCGCCGACGCCGATGCCGTCTCTGTCCTCGAAGCGAGAAACGTGAGATGGGCCGAAAAGTTGGAGTCCGCCACCGGAAAACGAGTGTCGGATTTTCCGGGTGCCGGCGCCGCGGGTGGTATCGGTGCTGCGCTGTTCGCCCTCGGTGCACAGCGGCGATCGGGGGCCGACGTCGTTGCCGATCGCACCGGCCAGGCGGCGCTATTGGCTTCCGCTGACCTGGTGATCACGGGTGAAGGCAAGTTCGACCACCAATCTCTGCGCGGCAAACTCGTCACGACGCTTGCTTCGGCCGGGGCGGCACACGGAGTTCCGACGCTCGTCTTTGCCGGTCAGGTGACGCTCGACGCGGCGGACTATTCGTCAACCTCGATAGTCGCGACAAAATCGGTGACGGAGTTCGCCGGGTCGGTGGAACGTGCGATGGAGGAAGCGTCGGCGTGTCTTGAGGGACTCGCCGAACACACGGCACGGGAGTGGAAGATCTGGCGCGGCGCCCGGAGCTGAGGATCCACAAGCGTCGACGCGCCGTTGCCGTGTCGGGAAGACCGGATAGGATGAAGACGAATCGCACCCGGTAAGGACTGGCGGGAATAAGTCGGCAGCGGCGTACCGTTGAAGCGTTCACGGGTTGGTACGAACATTAGGGAGAGCCCATGACTGTGCAGAACGAGACCGCCACCCACGGCGTCAAGATGACCGAGGCCGCATCCGCCAAGGCGAAGGCACTCTTCGATCAGGAGGGTCGCGACGACCTCGCGCTGCGTATCGCAGTGCAGCCCGGCGGCTGTGCCGGACTGAAGTACCAGCTGTTCTTCGACGACCGCACGCTCGACGGTGACCTCACTGTCGACTTCAACGGCGTCAACCTGGTTGTCGACCGGATGAGCGCGCCGTACGTCGAAGGTGCGTCCATCGACTTCCTCGACACCATCGAGCAGCAGGGCTTCTCGATCGACAACCCCAATGCAACAGGCTCCTGCGCCTGCGGTGACTCGTTCAACTGAGTCTGTCGATCACAACTCAATTCACAAACAACTGACGCGGAACCGACATTCGGTTTCGCGTCAGTTGTCTGTGGTGACTCGTACGTAGACCGTTCCGATCTGACGGTTCGGGCGCCGATGACGGCGCTACGGGCGGTAACGTGAACTTTTGCTCCTCTTTCATTCTTGTACTCACTTCGCTGAAAGGCCACGATCCGTGACTATTGCGGTAACCGGTTCCATCGCCACCGACCACTTGATGCGCTTCCCCGGCCGATTCGCCGATCAGCTCCTCGCCGATCAGCTCGCCCACGTTTCGCTGAGTTTCCTGGTGGACGATCTCGTGATTCGCCGCGGTGGTGTCGGCGGCAACATCGCTTACGCCATGGGCGTGCTCGGTGGGTCCCCGCTACTCGTCGGCGCAGTCGGTGCCGACTTCGCCGAGTACCGCACGTGGCTCGAGGACAACGGCGTCGACTGCAGTGCGGTACGTATCTCGGACAAGGCACATACGGCGCGTTTCGTGTGCACCACCGACGAGGACATGGCGCAGATCGCGTCGTTCTACCCCGGTGCGATGAGCGAGGCCCGCGAGATCGAACTCGCGGCAGTGGCCAAGACTGCGGGCGCAGTCGAGTTGGTGCTGATCGGCGCCAACGACCCCGAGGCCATGGTTCGCCATACCGACGAATGCCGTCTGCTCGGAATCCCGTTCGCAGCGGATCCGTCGCAGCAGCTTGCTCGCCTGTCCGGTGACGAGGCCAAGGCGCTCATCCACGGTGCGAAGTACTTGTTCACCAACGAGTACGAGTGGGGTCTGCTTCAGCAGAAGACTGGTCTGAGCGAGGAAGAGATCCGTGCGCAGGTCGGCATTCGTGTCACCACCCTCGGCTCCAAGGGTGTGGAAATTGTTGACGCCGAAGGTAATTGGGTGCGCGTCGACGTAGTGCCCGAGACCGGCAAGGTGGATCCGACGGGCGTTGGCGACGGCTTCCGCGCCGGGTTCCTGCTCGCACACGGCGCTGGCCTGAGCTTCGAGCGCGCCGCACAGCTGGGATCTTTGGTCGCTGTGCTGATCCTCGAGACCGTGGGAACGCAGGAGTGGGTGTTCAATCGCGACGAGGCCCTCAAGCGCCTTACCGACGCTTACGGCAGTGCGGCTGCGGACGAGATCGCGACGATCCTGCCGAAGTAGGGCTCCGCCCCGTGAGTGGTTGAGGAGTCCGGAGACTCCCTGACCACTCACGGGGCCGAAGGCCTAGATGTTGACCGGGTACACCGGTTCCTGGATCTGCGGCACGATGCGCTTCTCCACGAAGATCCCGTGCCAGACCATGAACGTCAGCACGGTCCACAGGCGTCGGCTGTGGTCGGACACGCCCTCGCGGTGATCGTTGAGCATCTTCACGACGGCCTGCTTGTCGAAGATGTGGTCGGTACCCGACTCCTCGATCTGCAGATGTGCCCAGTCGAAGAGTTCGGTGCCGCGCAGCCAATGGCGTAGGGGAACCGGGAATCCGAGCTTCGCACGGTGCAGAACATGGTGCGGCACAATGCCTTCCAGGGCCTGACGCAGTGCGTACTTGGTTGTGTCCTTCGTGATCTTCTGATCGAGCGGCACGCGTGACGCTACGTCGAAGACCTCGGGATCGAGGAACGGCACACGCAGTTCCAGCGAGTTGGCCATCGTCATCTTGTCGGCCTTGACGAGGATGTCGCCGCGCAGCCAGGTGAACAGGTCGAGATGCTGCATCCGGGCAACCGGATCCCAGTCCCGTGACTGCGCGTAGATCGGCGCGGTGACGTCCTGGTGAGTCCACTCGGGGCGGAAATCGCGAAGGACGGCGCGGAGCTGAGCGTCGTTGAAGCTACGAGCATTGCCGTAGTAGCGCTCCTCGAGGGTCAACGAACCGCGATTGAGCAGACTCTTGCCGCGAGTACCGTCCGGGATGCGTTCGGACAACTTGCCCGCAGCCCGACGCAATCCCTTGGGGAGGTACTCGAAAGGCTTGAGCGACAACGGCTCACGGTAAATCGTGTAGCCGCCGAACAGCTCGTCGGCACCCTCGCCGGACAGCACGACCTTGACGTGCTTGCGGGCTTCCTTGGCGATGAACCACAGCGGAATCAATGCCGGATCGGCTACCGGGTCGTCGAGGTACCAGACGATCTCGGGAATGGCAGCGGCGAACTCGGCGGGGGAGACCACCTTGACGACGTGCTTCGCGCCGATCGCCGCGGCAGATTCTGCAGCGACGTCGACCTCGGAATAGCCCTCACGTTCGAAACCGGTCGTGAAGGTGATCAGGTTGGGGTTGTGGCGCATCGCCAGTGCCGCGATCGCCGTGGAGTCGATACCGCCGGACAGGAACGAACCGACGGTGACGTCGGCGCGCATGTGCTTGGCGACCGAATCCTCGAGTGCCTCGGCGATTTCCTGGTAGCGCGCCTTCTCGGTGCCAGGTGCAAAAGGCTTGGCCGGGAACTTCGGCGTGAAGTACCTCGTGAACGTGGGTTCCTCGCCCGGACGCACCCGGGCGAAGCTGCCCGACTCCAGGCGTCGGATCTCCTTGTGCAGTGTTTCCGGCTCCGGTACGTACTGCAGAACGGTGTAGTGCTCGATGGCGCGCGGATCCAGCTCGGTACCGATGCCGATCAGATCGGTGAGTTCGAGCAGGCTCTTCTTCTCACTGCCGAACGCGGTGCCGCCGGCGCCGGTAGCAATGAACAGCGGCTTGATCCCGAACGGATCGCGCGCGATGAACAGCTCGCGTGTGTCGGTGTCCCAGATCGCGAACGCGAACATTCCGCGTAGGCGCCGGACCGCATCCTCACCCCAGTAGTGGAATGCAGCGACGATGGCCTCGGAGTCGCCCTCGGTGAAGAACTTGGCGTCGTGGTCCTTGGCCAGTTCGGCGCGGATCTCCAGGTAGTTGTAGATCTCGCCGTTGAACGTGAGCGCATAACGCTCCGGGTTCTCCGGCGGGCCCCAACGCAGCGGCTGGTGGGAATGAGCGATGTCGATGATCGCCAGGCGGTTGAACCCGAAGACGAGGTGGTCGTCGTTCCACGTCCCGTGTTCGTCCGGCCCGCGGTGACGAAGGCAATGCATCGCCTGGTCGACCCGCGAGACGGCGTCCTCGCTGGTTCCGCCAGATGTCAGTAGCCCGAGCAGTCCACACACAGCGTCCGGTTCCTCGATTCAGAATTTTTGTAGAGAAGGCTCCCGGACACGAGTGTCGGGGAGAGGTCAACGAACTCTTGTCGAAAGTATGCCGCAGATCGACGTCCCTGCCGATCGCGGCGGAACGAATCGACGTGATGTGCGTCGCCGAAACGACCTGAGCCGTTCCTGAGCAGCACCTGAGAGAGCTGTGTGACGTCCGCCGCGACACGGGCGAGGACCCGAGGATGGATAGCGCCCGGCTTTGGTCTACGCTGCGTAGTAATTGGGCCTTCCCTCCGGGCATGCCCTAGTTGAATTTTGTGGCGATCAGGAAGGCGTGAACGTGGCGCAAGGTCGGATCCTTCGGCGAGCGGGGCTGGCAGTATCTCTGGGCATTGCTGCCTTGCTGCTGTCGGGTTGCTCCATCGACAACGAAGTGCTTCGTTTCGGGTGGCCTTCGGGCATCACCCCGGAGGCGACGCGCATGCGTGAGCTGTGGACGTGGTCGGTTGTAGCCGCCCTCGTCATGGGTGTGCTGGTGTGGGGACTGGTCTTCTGGGCCGTCATCTTCCACCGCAAGAAGAAGGACTCGCCGGAATTCCCGCGTCAGACGGCATACAACGTGCCTCTCGAACTCGGTTACACGGCAGTTCCCTTCGTCATCATCGCGGTTCTCTTCTACTTCACCGTCATCGTCCAGAACCATGTTCTGGACAAGACGGACAACCCTGACGTCGTCGTAGACGTCACGGCATTCCAGTGGAACTGGAAGTTCGGCTACCGCTCCATCGAGTTCGGTGACGGCAGTGCCAAGTACAACGGCATCGACGTCGAAGCCGAAGAGGCTGCCAAGGCCGAGGGCTCCACTGTCAACGATCACGGCGAAGAAGTTCCCGGCCCGATCCACGGCAACAGCACCGAGGACCTGAGCTACCTGCACTACGACAAGATCGAGACTGTCGGCTCCAGCCAGGAGATCCCGATCCTCGTTCTGCCCACCGGCAAGCGGATCCAGTTCGAACTCGCTTCCTCGGACGTCATCCACGCTTTCTGGGTGCCTGAGTTCCTGTTCAAGCGCGACGTTCTCCCGAACCCCAAGGAGAACCACTCGGACAACATCTTCCAGATCAGTGAGATCGAGAAGGAAGGCGCGTTCGTCGGGCGTTGTGCAGAAATGTGTGGCACGTTCCACGCGATGATGAACTTCGAGGTTCGTGCGGTTTCGCCCGAGGACTTCGCCAAGTACATCGAACTGCGCAAGGGTGACGCGGAGGGCAAGGGTGGTCTGACGACCGCCGAGGCCCTGCAGGCAATCGGTCAGTCGCCGGTGGCTACGTCGACCACGCCGTTCAACACCGACCGCGAGTACCGTCAGGCAACCGTCGCCACTGCAGGCAACTGAGCCGGCCAGCCTCTTCACTGAACAAGGACAAGTGCTGATATGAAGATCGAAGCCAAGCTCTTCGAGATCCTGACGATGTTCTTCATTCTCGTCGCGATCATCTACGGAGTGTTCACCGCTCTGTCACGCACAGGTATCGAGTGGGCCGGACTGACGGCCATCGTCCTGTCTGCAGGTCTGACGCTCATCGTGGGTACCTACTTCCGCTTCGTTGCCCGTCGTCTGGACACCCGTCCCGAGGACTACGACGACGCAGAAATCTCGGATGGTGCAGGAGAACTGGGCTTCTTCAGCCCGGGTAGCTTCTGGCCGATCCTGCTTGCCGCCGCAGCTGCACTCGCGGCAGTGTCGCTGGCGTACTTCCAGCCGTGGCTCATCGCAGTCGCAGTTGTCTGTGTGCTCGCCGCAGCCGCAGGCCTGGTGTTCGAGTACTACACCGGACCTGAGAAGCACTAGTTTCACCCGCACTCGAACAGAGGCGCCGCACCCACCCGGGTACGGCGCCTTTGTTGTCGTATCTGCGAGTTGCGGTACGAGGGTGCCGATTACCCAACCGCTCTTTGTCAGTCGTGGAGCGAGTATTCGAGGTCGTAGCGGTGCAGACCGTCGACGATCTCTAGCTCGAGAGTGCCTGAGATGCCCTTCAGCTCACCGGTTCCGGACCCCGGCACGATCTCGTACAGAAGCTTCTGCGTTCCGTTGATCATCTGACCGAACTGCTGCAGTGCGAACGATCCCACAGCTTCGTCGACCTGCCCGGTGACAAACTCCAAAGCGACGTAGCCCGCTTCACCGGTTGTCGGATCGCCCGCGGACAGCATGAGTCCGGTCGATGTGCCTTCGACGCCGCCGATGAACGTCTTGTCGAACTCGAAGCGCCCGACGCGTCCGGAGAGCTCAGGATCGGCGGGGCGGAGATCGATCTCGAAGGTGCCGCGTGCATGGGATGTCATGGTCCGAGTATCTCACCAGGCGGCAACGCCTCGAGGGGACTCCCGAGAACGTGCAACACTCCGTAGATGATCCTCGAACATGCCGTCCTGCAGGTCGATCCGTCGCAGTCAGCGCGATTCGAGGCCGCGTTCGATGTAGCCCGAACCATCATCTCCGAGGTCCCCGGATTCGTCAGGTTGCGGCTCTCGCACTGCCTGGAATCGCCGGAGCGATATCTCCTGCTCGTCGAGTGGGAAGACGTGGAGTCACACACCATCGGGTTCCGTCAGTCCACGGGATACGAGAAGTGGCGAGAACTTCTCCACCACTTCTACGAGCCGTTCCCGACGGTGGAGCACTATTCAACTGTGCTCGAGGTCTAGCAAAGGCGTAGTGCCCGCTGTTGTCGGCGCTCAGACGTCGAACCGGGGGAGTGGTGACCCACTGAAGGTTGTCATGCTGAATCGCTCAGAGAACGAGTGAGGCCCCGAACCGGAATGCGGTTCGGGGCCTCACTGGTCAACTGTCGTCCTTAGTGGAGTTCTCCACTGGAACCATCGGACTTGCCGTTGGTTCGGTTCTGGTAGTCCAGAAGGATCTGAAGCTGCTCGTGCTCAGCTTCGTGATGAGCGGCTTCGAGAGCCTCGCTCTCCTCGACTGGGTCAGCGGTGATCAGGCTACCGCTACCGGGCTTGCCGGCGAGGCCGAGCTTGTTCATCTTCTTCGGGACAGCAGCACCCTGGTACTCGAGCGGGATCGGGTGTCCGTGCTCGTCGACGGGGCCGAGCGGCTGGTGGATCTCGATGTACTGGCCGTTCGGCATCCGCTTGATGATGCCGGTCTCGATGCCGTGTTCGAGGACTGCACGGTCACTGCGCTGCAGGCCGATGCAGAACCGGTACGTCACGAAGTACGCGATGGGCGGAAGGATGACCATGCCGATACGGCCGATCCACGTCATTGCGTTCAGCGAGATGTGAAGGTGGTACGCGATGATGTCGTTGATGCAGGAGATCGTGAGCACCAGGTAGAACGCGATGGACATCGCACCGATAGCGGTACGGACCGGCACGTCGCGCGGGCGCTGCAGGATGTTGTGGTGAGCGTCGTCTCCGGTGAGACGCTTCTCGATCCACGGGTACGCGATCAACAGTGCGAAGACGAGGCCCATGATCAGGGCGACGGCGAACACTGCAGGGATCGTGTAGCGGCCGAACAGGTAGATCTCCCACGCCGGCCACAGTCGAGCAAGGCCGTCCGTCCACATCATGTAGATATCGGGCTGGGAACCTGCCGAGACCTGTGACGGGTTGTACGGACCGATGTTCCAGACGGGGTTGATCTGGAACAGACCACCGAGCAGTGCGAGCACGCCGAAGGTCATGGCGAAGAACGCGCCACCCTTCATTGCGAAGACCGGGAGGATGCGGACGCCGACGACGTTCTGTTCCGTACGGCCGGGGCCGGGGAACTGCGTGTGCTTCTGGTACCAGACCAACGCGAGGTGGCCGGCGATCAGAGCCAGGATGATGCCCGGGAACAGCAGCACGTGAGCGACGTAGAGACGCGGGATGATGAGGTCGCCGGGGAAGTCGCCGTCGAAGATCAGCCAGTGCATCCAGGTACCGACGATCGGGATACTCATCGTGATACCACCGAAGGCGGCGCGAAGGCCGGTGCCCGAGAGCAGGTCGTCGGGGATGGTGTAGCCGAAGAAGCCTTCGAACATCGCCAGGATGAGCAGCAGGCAGCCGATGACCCAGTTCGCTTCACGCGGACGACGGAATGCGCCGGTGAAGAAGATGCGAGCGAGGTGAACGATGATCGACGCCGCGAACATCAGTGCAGCCCAGTGGTGAATCTGGCGAACGAAGAGACCGCCGCGCACCTCGAAGGAGATGTTCAGGGTCGTCTCGTAGGCGCGAGACATCGTGACACCGCGAAGCGGCTGGTACGCGCCCTGGTAGACGACGTGTGCCATCGACGGATCGAAGAACAGTGTCAGGAATACACCGGAGATCAGCAGGATCACGAAGCTGTAGAGCGCGATCTCGCCGAGCATGAAGGACCAGTGCGTCGGGAAGACCTTGTTGATCTGCCGGCGCATGCCTGCGGCGAGGTGGTAGCGGGAGTCCATAGCCTCCGCTTGTCCAGCCGCTGCCGCGCTGATCTTGGACGGTTTGGTTGTTGTTGTGGTCACGGTCGACGCTCCCAAAATGCCGGGCCGAGTGCTTCGATGAAGTCACCGTCGGCGACCAGGAAGCCCTCTTCGTTCACTGTAATAGGCAACTGCGGAAGTGCGCGAGCAGCGGGACCGAAGATCGGCTTGCCGTAGGTCAGTGCGTCGAACTGCGACTGGTGGCAGGGGCACAGAATACGGTTGCTCTGCTGTTCGTAGAGCGAGGTGGGGCAACCCAGGTGGGTGCAGATCTTCGAGTACGCGAAGTAATCGCCGTAGTTGAAGCTCTCCTGGCCCTTGCGCTTGGTGACACGCGCGGTGTCTTCCGTGCGGAGGCGGATGAGCATCACCGAGTTACGAATGCCGCGCAGTGCTGCGAGCAGAGCGTGCTCGTCGCCACGGTCGGACTCGCGGAACGGGAAGACCGTTTCCATCGAACCGGCATCGAGATCTTCCGGGCGAACGAGGACGATGTCCTCGGGACGGCCGGTGTCACGACGCAGGTAGATCGTCTCGCCCGGGTAGTTCGGGGTCCAGCCGGACACCCACAGGGGTGAGTCGTCGCCCTTGGCCCACGGGTTCTTGATGAGTCCGCCGAGAGGCATGACCATCATGACGCCGAGTGCGCCACCGCCGAACATCAAGCTGCGCTTGATGGCCTTGCGGCGGGGGAGGGTGGACGTATCGAGGGTGTCGCCGAGCTCGGCGACGATCGTGCGACGATCGACCTCGGTGGATCCACCGTCGTGGCGGTCCTGGATCGAGACCTCTTCGGGGATGAACTTTTTGGTGAACTGAACGGCACCGATGCCGACGCCGAGGATCGCCAGACCCATGGTCAAGCCGATCAGCGGGGTGTACAGGCTGTACTTGCCGTAGTTCTCGTCACCGGCGCCTGCATACTCCCAGGGCCAGAACAGGTAGATCGCGATGAATGCGATCGCCGAAACGCCGGCGAGGCCGAACCAGAAGGCGACGTTGCGCTCGGCGCGCTTTTCCGCCCTGGTGCCCTTTACCGACCAACGATCACGGCGGTAGACGACATCGACGCCATCGAGATTGGTACCCAGCTTGACCAGGTCGTCGCGTGACATCGCGTCGAGCTCTTCATCTGTGTACTTCTTAGGCGTATCGCCGCCATGCTGGCCAGCGTCGCTCATGACCTTGCTCCGATCCACAATGCTGCACCGACGACAGCGATGATTCCGACGGCCCACATGGCGAGACCCTCAGAGGCCGGACCGAGGCCACCGAGCCCGTACCCACCGGGGTCCTTCGACTCGCCCGACGACTTGACGTAGGCGATGATGTCCTTCTTCTCCTCGATCGTCAGCTGACGATCCGAGAACTTCGGCATGTTCTGGGGGCCGGTAACCATGGCAGCGTAGATCTGCTGCTCGCTGGCCGGATCCAGGACCGGGGCGTACTTGCCCGAGGACAGTGCGCCACCGCGGCCGGTGAAGTTGTGGCACGACGCGCAGTTGAGCCGGAAGAGCTCACTGCCGCGTCCGATGTCGCCACCGCGCAGCGAGGACTGGGCGATTTCGCCGTTCTCGTCGCGGATGAGCGTCGGGCCGCCGCCGTTGGCCTGGATGAAAGCGCCGAGGGCGTCGGTCTGCGCAGCATCGAACTTGGGGTCCTTGCGTGCAGCCTGGGCCTCGTTGCGAGCTGCGGGCATACGACCAGAGGAGACCTGGAAGTACACGGCTGCTTCGCCGACGCCGATGAGGCTGGGACCGCGGTCCTGCACGCCCTGCAAGTTCGCGCCGTGGCACGTGATGCATGACGTGTCGTAGAGCTGCTTGCCTTCACGAATCAGGGCTGCTGAATCGTCGCTGGCGGTCGCAACCTGCGGAGCTGGTGTCAACGCCGAAGCGAGGAAACCTGCGCTGATCAATCCCATCATCAATACGAGCGCGCCGGTAACGCGCCGGCGGATTTTCCGCTGGCGACGCGACTTCGCGGCATTCGCTGAGTTATCGGATGCGGGAGGGGGGGATGAACTCATCTGTATCCCTTTGGTATGTCGGGACGGAACTGGACGTCAGGGGCTGCCTGGGGCGTACAGCTGATTAACGGATGAAATAAATCGTGGCAAACAGCGCGATCCACACGATGTCGACAAAGTGCCAGTAGTACGAAACAACGATCGCGGCGGTGGCCTGGGCGGGCGTGAACTTGCTGACCCGGGTACGTGCGATCAAGAAGACGAAGGCGATGAGACCGCCGATGACGTGCAGACCGTGGAAGCCGGTGGTCATGTAGAACACCGAGCCGTACACGCTGCTCGAAATCGTGGTGCCCTCGTGCACAAGGTGGTAGTACTCGTAACCCTGGCCGGAGACGAAGAACGCCCCCATGATCAAGGTGATGGTGTACCAGCGACGAAGTCCGAAGACGTCGCCACGCTCAGCCGCGAAGACACCCATCTGGCAGGTGAACGAAGATGCGATAAGCACCAAGGTCACCGGCACGGCCAGATACAGGTTCAATTCGGTTGGCTCCGGCGGCCAATTTCCGTTCGCCTGAGCTCGTGCCACGAAGTACATGGCAAAGAGCCCTGCGAAGAACATGAGCTCACTTGACAACCACACGATGGTGCCAACGCTGACCATATTCGGCCGGTTCAGCGAGTGCACGCGTTGGGTGATTGCCGATCCTGAAGTCCCTACTGCGCTCGTCACAGACAGAAGTATGACGCTTCGTCGTAAGAGACGACCACTCGGGTCCACCATCGGCGCGTCGCTCGGCTCGAGTTCGCGGGATCGGGCGGCGAACGCGCTGGTGGCGTGGTCGGAATATGCTGGCGCGATGGCAGCTACACACAAGAGTAGACCGTGGTTCCTGAGAATTTTCGGCACGAAGATTCCGACGCCGCTCGACGCAGGGCGGTCGGATCTGGTCGTCGTTGCCGAGGGCTTCGACGACGCCGAGGCGAGTTCGACCGCTCTCGAACGTGCCGGCTCCACCGAGCCGGAGTTTCGGGCGGAGTCCGAAGTGGTTCTGCGGCACCATCTCGACCTTCCGGAGGACTCGGTTGCCGATGCCGAGAACATCGTCGCTCAGGACGGATATGTGCGAGGCGCGAGTCGGCCCGAGGACGTGACTCAGGCGGTCGAGAATTCGTTTCGCGTCATCTTCGAGCGTGTCCAAATCCTCGACGCCCTGCATTGCTCCCAGGAGCGATCACGAATGGCCGGTCTGGCGCAGCGACTCGGTGGTTCGGTCGCCGGGTGGGACGCGCTCCAGCCCCCGATTCTTGCGGAGGCGACGCCCAAACGCGGTCGCCGAAAGACCTGAGCGGCCCTATTCGGTTTCCTTGCTACCTCACTGACTAGGCTGCGAGGGTCATCGGCAGCACAAAATGGCAGCACGAAACGACAGCTCGAAACGACAGCACGAAACGACAGTTCGAAATCCAGCCCACATGAACGACAGGGGACCAAGGCACTATGGCCGGCACCGACGCATCCAACGCCGTGAACGTCGATTCGAGTGCAGTGGTGCGGTCGTGGCCGATGATTCTCGGTCTGCTCACGGACGGCAGTGATCTGTCGGAAGCCGACAGTCGGTGGGCGATGGGCGAGATCATGTCGGACAATGCCACTTCCGCTCAGATCGCCGCTTTCGGCGTCGGGCTGAAGATGAAGGGCGAAACCCCCGGGGAGTTGGAAGGGCTCGCCGGCGCGATGCTCGAACACTCCCGGCGCGTGCCCGTCGATTCCGACGTCGTCGACATCGTCGGCACGGGTGGTGACCGCTCCAACACGGTGAACATCTCGACAATGGCCTCGATCGTGGTTGCCGCGTCCGGTGTGCGAGTTGTCAAGCACGGCAACCGCGCTGCTTCGTCCAAGAGCGGTGGCGCCGACGTGCTCGAGGCGCTCGGCGTTCGCATCAACCTCGGCCCGGAGCAGGTTGCGAGGTGCGTCGAAGAGGTCGGCATCGGCTTTTGTTTCGCGCCGGTCTTCCATCCCGCACTGCGCTTTGCGGCGGTGCCTCGCAAGGAAATCGGCATCCCGACGGCGTTCAACGTGCTCGGTCCACTGACCAATCCGGCTCGTCCGCGTGCCGGGCTGATCGGGTGCGCATTTCCGAAGCTGATCTCGGTTGTCGCGGGAGTCCTTGCGCAGCGGGGTAATTCAGCGTTGGTGGTGCGTGGAGACGACGGACTCGACGAACTGACCACATCGACGACTTCGACGGTTCACATCGTCGGCGGTGGAAGTGTGCGAACTGTCACGCTGGATCCGCGCGACCTCGGAATCGACCGCGTTCCTCTCGAAGAGTTGCGCGGAGGAGACGCCGAATTCAACGCCACCGTCGCCCGAACGCTGCTTTCCGGACAGAAGGGGCCGGTCCGGGACGCGGTCTTGCTGAACGCGGGAGCGGCCATCGCGGCGTTCAACGGTGTCGGTGACGATCTCGAGGGTGCGATCTCCGCCGGGATGACTGCAGCCGCTGCCGCGATCGACAGCGGCGCCGGCGCTGAACTGCTTCACAAGTGGGCGGCACTCACCGCCGAACTGGCCGACCAAGCCTGATCGACGAGCTACTCGCCCAGCGAGAAACCGGCCTCGACGTCTGCGCTGGAGAATGACTGGAAGGCGATGTGTGTGGCGGTTCGGAGAACGCCGGGCACCTTGTTGATTCCTCCGGTGACCACGTCGGCGATCTGGGCGTGGTCACGTACCTTCACGATGGCGATCAAGTCGACGTCACCTGCGCACGAGTAGACCTCCGTGACTCCGGACAGGTCGGCGACGGCCTGCGCGGTTTCCGGGATCCGAGCGGACTCGGCGTGAATCATGACGATGGCGTTGATCATTTCTCTCCTCGATTTCCCGGTGGGTTGTGATGACCCGGTGGTTTCGATCGAGCTTAGGGGTGTCGCTCCGTCGTTACGTCATCGATGTTCGGATTCGGTACCGGCCCGCGCGAGTCGGCACCAGGCTTCCCACTTGCCGGCGCCGCCCGCAGGTTCGACGTAGCCGGATGTCGCCGACACGATTCGGACACCGTCCGATGCGAGCCACCGTGCGATCAGGCCCAGTTCTTCGGGTGACGCGCCGCGGAACGGTGCGTCGTCCGGTAGGACGGTTTCGGCGGCCGCGGTGATGGCGTCGACGACGGGCATCGGGTGAGTTCCACGTCTGGCGAGCCCGGCGGACGCGAGACGTCCGGAACGGATCACCGACAGCTCCCAGCCGCCGTCCCCGGTGGGACGGGCGAGAATTAGTTGTTCGATCGCCGCGACTGCTGCGAGTCGCTGAGTGCGCCGCACTGCGGTAGAGACTGCGACCGTTCGGTCACGCAGACGAGCAGCATTCTCGAACAACGCGTGTGCGGACAGCTCGTCTATTCGCGCCTGCATTTGTTGGAGGGGAGCGTCGTTGGTTCCCCGGAAGAATCCACGCACAGTCTCAGGGGCGGCCGCGTAGTCCTCCGCAGTGAGTTCCGGTGCCCAGGAGGCGGGACACGCCCCCAGTTCGCGAGCGGGGCAGTCAGGGCCGTGAACGGCGCCGCGCCCGAGACGTTTGGTGCACGTGCGTAGGCGGCTGAACTCTGCGACGGTGTCGGCGACTTCGACTGCGTCGCCGCGAGAGGTGAACGGGCCGATCGAATCGGCCGTAGGCGTGCGAACCACGGACAGTCTGGGAAACGCCTCGTCGGTGAGAGTGATCCACCATCCTCTTTTGGGGAATTTGGAGCGACGGTTGTACGGGGGTGCATGCGCGCTCAGTAGGCGTAGTTCACGCACCCCTGCCTCGAGCGCATGGGCGCACTCGACGTGGTCCACACGGGTGGCGAGCGCGACCATTTCCTTCATCCGGCCGCGGGTCTCCGAACCGGTGAAGTAGTTGCGGACGCGGCGTCGAAGGTCGGTAGCAGTTCCTATATAGAGGGCTTCGTCCGAAGGGCCTCGGAAAAGGTAGACACCCGGGCTTCGCGGCAGGTTTGCGGCGAAGGACCGTTTGGCCCGCTGATGTGAGGAAATGTTGGGCAGGTAGTCGACGAGTTCGCTGTAACTGTGGACGCCTTGGTTCCCGACTCTGTCGATCAACCCGTGTAGGACGTCGACGGTCGCACGCGCGTCGTCGAGCGCGCGGTGCGTCGGTTGGGTGGTCACCTGGAAGAGATGGGCGAGTGCGGAGAGTTTGACCGAAGGCGCCTCGTCGCGGGTGAGCACGCGCCTGGCGAGCTTCACAGTGCACAGCACACGGAACGCCGGCCACGGGCGTGCGCTGCGTGACGCCGCTGCTTTGAGGAAGCCGATGTCGAAGGGCGCGTTGTGTGCCACCAGCACCGCACCCTCGGCGAATTCGAGAAAAGCGGGTAGGACACGTTCGATGGGAGGTGCGCCGATCAGCATGGCGGTGGTGATTCCGGTCAGTTCGACGATGTACGGCGGAATCGATCGGCCGGGGTCGACGAGTGTTGCCATTTCACCGAGCACTTCGCCACCGCGGATCTTGACGGCGCCGATCTCGGTGATGGAGTCCTGGTCGGCGCTTCCACCTGTGGTCTCGAGGTCGACGACGACAAACGTCGTTTCGCTCAGCGGTGTGTCCAGCTCGTCGAAGCTCAGTTGCCGCCCGACGTCGAACTTCTCCCCGTCGGAGAACGGGGACGGAGACGGAAATTCTCGGGCCGAGGCGGGACTCACACCGCAGACAGTAGAAGGACCCCCCGACACGAATTCGAGAGTGCATACGCGGAATCCGGCTCACTGCGACTTCCATTGGGAAAGCAACGGATTGACCCCCGACAAAAGTATGAGAGACGAGGATCACACTTGCGGTGGGAACTCGCGAATGCGGTCTCCTACCTACTTACCGGTAGGGCGATTCGTGAGGGTGTTGCTACGGCGATCAGTCGCCGAAACCGCCTGATTGATCGAAACGAGTTCTAGTTTCAAGTAATCGGCGTTGAACTGCATGGAAGATCGGATTGTCGGGTTTGGTGACCCTTGCCAGTGGGTAGCAAGCGCAGGTTTGCGGGCCAGGTGAGCCTCGCCGAACAGACCTGTTGTTATCTCTTCGTGACCCGTCCGGCGTATCGCGGGCGCGGCAGCATGATTTCCGGCGAATCGGGCGCGATTGTCACGAAGCGGTCGACATCGTCGCGATCATTTCGTAACCTTCCTGAGACCTAACGAAGTCTTGCCGGACCAAACAGGACCGGCATCGTCAGGAACCGCCTAATCGGGATCTCCGCGAGGAACCCGAACCGGGAACCCAAGTTTCCACTGGGGTGAATCCCGCCTGGGGTGCAGCACGCATGATCGCTGCGGACCACGCGGGTAGGGCTGATCTTCCCAGCCCGAACCCGTCAGCTAACTCGGTCGGCGGATGAATGGAAGAAATGGAGCACCCCTTAAGTGGCGTCACAGAGTTTCAAGCGTTCAGCGCAGTTGGCAGTAGCCGGCGCGCTCGCAGTCGGAGCATTTGCCGCAACCGCTGCACCTGCCTCGGCAGACCCCATCACCATCCCCGGCGTCGGCACCTTCGAGGTTCCGGGCGTTTCTATTCCTCAGTTGCCGGTCATCCCGGGCATCACCGACATCGCACCGGCCGCTCCGGCCGCTCCCATCTCCAGTGTTGGTGAGCAGGCAGTTCGCGCCGCAGAGAGCAAGCTGGGCTCCCCGTACGTGTACGGCGCATCGGGCCCGGACGCATTCGACTGCTCCGGTCTGGTCCAGTGGGCATACAAGCAGGCTGGTCTGAACCTGCCTCGCACGAGCTACGACCAGGCCGCAGCCGGCGTTGCCGTTTCACAGTCCGACCTTCAGGTCGGCGACGTGATCTCCTTCTACGGCGGATCGCACTCGGGCATCTACGCCGGCAACGGCAATGTCATCCACGCGTCGACCGCTGGTCAGCCCGTGAAGCTCGCACCGGTGTCCTCGATGCCGTACGACGGTGCTCGCCGTTACTGATTTCTGAACACGCTCGACGGCTGTCTCCGGTAGACGGTCGGAACGATCCGCCGCTGCAAGGCGGCGGAGCTCGGGGGAGCTCCGGATCTTCGAATGTGGGCCTCGAATCTTTGATTCGAGGCCCACATTTTCGTTTCGCGACAATTCGCCCGGTACTTCACCCCGACACGCCTACCGGCGAGTAGACACAAACGTATGCCGTTCCGTAACCTTATCGAGACATTGTGCGGCCGAGACAGGTACTGTGGATAGTTGACAGCCAGCTAACAGATCGTCGACCGGCCCCGGTCGACGTCGCTTCACCGAGACGGAGAGTTGCATTCCGTGGTTTCATCGAAAAACAACAGTCGAGTACGCGCCGCATTGACAGTGGGAGTGCTGGCGTTCGGACTCGTCGCAGGGCCTTCGATGCAGGCCGGTGCCGACCCCGTCATCACCAACCCCACCGAGGCGCTCGACAAGCTCGGTGAACTCTCCCGGGTATCCGAGCAGACCAACGAAGCGCTGCACAACGCACAGATCGACCTCGACGCGAAGCTGGCGGTCGCGAATGATGCGGACGCGCGTTCGGCAGCCGATCAGGGTCTTCTCGACGCGGCTTCGGCACGTGTCGCCGAGTTCGCTCCGGCGGTAAACCGTATTGCCACAGCGAATTACCAGGGTGCGCGGACCAATCGCCTCTTTGCGTTGATGGTGAGCGACTCGCCGCAGCAGTTGCTCGATCAGATGTCCGCGCTGGACGTGATTTCCAACGACGCGGCAGTGCAGGTCTCACAGTTCAACCAAGCCACTGCCGAAGCGCGTGCCGCCTCGGAAGCATCGAAGCGTTCGGCCGAAGAAGCGCGGACCGCCGCCGATCAAGCCCGCGCACTCAGTGACGATTTGCAGCGCAAGCAGAGTGAACTGCAGACGCAGATCGCCGACGTGACCAAAGCTTTCCAGAGCCTCACCGACGACGAGCGTAACCAACTGAGCGGTACGCCATTCCCGCCGGACGTCGATCTCAGCAAAATTCTAGCTAACTTGACGCCTGGTTCGGGTGCTGCTGCTCTGCAGGCAGGCCTCACGCGGATCGGTGACCCGTATGTCTGGGGCGCGACCGGCCCGAACGAGTTCGACTGCTCAGGTCTGGTCGTATGGGCCTACAAGCAAATCGGGAAGACTCTGCCGCGTTCGAGCCAAGCGCAGGCGCAGGGCGGTGTACCGGTGTCGAGGGACCAACTGCAGCCCGGTGACGTCGTGACTTTCTACAGCGACAACTCGCATGTCGGCATCTACGCCGGCGACGGAAACATTCTGCATGCGTCGACGTTCGGCGTACCGGTGAAGGTTCAGTCGATGGCAGGCATGGAGTTCTCCACTGCGCGTCGTTACTGACGGCTTGCTGCGCCCGAGCGGCGTGTGGCCAGCCGCCGTGAAGCGTCGAGTCGAGTTCTCCTACACTCGGCACCGTGCCGACTGAACCGATGACGACGCCCGACGTCGGCGCAGATCGACCACGCCGTTGGGAGTATCCAGCCCTCGTGGCGCTCGGCGTTGCCGTGGTGCTCGTTCTAGGTTTGACGATCTTCCTGACGAACAGGTCCGATTCCGACGAAAATGCGGCCAGTGAGCAGGACGCCGAACGCACCGCGCAGGTACAAGCATTTCTCGATGCATGGGCTGCGGCGCAGATGTCCGACGATCCCTCGGGGCTGGCGAAGTTCGTCGACAGTGCTGCGGCACCCGGTGTGCTCGAAGCGGAAGTTCGACGAGCCACCGCAGCGGGAGCGCTCGATTTCTCCGACTGGGGATACGAGATTCCCAGCGGCGGCCTGACACCGGCGCCGCGAACCGGTGCACCGGACGGAGACGTCGAGGTCTGGAATGCGCAGGTTCTGTTGCGATACGCCCTCGACGGCGTTGACGCATTGCCCACTCGCAAGGCAGTGTCCATGACGCTCGCGAAACGCGGCGATCAGTGGTCGGTTCTTGCGGACGGGTCGATCGTCGGACTGGACGGAGCCCGAACGGCGGGCGAATCCTGGAACGGCCCTTGGGACTTCGGCCCGCTGGCCGTCGCCGAAAATGCAGCGGGCAATGCACTCGTGATCGGTCACCCGGGTCAGCAGGCGTTCGTCGACGCTTTGGCGGCCGATGTGGACTCAGCCATCGAAAACACGACGCAGTTGTGGGGGCCGTGGTGGTCCGAGCGCGCGGTGCTCATGGTGGCGGGGTCCGCGGAGGAGTTCACCGCACTGGTCGGCTCCCATCACGACGGCGCTTCGATTGCCGCAGTGTCGGTCGCGGATGCAACGGCGGACGGGTCTTCCGACGTGAGCGGCCAGCGGGTGGTCTTCTCACCTGCCGCGGCTTCGAGGCTGACCGACATCACCAGGCGAGCGGTGTTGCGCCACGAGCTCATGCACATAGCCGCCCGATCGAAAACCCGTGACGGGTCGCCGATGTGGGTGTTGGAAGGGTTCGCCGAATACGCGGGAAATCGTGGATCCTCGCGGGCATGGGGTGAGATCGCGCCGACTCTGGCAGCAGCGGTCCGCTCCGGCGATACTCCGACAGAGTTTCCGGACGACACACAGTTCGGCGGTGTCCCGGTCGTGAGTTCACTGGCGTACGAATCGGCGTGGTCTATCAACGCGTATATCGCTGATCGATTCGGCGAGGCGAAGCTGACCGACCTCTTTCGCGCCCTCGCCTCCGGAAAGATGACGGCCGAAGACCTCGACTCGCGGATCCGAGCGGTCCTCGGCGTCGGAACCGAGGAACTGCGAGTCGGCTGGGTCGACTGGACCAACAGCCATCTGGGCTGAGCAGTTCGCGGCTGGGTCAGTTGCAGCGGCGAGGTGAGCTTCGCAAGTCTCGAAGCACTGCGTGCCCTTGTCACGACTCCAAGCGCAGCGTGCCCTACGGTGGACGGATGCGCCGGACCCTCTTGGTGACCAACGATTTTCCTCCTCGCCCCGGAGGTATCCAGTCTTATCTCCACACGTTTGCCGGGCACCTGCCGGCGGACAAGTTGGTGGTGTACGCACCGCGGTGGCGGGGCGACTCGCACAAGAAGTTCGATGCGGCACAGCCTTTCGAGGTCGTTCGGCACCCGACGACACTGATGCTGCCGTCGCCCTTTGTCGCTCGTCGGGCCGCGAAGCTGGTCAAGAAGCACGACTGTGAGTCGGTGTGGTTCGGTGCGGCAGCGCCCTTGGCGTTGTTGGCGCCGGTTGTTCGACGCGCCGGAGCGAGCCGAGTGATCGCGAGTACTCACGGCCATGAGGTCGGGTGGTCGATGATTCCCGGTGCGCGGCAGTCGTTGCGTGTTATCGGCGATCACACGGATGCGGTGACGTTTGTCAGCAAATACACCCGTGGACGGTTCTCGGCGGCTTTCGGCCCGCAAGCGGCGCTCGAGCACCTTCCGTCCGGAGTGGACACGTCGGTGTTCCACCCGGACTCGGTCGCCCGCGCAGAACTGCGCAAGCGATACGGGCTGGGAGAGCGGCCCACGATCCTGTGCCTGTCGCGGCTCGTGCCACGCAAGGGGCAGGACATGCTCATCAAGGCGCTGCCGACCATTCGCAAGAGCGTCGACGGGGCGGTACTGGTGATAGTCGGCGGTGGACCGTACGAGGACCACCTCCGTCAATTGACACGTAAGACCGGGATGGACGATCACGTCGTCTTCACCGGCACGGTGCCCGCCGCAGAGTTGGCGGCTCACCACACGATTGCCGACGTGTTTGC
This sequence comes from Rhodococcus sp. P4_E4, assembly GCF_056401575.1. Lineage (NCBI taxonomy): Bacteria > Bacillati > Actinomycetota > Actinomycetes > Mycobacteriales > Nocardiaceae > Rhodococcus > Rhodococcus sp. P4_E4. Next base: position 112,859 of record NZ_JBFUJB010000006.1, on the reverse strand, counting down.
CATGCCGTGTCGCACGCGAGGCGCGGGATTGGATGTCGAAGGACTGGGAATCGTCTACCTCGAGGCCTCGGCGACCGGCGTTCCGGTCATCGCCGGCCGCAGTGGTGGCGCTCCGGAAACCGTGCAGCAGAACAAGACCGGGCTCGTAGTCGACGGCACCTCTGTTCGGGACGTCGCAGAATCCGTGATCGAGGTGCTGTCCGATCGTGATCGAGCGGCCGCGATGGGAGCAGCCGGCCGGGAGTGGGTTGCCGAAGACTGGAAGTGGGACACGCTCGCTTCGAAGCTGCGTAATCTGCTCGGCTGAGCCACCGGGACTCGAACGCAAACGGCCCGCACCGAATTCGGTGCGGGCCGTTCGTTGCTGCGAGAAGCTGCTTGCCGAAAACCTACTTGGCGTAGATCTTTTCGATGTCGGCGGCAAAGCTCTCGTGCACGACGTTGCGCTTGAGCTTCATCGTGGGCGTGAGTTCGCCTGTGTCCTCGGAGAAGTCGACCGGAAGAATGCGGAACTTCTTGATCGCCTCGGCGTGTGAGACGAGCTTGTTGGCCTCGTCGATGGCGTCCTGGATTTCACCGACCAGTTCGCCGTCCGAAACCAGGTCGGCAGCTGTGGTTCCCGCGGCCTTGTTGTTGCGCTCGTTCCAGGCGGGAAGTGCCTCGGCGTCGATGGTGATGAGAGCGCCGATGAAAGGCTTCTGGTCGCCGACCACGATGGCCTGGCTGATCAGGGGGTGTGCGCGAAGGGAATCTTCGAGCTGAGCGGGGGAGACGTTCTTGCCGCCTGCCGTGACGATGATCTCCTTCTTGCGACCGGTGATCGTGATGTAGCCGTCCTTGTCGACGGTGCCCAGGTCTCCGGTGTGGAACCAGCCGTTCTCGATCGACTCGGCGGTCGCCTTCTCGTTGCGCCAGTAGCCGGTGAAGACCACCGGTCCCGAGAGGAGGATTTCGCCGTCTTCGGCAATGCGAACGGAGTTGCCGGCCAACGGCTTTCCGACAGAGCCGACCTTCTGTGCGCCGATGGTGTTGACGGCGAACGCTGCGGTGGTCTCGGTCAGTCCGTAGCCCTCGTAGATCGTGACGCCGATACCGCGGAAGAAGTGGCCGAGTCGAGCGCCCAGGGGTGCACCACCGGAAATGGCCAGCTGGCACTGTCCACCGAGTGCAGCGCGCAGCTTCGAGTACACGAGCTTGTCGAAGAGGGCGTGCTTGGCCTTGAGAACGATGCCCGCGCCGCCCTTGTCCTGAGCCTCGCTCCACGCGACCGCGGTGTCTGCGGCCGCGTCGAAGATCTTGCCCTTGCCCTCACCGTGTGCCTTGGCGCGTGCGCTGTTGTAGACCTTCTCGAATACGCGCGGCACCGAGAGGATGAAGTCGGGCTTGAACTCGCCGAACGTCGGAACGAGGTTCGGGATGTCGCTCGTGTGTCCAAGCGCTGCACCGGCATCGAACGACGCGATGCTGACTGCGCGAGCGAGAACGTGCGCGAGCGGCAAGAACATCAGGGTGCGAACGCCGGGAGTCTTGAGCAGCGTCCCGAGGTTGGAGTCGAGGATGCCCTTCGACTCCGCAATGAGGTTGGAGTGCGTCAGCTGGCAGCCCTTGGGCCGGCCAGTGGTGCCCGAGGTGTAGATGAGGGTGGCGGGATCGGAGGCCTTCAGTGCAGCGACGCGGGCGTGGACGTCCTCGTCGGAGATGTCGGCGCCCAGTGCGGTCAATTCCTCGACGACACCCTTACCGGCTGCCGCGGCATCGATCTGGTAGACCGTGCGCAGCGCGGGTGCGGCTGCAGCGACGTCCTTCACGGTCGCGGCGTGAGTGTCGTTCTCGACGATGAGGTCGATTGCTTCGGAGTCCTCGAGAATCCAACGAACCTGCTCGGCTGCGGAGGTTTCGTAGATCGGAACCGTCACGCCACCGGCTGCCCAGATGGCGTAGTCGACGAGCGGCCATTCGAAACGCGTCGCCGACATGAGGCCGACGCGGTCGCCCTGCTTGACGCCGATCGCGATGAGGCCCTTGGCGACTGCAGTCACCTGGGCGGCGAAATCGCCTGCAGTGACATCGACCCATGCATTTCCGACTTTGCGCTTGTAGACAACCGCCGCCGGCTTCGTCTTCGCGAAGGCGAAGACCGAGTCGACCGCGGAGGCATCCTCGGGAATGGTGAACGTCTGGGGTGCGCTGAACTCAGGCACGAAATACCTCCGACACTGCGAAATACTGACGAGTAGGGTTTTCGTCTCCTACTGTAGTCGCATGTCCGACGCAGTTGTGGCCAGGCTTACAGTCTGTCCGGTATGTAGTGGTGCGACACCCCTCGACGCTTCGCCGACGCGATATGTGAAGCTACTTCGGTGAGCAGCATTCAGGTCGCAGACCAGACTTTCATCGCCGCCCCGCCCGAGCGGGTCGCCGAACTGTTGTCCTCGCGCGCGCGGTGGCGTCGCTGGTTCAGTGATCTTGCGCTCGAAGTCCGGGAAGATCGCGGTCCCGCAGGATTCCGTTGGGGAGTGTCCGGTCAGCTGGTCGGCACCATGGAGGTGTGGCTCGAACCGGTCATGGACGGGACGATCGCGCACTACTTCCTGCACTGTGAACCGGTCGGCGTATCACCGTCGGATCTGGCGAACCTCGACCTCGCCGGGATGAACCGAAAGCGTCGGGTCGACGGCAAGGTCATGTCCTTCCAGCTCAAGCGCGAACTCGAAGCAGGACGTGCCGCCGGGGTAGCACCGGACTGATAATCGAAGTAGTGCTCGTTGTGCAGGTTCTGGACTTTTGACGAAGGAAGGTAGCGCAGTCGTATGGCCGAGAAGACCAAGGGGTTGATCAGCATCGACGCCCCTGCCGACGCCGTGATGGACGTCATCGCCGATTTCGCGCAGTACCCCGAATGGGTGGCCGCGGCGAAGTCCGTCGAGGTGACGGCGCCGGGGCAGGGCGGCCGCGCGGACCGAGTGCGTTTTGTCCTCGACGCGGGGATGGTGAAGGATACCTACGAACTGCAGTATTCGTGGGCGCCTGACGGGATGGCAGTGAGCTGGGAGCTGATCTCGGGTGAGATCCAGAAGTCCCAATTCGGTTCGTACACACTCGAGCCCGGCCCGAACGGCACCACCTCTGTCACCTACGAGTTGACGGTCGACCTGACGATTCCGATGATCGGTCTCTTCAAGCGCAAGGCCGAGAAGATCATTACCGACACAGCTCTGAAAGAACTGAAGAAGCGAGTCGAGGGCTGAGTGCCGGAGCAACGATCTCGCGTCCAACTGTTCGTCGGTAAAGGCGGAGCAGGCACGACGACGCTTGCCTCGGCGACGGCTGTGTCGGCTGCGTCCGACGGGGCACGAGTGCTTTTGGTGTCGATCGATCAGGCAGGTTCTCTCGCGGATGTCGTGGGCGTGCCGGCGCTGCGAACGACTACACCTCTCACCGAGCGCCTCGACGTCCGGCAACTCGACACTTCCGAGCTCCTCGAGGAAAAGTTCCGAGGACTGTCGGGATTGATCGATGCTGCAGGAAATTTCGGAGCGGGAGATCACGAACACGGTTCGTCGTTCGAGGGGTTGGAACCGGAAGAGTTGACGGGATCCCTGGGGATCCAAGACATACTCGGACTCTCCGAGATCGTCGATATCTCGAGCAGCGGTGACTACGACCTCGTGATCGTGGACTGTCCGGCCGCAGCCGAAGCGCTGCGGATCCTCGGGTCACCGTCGATGGTGTCGGAGTATCTCGAGCGATTGTGGCCGCGGCACAGGCGGATGGTCGCCGTGACGGGCTCGGACATGCGAGTGTTGCTACTCGTGTCCGTCATCGAACGCGTGCTCGCGTCGGTGGATCGAATCGCCGTTCACCTCTCGGATCGGGAGAACACCAGCGTGCGCGTTGTGACGTCGGCCGATGGCGTGTCGGCCGCGGCGACTCGCCGGACGTTGTCCGGTCTGGCTCTGGCCGGATTGCGAGTCGACGGGATTATGGTCAACAACCTTGTCCCGCAGTTCAACTCGTCGGCCGGGAAGGGTGTCGACGATTCGCCGGCGGCGCAGTGGCTCGCTTCGATCAGGGCGTCACAGGCACTCGTCGTCGACGAATTGCGTGGATCGACTGATGGAATGTCCGTCACAACGGTCGAGCGCGCCTGCGCCGAACCGGTAGGGTTGGCGGCTCTGGGCGAGATCGCGGCCACGTTCGAGGGTGGAACGGGCACGGATTCGGACACCGTCGACACAATCGACGCTGTCGACACCGCGGACAACATCGTGGTGTCGTTGGAGTCGGGGGCCGGAGTCGATTCGGTGTACGTGATGCGGATGTACCTTCCGCTCGTGGATCCGTCGTCGTTGTCGTTGGGCCGGGTGGAGGACGATGTGCTGGTGGGAGCAGACGGCGTACGACGCAGAGTTCGTTTGGCGTCGGTGCTGCGTCGTTGTGTCGTGAACGGGGCGGAGTTGGACGGCAGTTACCTGATCATCCGGTTCAGCCCGGATCCCGCGGTGTGGCCAGTATGAGCGAAGAGCACGAGCGCCTCGTCGCGGAATTTCGCGCGCTGGCGGATACCGTTCTGACGCGCCTGGAACCGGTCTTGCAAAAGGCTGCAGCAGCGACGGCCGACGTTGCGGGTGACTCGGCGTCAGCGGACACGCAGCCGGTGTTCACTGGCTGCAGTTGGTGCCCGGTGTGCGCTCTCGCTGCACTGGTTCGCGGTGAGCACCACGAACTACTGGCGTTTCTCGCGGGTCACGCAGCGGCGTTCCTCGCATTGCTTCGCGAGATTCTCGACGAGTTTCTCGGGGGGCCGTCCGGCCCGGATCGCGGACCGGACAGCGGAGCGACGACGCCAGGTGCCGAGCGAACTCGAACGGCGGCATTTGTCCCGATCAACGTGACGGTCAAGGACTGACTTAGTACCCCGGGTAGAGCTGACGGCCCGAGTTGAGCACAATCGACACAATGGTCACCGACGCACGAGGCACCGATACAGGGTGCGCACTCCAGCGGGCGCCGCTCGCGCGGGAATTGGCGCGATGAGCGCGCGCCGCTTGAAAGCGGTCTCCGACTCCACCATGGACGACATCTTGACGGTCGGCATCGACGTCGGCGGAACGAGCATCAGGGCCTCCGTCGTGGACGTCGACGGACAAGTGCTCGAGATGATTCAAGCCCCGACCCCGCAGTCCGCACGCGCTCTCGAAGACGGCCTCGATCGCGTCGTACGCGAACTGGTGACCCGGCACGAGGTATCTGCCGTGGGGTTGGCGGTCGCAGGCTTCATCACCTCCGATCGAAGCTCGGTTCGGTTCGCGCCGCACTTGCCCTGGGTGGACGCGCCGGTGGGCAGTGACTTGAGTAAGCGGCTCGGATTGCCGGTCGTTCTCGAGCACGACGCCAATGCAGCGGCGTTCGCGGAGCACCGATTCGGCGCGGCCGCAGGTGGCCGCAATGTCGTGATGGTGGCAATCGGGACCGGAATCGGCGGCGCGCTGCTGATCAACGGTGAGCTGTACCGGGGCAGTCACGGCGTCGCCCCCGAACTCGGCCACATCCAGGTCGTGCCAGGCGGGCGTCAGTGTGCGTGTGGCAAGCGTGGGTGTTGGGAGCGCTATTGCAGCGGAACGGCGCTCGTGGACACGGCAATCGAACTGCTGGCCGCCGACCCGGCTGCGTCGACGGTTCTAGCGCGCGAAGTAGCGGTGGATCCGGGTTCCCTCACCGGTCGCCGGATCGCCAACGCCGCGCAGGACGGTGACCCACTCGCTCTGGCAACCATTGCCGAGTTCACCCGTTGGCTGGCCGTCGGATTGGCGATGGTCGGGGACGTCTACGATCCCGATCTGGTCGTGATCGCCGGCGGCGTCGCGAGTTCTGCCCCACTGTTTCTCGACGACGCCCGTGAGCAGTACGCGACATTGTTGACCGGCGCGAAGCACCGCCCGCTGGCACGAATCCGTTCGGCTCAACTCGGCGAAGCTGCGGGCATGGTGGGCGCCGCCGCATTGGCGCGTTCGGTAGTGCCTCAGGATCTCGGTGGGGTCGACGGCGCTGGAACCACGTCTGCCGGACTGTGATCGGGTCGATCCTCCAGGGGCGTGTGTAGCGGGGGTTACCGGTCGGCAGTAAGGTCGTACTCAGCGAAATTCAGCTGTGAATGGGAGGGACGCCGTGTGGTATTGGCTCTTCAAGTATGTGTTGCTGGGGCCGATTCTCTGGCTGCTCGGGCGTCCGACGGTCAAAGGTCACGAGAACATTCCGACTGACGGCGCGGCCATTCTGGCCAGCAATCACCAGGCGGTTCTGGACTCGTTCTACCTTCCGCTTCGCGTCAACCGCCGCATCACCTTCCTTGCCAAGAGCGAGTACTTCACCGGTTCCGGCCTGAAGGGCGCTTTCCAGAAGTGGTTCTTCACCGCGGTCGGGCAGGTCCCCATCGACCGAACCGGCGCGGACGCGGCGCAGGATGCGCTCAACGCCGGTCTCAAGGTTCTCGGTTCGGGCAGTCTGCTGGGTATCTACCCCGAAGGAACGCGTTCGCCTGACGGTCGTCTCTACAAGGGCAAGACCGGAATGGCGCGCCTCGCGCTCGAATCGGGCGTCAAGGTGATCCCGGTTGCGATGGTCGGTACCGACAAGATGAATCCGATCGGCTCACGGATGTGGCGCCCCGCGAAGGTCACCGTGATCGTCGGTGAACCCATCGATTTCTCCCGCTTCGAAGGCATGGGCGGAAACCGCTTCGTCGAGCGGGCTGTGACCGACGAAGTGATGTACAAGCTGATGAAACTCTCCGGTCAGGAGTACGTGGACATCTACGCGGCGAGCCTCAAGAACCAGGCGCCCACGAAACCCGAAGCTGCCGTCGATGTTCCGGCGGAAGGCGGCGAGTCGGTTGTTGATCTCGTGGTCTCGGCCGAGTCGAAGGAGTCCGCGAAGACCGACAAGGATTCGCTCCCGGACGCACAGGCCAGCTAGAGATTTCCCACACCTGCCGCACGCGCATTGGCTCCAGAGCCTGCGCGTGCGGCATAGTTTTCGGACGTGCGCTACTTCTACGACTGTGAATTCATCGAAGACGGTCGAACCATCGATCTCGTGTCCATCGGCGTTGTCTGCGAGGACGGCCGAGAGTATTACGCGGTCTCGACGGAGTTCGATCCCGCCCGTGCCGGTAGTTGGGTGCGCAAGAACGTGCTGCCGAAGTTGCCGCAGCCTTCGTCGCCGCTGTGGAAATCACGCGAGAAGATCCGCGACGATCTTCTGAAATTCTTCGTTCCGCGGCCGATGGTCGTTCCGGAGCTCTGGGCGTGGGTAGCCGCATACGACCACGTCGCGCTGTGCCAGTTGTGGGGCGATATGACCGAACTACCGCAGTCGATGCCGCGGTACACCCGCGAACTCCGACAGTTCTGGGAAGACAACGGCAGTCCTGCCCTCCCGTCAGCGCCCGCCGACGCACACGACGCACTTGCCGACGCCAGGCACAACCTCGTGAAGTTCGACGCGATTTCGGCAGCACGTTCACTTCGCTGACTCAGGTTTCGGTGCGCGAGAAGTGTCCCGATTGGGCTGCGATCGAGAGCCTGTGTGACGCGCCGACGGGCGAGCGAATATCCTGTAGAGGTGAACTGGACTGTCGACGTGCCGATCGACCGCTTGCCCGAACTCCCGCCGCTGCCTGCCGGACTGCGTAAGCAGCTCGACGAGGCACTCGCGAAGCCCGCTGCTCAGCAGCCCTCGTGGCCCGCTGACCAGGCGGCCGCCATGCGGACTGTGCTCGAGAGCGTGCCTCCCATCACGGTGGCCAGCGAGGTCGAGGCGCTGCAAGAGCGTCTCGCGCAGGTCGCGCGTGGTGAAGCATTCCTGCTCCAGGGCGGTGACTGCGCCGAGACATTTGCGGACAACACCGAGCCGCACATCAAGGGAAACATCCGCACGTTGCTGCAGATGGCCGTCGTGCTCACCTACGGTTCCTCGATGCCTGTCGTCAAGGTTGCTCGCATCGCCGGCCAGTACGCCAAGCCGCGTTCTGCCGACATCGACTCGCTGGGGCTCAAGTCGTACCGCGGCGACATGATCAATTCGCTCGTCGCCGACGAGGCAGTCCGTGCGCACGATCCTTCGCGTCTGGTGCGCGCATACGCCAACGCCAGCGCCGCGATGAACCTGGTTCGCGCGCTCACCGGCGCCGGTATGGCCGATTTGCACAAGGTGCACGACTGGAACCGCGAGTTCGTCGCAGCTTCGCCCGCGGGCGCACGTTACGAGCAACTGGCAGCCGAGATCGACCGCGGCCTGCAGTTCATGAACGCGTGTGGCGTCACCGATCCGAGCCTGCACCAGGCACAGATCTTTGCCAGCCACGAGGCCCTGGTTCTGGACTACGAGCGCGCGATGCTGCGTCTCGACAACGACAGCGACCACCCCAAGCTCTACGACCTGTCGGCCCACTTCCTCTGGATCGGTGACCGCACCCGTCAGCTCGACGGCGCGCACATCGCCTTCGCCGAGTTGGTCTCCAACCCGATCGGCCTCAAGATCGGTCCGAGCACCACGCCGGAAATGGCGGTGGAATATGTCGAGCGTCTCGACCCCACCAACAAGCCGGGTCGACTGACTCTGATCTCGCGCATGGGCAACGGCAAGGTCCGCGACCTGCTGCCGGCGATCATCGAGAAGGTCCAGGCCACCGGCCACCAGGTCATCTGGCAGTGCGATCCGATGCACGGCAACACCCACGAAGCCTCCACCGGGTACAAGACGCGCCACTTCGATCGCATCGTCGACGAGGTTCAGGGCTTCTTCGAGGTCCACAACGGCCTCGGTACGCATCCGGGTGGTATCCACGTCGAGCTGACCGGTGAGAACGTCACCGAGTGCCTCGGCGGCGCGCAGGACATCTCAGATCTCGATCTCGGTGGTCGCTACGAGACGGCGTGCGACCCCCGATTGAACACCCAACAGTCGTTGGAGCTCGCGTTCCTCGTGGCCGAGATGCTGCGAGGCTGAAACCCTGCTTCGCCGAAGCTGATTCGCACTGGCACTGATTTTCGGCAAACGCCCTCACCCGCTCGCGCCGGTGGGGGCGTTCGCTATTTCGTGAATCGTGTGACGAATCGGCGCTGCCAGGGCATTTCGACGGCGCGAGGTGAGTAGCGTGCGCGAACGTACGCGGTGGCGTCCTCACTCGGCACTCCGTCCATAATGGCAAGAGCGGCCAAAGCTGTTCCGGTGCGGCCGAATCCGCCACCGCACGCGATCTCGACTCTTTCGGTTTCCGAACGCACCCAAACTTCGTGCAAGGCGCTGCGCAGCGCGTCGGGATCGCTCGGCAACCAGAAATCTCGCCAGCGGACCCACACCGAATCCCACTCGGTGGCGGGAGGTTCTTTACCGGTCAGATAGACACCGAAGGTGGGGAGAGGCCCGGAAGGAAGTGGATTGCGGAGTCCTCGACCCCGAATCGATCTCCCCGACGGCAAGTCGAGTATCCCTATGCTCTCGGGTTCCCACGTGGCCATGAATTCAGACTAGGCCGAAGCGGACTGTCAGGGAATTGCGACGACGCTGATGTCGGTGCCCTTGGCAACGAGGTCGTTCTTGACGCTCTGGCTGATGATGACCGAGCTGTCGTTCTGGGTGAGCTGACGCACGGTGATCTCGAGGCCGAGGCGGCCGAGTTCTTCGCGTGCTGAGGACACGGAGCGGCCGATCAGCGAGGGAACCTTGACGGAGTCGGAGATGAGGAGAACAACGGAGGTGCCGGCGTTGACGGAGGACCCGACTGCAGGATCTGTGCCGATCACGCTACCGCCCTCGACGGCGTCGTCGAACGTTGTTCTGGTGGTGCTGACGGAGATACCTACCTTGTCGAGGGCGGCGCGCGCAGCGTTCTCGGACATGCCCTTCACGTCGGGAATGTCAACGGGCGGTGACCCTTTGGACGTGATGACCTTGACCGAGGAGCCCACGGCAACCTCGGTTCCCGGCGCCGGGTCGAGCGCCGCCACGCCGCCGATCGGGATCTTGGAGCTGAATGTGTCCCCGCCGTCGACCGCGACGAGAGTGCGGTCGGCGAGTTGTGCGCCTAGGGCCGAGACGTCGCCGCCGGCCGGAATGGGCGGAACAGTCGGACGCCCGAGCGAAGTCAGCAGCGCGACGGTCGAGCCTTTGGTAACCCTGGAGCCGGAGGCCGGGTCTGTCCCGATCACCGTGTCGATGGGTTGGGCGTCGGAGTACTGACCCTGGACGTCGGGGGAGAGCCCGGCGTCCTGCAGAGCGGTGACCGCAGTGTCCTTGGTCAGCCCGTCGATCGAGGGAACAGCTGTATAGCGGCCCGAGCCCATCCACCATCCGCCGAAGCCCAACGCAAGCGCGAGGACCGCGATGACGAGCAGCCAGATCAGGGTGGCTCGTCGAGACTTGCGTCGTGCTTCGACAAAATGAGCGTGCGGATCGTCAGGTCCCAGTTGGTCGTCGCCGAAATCGGAACCGTCGTCGAAGTCCGAGTCGCCGTCGACCGTCGCCGGACGAGCAGTTTGTGCGGTGACCGCGCGAGTGTGCTGAATGCCACCGGGGGGAGGAGAGCCCGTGCCGAGCGCCGTGGTGGCTGCCGCAGCCGGGGCCACGCCGGACGCCAATACCGTCGTGGCACCAGGGTTCGGGCGCGCAGCAGAGTTCGGGTGTACATCCGTCGGGGGCGCAGGCGCCGGTTGTGGCCGAGCCGGGGCAACCTGCGCGCTCTGGTGCTGGGCGCTTCGACGCGGAGCCGGAACGCGGTATGACGGAAGTTCCAGTTGCTCGCTCACACTGCGAAGTGCAGCTGCCATCTCACCAGCGTCGGCGAAACGATGTGCCGGCTCGCGGTGAGTGGCTTCGGCAACCAGGCGATCGAACTGCGCCGGTACACCGGGGATGCGTGAACCGGGGCGCGGGACATCGTCGTGGATGCGTTGGTAGGCGATGGAGAGTGACGTATCACCGGTGAACGGTGTTGTACCGGTGAGAAGTTCGAACATCAACACGCCGGTCGAATAGACGTCGCTTCGAGTGTCGGCAATTCCTGACGTCACCTGTTCCGGCGACAGATAGGCTGCGGTGCCGAGGATCACGCTGTTGGAGGTGGTGGTTGCTGCCGCGGCTGCACGCACCAATCCGAAGTCGGCGATCTTCACTTCGCCGGTGTCCGAGATCAAGATGTTCTCGGGTTTGACGTCACGGTGAACCAGTCCCGCTCGATGCGCCACCGCCAACGCGTCCAGGACAGGTGCCACGACTGCAGCGACGGCGTGAGGCGGCATCGGTCCGCGCTCACGAAGGAGTTCGCGCAAAGTTCCACCGTCGACGAGTTCCATCACGAGGAACACGTGATTGCGATCGCTGCCCTGGTCGTAGACGGCCACAAGGGACGGATGCTTGAGTCTGGCCACGGCCCGGGCCTCGAACTCGAAACGAGTCAGGAACGCCGGATCGCCGGCAAACTGCGGGTCCATCACCTTGATCGCGACAGGTCGATCCAACCGTGTATCGAGGCCTCGATACACGGTCGACATACCGCCGCGCGCGATCGGTGCGTCCACTCGATAGCGGCGCTCGAGCATTTCGCCGATCAACCCTCGACCTCCGTAATGACTATTCCTCCGTGCTTGCGATCTGTGTGGTTGTGCTCTGGGCGGTAGCTGTCAGCATGTAAGTGTGGCCCCCGCCGTACGGGCGCCGATTCGCGGTCACCACGAAATCCCAGTTCACGAAATCCCGGTTCGCGAAATCTCGGTTACTGATACGCCGCATCCCGTCCATCGTAGCCAGCGATACCGACGCGGAAGTCTCGAGAACGTCACAGAGCGCTGTGACCCAAGCGGAGCGGCGGTTTCGAGCACTGCACCGGGCGGTACACAGCGGGCTCGCCGGACCGGATAAACTTCTCGCGGTGAGCGCGATTCCTTATTGTGATGATGTCCTGGATTCTTCGGTTTCCCTGTTCCAGCTGGTGGATGTGGCGAAGAACGTCGGGTTGCCGGTGAGCAAGGTTCACCAGTTGCTTCGCGATCACAAGATCATCGCAGTCAAGCGGCATGGCGTTCTCGGTGTCCCCGAAGTGTTCTTCGGCGAGGACGGCCAGATCGTCAAGTGGTTGCCCGGTCTGCTGGCGGTGCTGCACGACGGCGGCTACACCGATATCGAAATCCTTCGCTGGTTGTTCCTGGCCGACGATTCCCTGCCGGGGCGCCCGGTGGACGCACTGCATGGTGATCTCGCGCGTGAGGTCATCCGCCGCGCACAGGCCATGGCTTTCTGAGATGCCGGCCTTCTGACAACTCACCTCATGCGGTTTTTCGCCGCGTAGGTTGCCGACCGGACCAGACCCGGCGCAGCGACTCGAAGTCGCGTGCGTCCGGGAACGGACACTCGTCGATGCAGTATCCGGAAGTCGGCGCGCTCGACCTGGTCGAGAATTGCTCCGTACAACACGAAAGCCGTGCGGATCGACGGCTGGACCCGCCGATCGAGCATCGGGATGCCGGATTCGGCAGACCGATACCGCCCCCGCGTCACGGCAATGAAGTGTGCCAGCGCGCGCTTGACCCGAACGTCCACCGTTCCGGTTCTGCGCCCGTGCTCGAGCATCTCGATGTCGACCCCGAATGCGGCGAACTCGCCCGCCGGGAGATACAGACGTCCCCGGTCGAGGTCTTCACCGACGTCGCGGATGAAGTTGGTCAGCTGAAACGCCTCACCGAGATTCGACGCGGGCACTACAGCTTCCTGCTGCGGAACGCTCACTCCGAGAATCGGGAGCATCTGCAAACCGATGACGACGGCGGAGCCGTACATGTACTCGCTGAGTTCGTCCATCGTGTTGTAGACGGGTCGAAACTTCGCCGTGTCGGGGGCGTCCATCCGCATGGACTCGAAGAAGGCGTCGAAGTATGCACGCGGAATGTCGAACGTCTTCACAGCATCGGCGAAGGCAGGGAGTACGCGTGTGAGGTCGAGGGGAACCGTCGACGGGAAGCCACCTGTCGCAGTGGGGTTGTCGAGTGCGGTGACGGCTGCACGTTCGACGTCGGCAAGCACCGTGCCTCGTTCATGCGGACCCGAGGGTTCGTCCACGACGTCGTCGACGACGCGAGCAAATGCGTAGAGAGCGTGAACTGCGCGGCGTCGAGGCTCGGGCAGCAACCGAGTGGCCAGAAAGTACGTTCGGCCGTGTTCCCTCGTCACGTCCTCGCAGAATTCATAGGACGCAGACAATGCGTTCATGACACGCGGATCACGCAGATTCTGACGTCGAGGGCGCCGAGGCGGCTGACGTCATTTCGATCGGTTTCTCGTGTTTGCGTCCACGAAGTCTGAGTGGATCTTCCGTCTGCAAGGACATAGCCGCGATCACGGCAGCGACGATGGCCAGAGCCACATGCGGGAAGGTGTAGAGGCCGATCGATCCGTCAGGCTGGAACACCAGCATCAGCCAGGTGGACAGCCCTGTCAGTACGGCGAGAGTCGTCGGCGACATTGCGAAACCGGCCGCTACTGCCAGCGGCCAGGAGTAGTACCAGGGGAGTGCTGCGGGGGACAGAACGACGATGGCGACCATCACGATCACGATGCCCATGACGGCGTCGCGCTCGGTCTTGCGGTAACGCCACCACACGACGGCGATGATCGCGATCAACACAACCGCCGAGATGGTCCGGGAGACTTCGAGGATGTCGTTGAAATGGTCACCGGCGAACCAGGAGGTGGCCATGGTTCCGATGTGCGCCACGATCGTGGGCAGCGAGAGCCAGTTGATGATCTTTGCCGAACCCGAGAGTGCGGTCGTCCAGCCGAGGCCGACTCCGGCGATCAGTGAGGTGGATCCGAGTACCGCCACGAATACCGCGAAACCTGCACCGGCCGTTTTGACGAACGATCGGATCGGTGACGCCGGTTCGCGCCCGGCCGCGGCCGCGTCCTCCCGCTCGTGGATCATCCAGATCCAGACGATGAAGGGAAGTGCGACGCCCGCGGTTGCCTTGATCGCGACGGCGAGTGCGATCAGCCCAATTCCGAACAGGTGCTTGCGTTCGAGAGCGAGCGCAATGCCCGCGGCCATGAGGCCGACCATGAGCATCTCGTTGTGAACGCCGCCGATCAGGTGGATCAGGACGAGGGGATTGAGTACTGCGAGCCACAGGGCGATCGAGGTGTTTCCGCCGAGCTTCGTCGCGAGATGGGGAACGGCCCACATCATCAGGGCGAGTCCGGGCAGCATCGTGATCCGCAACAGCATCGTGCCGGCGATGACGTTCTCGCCGGTCAGCCGAACGATGGCGTCGGCAAGGAGAAGGTGAACCGGGCCGTACGGGGTAGTTGTCGTCGTCCACACGTTGGAGACGTTGTCGAGCAGGATTCCCGGATTGACGACGGGGCCGACGGCATACGGGTCGAAGCCGTTGCGTAACAAGGCGCCCTGTGCCAGGTAGGAGTAGGCGTCACGGCTGAACATGGGCACCGCGAACAGCAGCGGAAACGTCCAGACCGGGACGACGTAGCGCAGGCCGCGCAACGAGACGTCACCGCGCAGAGTCGAGCGGCCCAGTCGAACCCAGGCAGCGATCATGCACAGGACACCGATCCAGACGATGGCCGCCGACAGAATCGATCCGTGTCCGAAACGGAGCCAGGACAGATGCATCGACTCGAGCAGCGGATCTTGGCGCCGGACGCTACCGGCACCGAATCCGCCGAACGTGATCATGACTGCGCCGAAGAAACCGAGCAGTGCACTGTGACCTTCGGGAGTCCGAAGGAAATTGGCGGCCCTTAGGTGCCACGGTCTTTCAGTGGCTGCGGCAGAGGACGTCATCGGTGCAGGTTCCTCCCCCGAGGAGATCGGTGTCGATCGGCGCATGCAGCGCCCGAGTCGGTGAATCGTGGATGAATGGTCGGTTACGAGGGGCTAGTTTAGTTGCTCGCACGAGTGCCCACCGCGCTGGCTCGCTCGCGTGTACCGGTAATACGTTCGGCGGCGAGCCGGCCGGACAGCAGAACGGTCGGTACTCCCACCCCCGGAACGGTTCCCGATCCGGCGAGAACGACGTTGTCGAAGCCGCGGGCGAGGTTCTTGCGTCGGAACGGCCCCGTCTGGGTGAAGGTGTGTGCCGCCGCGAACGGGCTACCCGCGGCCATGCCCTTCTCGAGCCAGGTCTGCGGGGTGTCGACGTGATCGATATCGAACCCCTCGACCAGTCCCGTATAGCCACGTTCTTGCAGCGTGAGGATGATTTCACGCACGTAGGCCGGGCCGAGAACTGCCCAGTCGAGCGGCGCACTGTCCAGATTCGGGCACGGCGCGAGGACTGACAGCGGTTCACGGATCCGGCCGTCTCGCGAGAAGGCCAGGCTCGGGTCGGTCTGCGCCGGTCGGGTGACGAGCAGTGACGGATCACTCATCAATTGCCCGCGGCCGCGGCGTGCCGTGATCTCGGCGAAGGTGCGCTTCCACGCCTCGCCGAAGTCGATCATGTGGTGTCGCTGCGCGGGCCATCCGTCGGCGACGGCTGAAGAAACAGTGCCGTGAATCACGACCGCGGACGGCGATGTACGCACCGGTCGCGGGCGCAATCGCGTATGCGGGCGCAAGAGGGAGTCCGTGACGGCCATGTCGGGGGTGAGGACTGCGACATCACAGTCGTAGCTCTCACCGTCGCGTGTGTGTACGGCACGCACGCGACGGTCGCTCGCCTCGAGTCGTTCGACCGTGCGGCCGAGATGCAGAATTCCGCCGGCCTCGGTGAAAGCGTCGGCCATCGATTCGGCGATCGTGCGCATCCCGCCCTCGGGAAAGTAGACGCCCAGTGAGGTGTCCATGTGAGCGATCGCTCCGTACACCGCGAGGGCTCGAGATGGAGCAACGCCCGCATACAGCGCTTGGAAGGTGAAGATCCGCCGGAGGCGAGGGTCGCGGATCTTGCGATCCACCTGCCCGCCCAGTTTCCCGAATCCTCCCAGTGCGACGAGTCGGCTCAGATCCTTGACTGCTTCACGCGAATTGACCAGTCCGAGGGGAGAATCGAAGTCGGCGTCCATGAAGCGGTCGAATTCCGCGTCGAAGATGCGGTTCAGCCATCGCCGCAACGCACGGTATCGCTGCGCTTCTTCCGGCCCGCAGACACGAGAGACTTCGGCAGCCATGTCTTCGGGGTCGGCGTGAACATCGAGAGCGGTGCCGTCTGCGAATCGCGCGTGGTACGTCGGATCGAGCTTGTGCACAACGAATTTGGGGTTTGTCGAGTCGGGGTCGGCGCCGACGGCCGCAAGAGCGTCTTCGACGAGTTCGGGCATCGTGAGCACCGTTGCGCCGTTGTCGATGCTGTAGTCACTGCCCTGGTAGACACCGACTCGCCCGCCGACCGAGCCGTTGCTCTCGAGGATCGTGACGTCGCGGCCGGCGCCACGCAGATACAACCCCGCAGACAGTCCGGCAAGTCCCGCGCCGACGATCACGACTCGATCGGTCGGCGAGCTGACGGTTCGAGTGCGGTGCACGTCTGCCACGGTCAGTAGCTTCGCTTCGTGGCCGCGATCGCCATATCGGTCAGGCGAGCCTTGGACTCTGTCGTTGCCGTGCTCGAGTCGAGGGCGTTCGCAGCTGCCTCGACGAGGGTGTCGATCTGCGTTTCGACGTCGGTGACGGCGCCAAGATCGGTGATCACCTGACGCAGAGTGTCGACTTCGTTGTCGGTCAACTGGGTGCCGATTCCGTTGCGGAGCAGTTCTGCTGCCGCCGGATCTGCGATGTCGGCGCGGGCAAGCGCCATCGCGAACAGGACAGTCCGCTTGCCGGCGATGAGATCGTCGCCCGACGGTTTGCCCGTGACGGACGGATCTCCGAAGACACCGAGCAGGTCGTCGCGAAGTTGGAAGGCAATCCCGATGTCGGTGCCGAACGTCCGGTAGGCATCGATCAACTCGGCGTCTGCACCGAACAGTGCGGCGCCGAGGTGCAGTGGGCGTTCGATCGTGTACGCGGCGGTTTTGTAACGGTTGACCCGCATGGCTGCCTCGACGGTCTCGTCTCCGCGGGCTTCGTTGCTGATGTCGAGGAATTGGCCACCGAGCACCTCGGTGCGCATTGCCGACCAGACCGGGCTCACTCGTGCGGCCGCGTCGGGGCTGATCCCGGATTCGCGGATCATGTCGTCAGCCCAGGCCAAGGCCAGGTCGCCGGAGAGAATGGCGACGGCCTCGCCGAAGTGCGCGGAGTCGCCGCTCCACTCCTCGCCTCGGTGCTGGTCCTCGAATTCGACGTGAACGGTCGGGAAGCCGCGCCTGGTCGTTGATGCGTCGATGATGTCGTCGTGGACGAGCGCGCAGGCCTGCACCAGTTCGAGGGCCGCGCATGCACGAATCACCGCGTCCGCGTCGCTCCCGTTCGGGTCGCCTCCGGCGCCGAGCCATCCCGTCCAGGCGAACGACGGCCGGACGCGCTTTCCTCCGCGCAGGACGAAGGCTTCGAGGGTGCTGACGGCTTTCTCGTATCCACCGCCGATGTTCGAGACGAGTTCGCGGCGTGAATCGAAGAAGTCGCGGAGCGCTCCTTCGAACACGCCTGGCAGTTCGAGTGAGGTCGGATGCGGTGCGGTGTTGGTCGAACTCTGTCCAACGCGCGCGGTTCCTGCGGACAGGGTGGCCTCCAAGATCGGTATGTTCTCGCGCCGGAGGGTTACACGGAAGCGAGCTTGGGGCCCAGCTTAGTGGGGGTTGGAATCAACGGGGGTTCGGGCCGTGAACTGCGTGATCCTGACATTCGGGATACGCAGTCCTGGGCGATGAGCTTGTTTGCAGCTGGAAAACATATGCTTGACCGGTGACATTCGATCCAGTCAGGGGCCGCTCCAGCGAGGGGTGGGCCACCCGAACACCGTCGATCGTCGATCGGATCGCTTCCTCGACAGGTAGCCGTATTCCGTTCTCGGTCGAGTTTTCGCCGCCGCGCGACGCTGACGCCGAAGCGCGCCTGTGGCGTGCGGTGCGTACCTTCGAGCGGCTCGGACCGGCGTTCGTCTCGATGACTTACGGCGCAGGTGGCTCGACGCGCGATCGTACGGTGCGCGTCACCGGCGAACTGGCCGAGGAGACGACCCTGCTGCCGGTTGCTCACCTGACTGCCGTCTCGCACAGCACCGAAGAACTTCGCGCCATGGTCGGTGCATACGCCGATCGTGGGATCAGCAACATCCTCGTGTTGCGCGGCGATCCGCCCGGTGATCCGCTCGGCGAGTGGAAGAAGCATCCCGAAGGCGTCGAGTACGCCGAGGAACTCGTGCGGATGGTCCGTGACCTGGGCGACTTCCACGTCGGTGTCGCGTCGTTCCCCGAGGGGCACTACCGCGCTCCGGACTTGGCATACGACACGAAGTACCTGGTGTCGAAGTTGCGTGCCGGCGCCGAGTACTCGATCACGCAGATGTTTTTCGACGTGGAGGACTACCTCCGTCTCCGTGACCGGGTGAGTGCATACGACGCAGAACAGGGCGCCAAGCCGATCATCCCGGAGATCATGCCGGTGACGTCGCTGCGCTCGGTGAGGCGCATGCTCAAGCTCTCGGGCTCGTCGTTGCCTCCCGCCCTCGAACGCCGATTCGACGCCGCGGCCGGAAGCGGTCCGGACGAGAACCGTGCAGCGGTCCGCGAACTCGGCATCGATCTGGCCACCGAGATGGGAGAGCGGTTGATCGCCGAAGGCGCTCCGTGCCTGCACTTCATCACGTTGAACTTCGCGCGCGCCACCAGTGAGGTCCTCGAGCGACTCGGTCTCACCCCCGACACCTCTGTCGGGACAGCACAAGCCGTCTGATCCCGGTTGCCCCGCTCGACACCAATCGAGGGGGCAACCGCCAGGCGCTACTTCGTGGTGTTTTTCGGATTCCTGTTGTCAGCTTGCTTGCTGACAGGTGATTTCGTGACAGGCGTCTTCATGGCCGGTGCTTTCGCGGCGGGCGCGCGCTTGATCGGTGCTCGATTGCGCGCCATCCAGGCCATTGCACCGACGATAATCGCGACACCGAGCGCCAGTCCGGCCATGATTCCTGCCCACCCGGCGAAGCTTCGGGTGCTGGGGTCCGCGTAGTTGACCTCGGCGCGCATTGTCGACACCTCGCCGGCGGGCAAAGTCCACGACACCCGGGAATCGCCGTCTCGTGTTCCGTTGGTCGTGCCGACCCGTGCCGGGAAGGCGATGCTGACCTGGACGTCGGCGCCCTGAGTTGGAACCGTCTTCAGGTCTGCCTTGCCGTCGAGCGTGACGGTGTCCCCGGATCGCTTGAGGGTGATCTGGAACGACCCGGATCCCTCGGCATACATCGAGCCCAGTTGGGCGACGTCACCGAAGGACAAGTCGCTGAAGAACGCCTGGCTGCCGACGTATCCGTCCTTCTTGTATTCCTGAACCCGTATCTTGTCCTCCAGCGAGGAAGGCGGGGTCAGCTGCGGACCCTTGTCCGCCTCGTTCGCCGGAATAGCGGCAGCTACCACCTGTCCGGTCACACGATCGTTCGCGGACACTCCCATCGACACCTGCACGCGGATGCACCCGGCAAGCAAGGGAACAAGCATGAGGGCGAGCGCGGCAACCGTCAGGAAACGTTTCCGACTGGTCGGCTTGGCGGCGGGATCGGTGGACTGTTGCACAGTGGTCATCGTGCCAGCCGTGGCGTAGCCAGTCATCGAGGCGGGGGCGTGTCGGCGGGTGAAGTTCGGCGGGTGACCTTCACGACCTGCTCGAACGACGCAGCCACTGACTCGCTTTACCCCGGCGGCCGTCGGACAGTGCGATTCGAGCGGCACTGCGACCACTGGCTCCGGACACACCACCACCGGGATGCGTCGAGGCTCCGGTCAGATACAACCCGTCTGCTCCCGGAACGCGATGGCCGGACAGTTCGGGAAGCGGTCGCCACAACATCATCTGATCGAGTGACATCTCGACGTGCATGACATTTCCGCCGATCATCCCCAATTCCGACTCGATGTCGCGGGGAGTCTGAATGAAGCGGTCGAGGACGGAATCGGCGAATCCGGGTGCAAAAGCCTCCATCTCGCCGACGATCCGGTCGGCCTCGGCCTCGGCGACCGACGCCCAATCGCGATGTCCGCTGAGACGATACGGCTGCCACTGCGACCACAGTGTCACCTGATGCCGCCCGGCCGGGGCGATCGTGGGATCGATTCCGCTGAAACTCATTCCGAGAACCGCAGGGCGAGGAGGCAGTTCCCCTGCCAGTGCTGCGCCGTGTGCAGTGCGCAAGTGGGCGCGATCGGAAACGAGTAATTGCAATCCCGAGGTACTTTCCCGTGTGGTGGCGTCGCCGCGGTAGGAAGGGAGCGCAGATGTCGCCAGTCGCAATACAGCGCCGATGCCGGGGCCGACCCTGATCTTCCGCCTCCAGTGATCGAGCGTGGTTCGGTCGAAGCCTCCGTTGCCCAGGAGATCGAGTGTCGTGAGGATGTGGCAACCCGCGATTACC
Organism: Rhodococcus sp. P4_E4; assembly: GCF_056401575.1. Classification (NCBI taxonomy): domain Bacteria; kingdom Bacillati; phylum Actinomycetota; class Actinomycetes; order Mycobacteriales; family Nocardiaceae; genus Rhodococcus; species Rhodococcus sp. P4_E4. The sequence continues at coordinate 92,346 of NZ_JBFUJB010000006.1, read as the reverse complement.
TTGCGAGCGTGAACTTCTCGACCGCTCTCGGTTGTGACGGTCCAGTGATTCGAGTTCCGGCGGATCGACGTCACGCCGTCACCGAGCGCGACGGTGGCGCCGTCGACAGCCATCCGGGAGGCCAACGCAGCACTCAGTGCGCCGCTCCCTCCGACTGCTCGCCCGGGCGGCAGGACGTGCATGAGGGCCGCGAAGCCGACCATCGGAGCGGTTCCCGGTTCCGACATCGGAGGCCCGGACTGGGCGCCGAACCACGCCAACGCTGCCTTGAGCGCCTCACTGTCGAAATACTCGTCCAGTAGTGCGTCGCCAGGCGCGAGGAACTGCCGCGACAGTTCGCTGTTGCCGCGCGCTGTGGCCAGTCCTCCGAACGCACCGATCAGGTTCGATCCGGTGGGCGGTGTGGAAAATGCCCTCATCACGTGTCGGCTGCGCTCCGACCACACCGCGACGAACCGCCGGTACGCGTCGGCGTCCTTTGTCCCGCAAGCTCGTTCGATGGACCGGCAGGTTGCATCGAGGTCGCGATGAAACACGATGCCCGGCCCGTCGGTGCCAGGGGCGGGCGGAGCGAACGCCCACGGGTCACAGTCGATGTAGCGAAGGCCGTGCGCGCCGAGTCCGAGTTCCTCGATGATGCCGCTGTGTCGGATCATGAGGTGCGCAGACGACCCCCGGTCCACCTTGTATCCGGGAAATCGCTCGACGGTCGAGACGGCACCGCCGAGAACCGTGTCCTTCTCGAGAACCTCGACCGACCAACCATCACGTGCGAGATACGCGGCCGAAACGAGCGCGTTGTGTCCGGAACCGACGACGACGGCGTCGAGAAATGCGCTCACAGCGGCAGTCCACGGCCGAGGACTGCGAACGGTCGGTTGTCGCCGGCAAAACGAAATCTGCGGAGTACGTCGCGAAATCCGAGACGGCGGTACAGCCGCCAGGCTCGGTTGTCCTCGTCGAACACCTCAGGTGTCGACAACAGAACGCTGCGTTCGGTTCGATCGAGGAGGAGGTGGCGCAAGAGCGATTCGCCCAATCGGTGACCTTGACCGTTCGGATGCACGTGGAGTTCGGTGAGTTCGAAGTAGTCGCTCAGAATCGCGTCGATCTCGCTCTGAGGGCGACCCGAGCGCCGAAGCCCGTGCAGTACCTGTTGATGCCACCACTGGTCCGGGCTCCCGCGATACCCGTAAGCGATCCCCACCAGCGGCAGATTTTCGTGTGACGGTTGCTGGGGAACCGCCAATGCGCCGACGGCTTTCCAGCCAGGCCGGTTCGCGTGCTCCTGCCACATCGGTGCGCGATGGAACTCGGTTCCTCGCGGATAGTCCATCGCAGTGACGTACACGGCCAGTGCCTCGTGGAGTCGACTCGCGAATTCTTCACGATCGAGGTCGACCGTATGTGGTGTCCAGGCGATCTGCGGGTCGACCGGTCTCACCTCTTCTCTTGACGGCGTGTCGGTGGGTGCAGTTATATTGAATAGGTCGAACAGATGTTCGATGTGGGTGATCCGGAGATGCCCGAAGGGAAGCGGGCATCTCCGGCCCACCTGGCCTTGGATCCTTACGGTGCAGGAGGTGCCCCGATGTCCGAGCATGTAAAGCCTGATCGTGTGAAGTGCCAACGAACTCTTCCGGCCGAGTTGTCGAGCCCGTCGGATGCCGCAATCTCGCGATTGCCGATATCGGCGAGACGGTCCTTCGGTGCGACGGACGCCAGCCACCGCACTGCGCAAGTGGGAAAGTCCGGTGTGGCGTGGGGGCTCCTCAGGAAGGCGGATGCGCTTCTCGAGGAAGCGATTGGGGCGGGCGATCCTGCCGACCGGTTCCGGTGTGCCTATCTGGCAGCACTACGTGGTGCCGGGGCAGTGTTGGCCGCAGCTCCTGCCGGTGCCGGATCGAAGCGCAAGCGAAGTGGAAACGCGTGGGTTCTGATGGACGCCGCAGCGCCCGCGTTCGGAGCGTGGTCGAAGTTCTTCGCGGGGTGGTCCGCTGCGCGTGCGGCCGTGGAAACCGGTGTGTCGATCGTGATCACGGACTCCGATTCCGATGCATTCTTCGCCGAGGTCGGTCGTTTTCTCACGGCGGTCGAAGATTTCATCGGTCAGGACGCGTCCGAGCATTTGCGAGCGTCGTGAACAAATGGTCCGTGTTGGCAGTTGTTTCCGGGGAATTTCCTGGTCCGCACAGGCAAATGGAGCCGAATCGGGGCCCTTCGGCACGAATACGTACGCTTGTGGCGGAACTCGTACCCGGAGTTGGTGGTCCGAGACCTAAACTGCTCGTATTATGAAAACAGGTAATCGTCCAACTTGATTACCCGCCGCCCCACACCGTGGGGTGGTTGCCAAACTTCCAGTGCCGGGGGAGGTACCGTGCCACTCTCCGAGCACGAGCAGCGCATGCTCGATCAGATCGAGAGCGCTCTCTATGCCGAAGACCCCAAGTTCGCCTCCAATGTGAGGGGCGGCCGTATGCGGGCGCCGTCGAGTAGACGGCGGTTCCAAGCAGCGGCTCTATTCGTGCTGGGTCTGGTCCTGCTGATCGCGGGGGTTGCCCTCCCGCTCAAGCCGGGCGGTTTTCCGATCATCAGCCTGTTCGGTTTCTTGTTCATGTTCGGCGCAGGGGTCTTGTTCCTCTGGGGTGGTGGACGCAAGTCCGCAGCAGCAGCCGAACCCGCTTCCGAAGGTGGCAATCATCCCTCCGGTCCGCCGGGTAGGGGTAGTGCCGGTGGATCCGGGCGGGGACGCGGCCGCAAGTCCGGCGGCGGATTCTCGTCGCGGATGGAAGATCGATTCAAACGCAGGTTCGAGCAGGACTAGCTCTCCCGCCCTTCTTCGGGCGTACTTCGAGAGTGGTGCAGTTCGGACATGACGCCCTCTGTAGGGCACGGACGACCACACGTCGTTGGTGTGGGTGTTGTACATGTGTGCCGGCAATCCATCGAAGTGAATCAGTGACGCGCGAGCGAATCACTCGCCACCCACGGTCGCCCCTAGGCAAGCCCGCGGGCTTCCTCCACTTCGCTCCACTCGCCCCTCCACTTTCCTCCACCCTGGTCGAACTGCAACGCACGACCAGACCTCGTCCCGCTCACGTCTATTCAAAAACCGCGCTTGTACTGCGATTTTGCTTGGGGGAGCGACAAATCGTGGCGTGAAGGGTCGATATGACGGCGGTGTGGGCCGGGACACGGTTGCAAATTTCCCCCACGTATCCCCACCTGCTCTGACCTGCTATTTGTCAGCAAATGATGCTGAATAGGGACCATGTGCTCCTTGTTTGTGGGGGAAAGTGGGGTACTGTGGGTTCGGGCGGAGAGCTGAAGCACGATCCGCTCGATAGGGAGGGTTTCAGCGCAAGCTCGCAGGAGGTGTCGAGTGTTCCTCGGTACCTTCACGCCGAAGCTCGACGACAAAGGTCGGCTCACGTTGCCGGCAAAGTTCCGAGACGAACTGGCAGGAGGATTGATGATCACCAAGAGTCAAGATCACAGCCTCGCCATCTACCCCCGGGACGAGTTCGTCAAGCTTGCTCGAAAGGCAGCGGCAGCTCCACGCAATGATCCGGCAGCTCGGGCGTATGTACGTGCCCTGGCCGCCGGTACAGATGAACAGCACGCCGATGCCCAGGGGCGAATCACCCTCTCGGCTGATCATCGGCGTTACGCAAACCTGTCCAAGGAATGCGTAGTGACCGGCTCCGTCGATTACCTCGAGATCTGGGATCTAGCAGCCTGGGAGAGGTATCTCGGAGACAACGAAGAGGACTATTCGCAGGCAACAGGCGAATCTCTCAGCGAGATCGTCTAGGCGAAGAGCCCCCGGCGAATGCCGCGAGGCCTCTGCCCGGAAAGACCCTGACGCACTTCCCCAGCGCCAGGTTCTCCTTCGGGCAGGGACCTCGAAGCATTCGCCTTCTCGAACAGTCATCGCCTTCTCGGAAAGTCAGCACCTTTTCGAAAAGTCATCGGAAATCATGAAAGTAGGAGCCGGAGCAATCATGGTGGATCACGAGGTGAACGAACCCTCGGATGCCGATGGCTTCGCGCACGTCCCCGTACTTCTGCATCGTGCCGACGATCTTCTCGGCCCTGCCATCACCGCCGTCGGTGACGGTGGCGAAGGCGCATACATGATCGATGCGACGTTGGGGCTCGGAGGCCACTCCGAATTCTTCCTCGGCAAGTACCCGGGCCTTCACCTCATCGGTCTCGATCGCGACACCAACGCACTCCGCATCGCTTCCGAGCGTCTGGCGCCATTCGCGGACCGAACCACGTTCGTGCACACCACGTATGACGGGATCGAAGACGCGCTCGAACAGGCAGGTCTGCCGTCGACGGAGTCGGTTCACGCGATCCTCTTCGATCTGGGTGTGTCGTCGATGCAGTTGGACGAAGCCGACCGAGGTTTTGCGTACTCGATCGACGCCCCTCTCGACATGCGGATGGATCAGACGGTCGGGCTGACCGCGGCAGAGGTCCTGAACACCTACAGTCACGGCGACCTTGCTCGCATTCTGAGCACGTACGGCGAAGAGCGGTTCGCCGGAAAGATTGCGTCCGAGATCCTTCGGCAGCGTGAGCGTGAACCATTCACCACCAGTGCAGCTCTGGTCGAGTTGCTGTACCGAACAATCCCGGCGGCCACGCGGCGTACGGGTGGACACCCGGCCAAGCGCACCTTCCAAGCGCTGCGGATCGAAGTCAATGCCGAGTTGGATTCGCTTCGCGCGGCCGTTCCTGCCGGGCTCGATGCACTGGCAGTCGGTGGGCGAGTGGTGTTCATGTCCTACCAGTCGCTCGAGGATCGAGTTGTGAAGGCGGAGTTGGTTCCCCGCTCGAAGTCCTCCAGTCCCGAAGGTCTACCGGTCGAGTTGCCGGGTATGGGGCCGGAGTTCCGCATTCTCACCCGTGGCGCAGAACGTGCGTCTGAGCAGGAAATCGAAGAGAACCCACGATCAGCTCCGGTGCGTTTGCGTGCCGCAGAACGCATTTCCAGGAGGCGGGCATGAGTCGTCAGGGCAAATCCGGTGCAGCGCAACGCGCATACGACAAGCGCACCGCACGGGCGGCAGGCCGGACCGGAACTGCCGCTGCTGCCGGCCCGTCGATCTCTCCTCGGGCGATGCTCAAGGGGCGGGTACCGTTCGTGGCCTCCGTTATCGGACTTCTGTCCATCGGTCTCGCGGTGACTCTGCTGCTGACCACTCGCGCTGCCGAGGATTCGTACCAACTCAGTGATGCACGTGCATACAACCAGTCTTTGGTCGAGCAGAAAGCAGCGCTCGAACGTGACTTCCAGTCGCGTAACTCGGCTCCGGAGTTGGCAAATCAGGCAAGCGCTCTCGGCATGGTCCCCGCCAAGGACCCTGCACGTCTGGTAGTTCATCCGGATGGTTCGGTCGAGGTCGTCGGAACGCCGACTCCCGCGACTGCCGGCGCGATGCCGCCGCTCGATGCGCCCACATCGGTGCCCGCACCGACCGCGACACCGCCGCGCACCACAACGCCGGTTGTTCCTGGAGTCACGCCGAGCGTTCCGAATAACACGCGAAACCTCGCGCAGAGTGAACAATTGGTTCCTGTGATCCCCACGACGACAGCACCCGCCACCACGACGGCGGTGCCTGCTCCGCCTGAGGAACGTCGGTGAGTCAGAACTCCCGTAACAACCCCGGTCGGCGTCCGCGCCGCTCGGCCACTGCCTCATTTCCGTTTCGTCAGCGAGTCGGTCGTATCACCATGTGTGGTGCGCTCGCCGTTGCGGCATTGCAGCTCTTGTGGATTCAGGGAATCGATGCGCCGAGCCTGGCTGCGGAATCTGCGAATCAACGAACCACGACGCAGGTCGATCCGGCCGTACGCGGCTCGATAACCGATCGCAACGGAAACCCCCTCGCGTTCACCATGGAAGCCAAGGCGCTGACTTTCCAGCCGGTGCGAGTACGCAAGGAACTCGAGGAAGCGCGCGCGAAGAGCATCGAGCAGGGCGCCGAGGGTGACAAGCAGGCGCCGGAAGTCAGCGATCGCCTCGCCGAGATCGCCGCCGGAATCCACGCCAAGCTCGGCGATACCGTTCCGGAAAAAGATCTGCTTCAGAAGATGAACAGCAACGAGACTTTCACGTACCTCGCTCGCAGCGTGGATCCGGCGGTTGCTGCCGAGATCTCGGACAAGTTCCGGGAGGTCGGCCTCGAGCGACAGGACATCCGCGAGTACCCCGGTGGCTCTCTGGCGGCGAATCTCGTCGGCGCGACCGGCTGGGACGGGCACGGTTTGCTCGGCCTCGAAGATTCGATGGACTCCACGCTCGCCGGAACCGATGGATCCGAAACGTACGACCGCGGTTCCGACGGCGCTGTGATCCCTGGTAGCTGGCGTGACAAGCAACCGGCCGTCAACGGTTCGGGTGTCGAGCTGACCATCGATTCGGACCTCCAGTTCTACGTTCAGCAGCAGGTCCAGATCGCCAAGGACAAGTCGGGCGCCAAGAACGCTTCGGTTGTGGTCATGGACTCCAAGACGGGACAGGTGTTGGCCATGTCCAACGACAGCACCTTCAACCCCGCGATCGGCATCGACAAGAACGCGCCGACAGCCGAAATGGGCAATCCGTCGGTCAGCACGCCGTTCGAGCCCGGATCGGTGAACAAGATCGTCACCGCAGCAGCGGCCATCGAGGACGGTAAGACAACTCCGGACGAAGTTCTGCAAGTCCCGGGCAGCATCACGATGTCCGGTGCCACAGTCAAGGATGCGTGGGATCACGGTGTGGCCCCGTATACCTCTACCGGTGTGTTCGGAAAGTCCTCGAACGTCGGCACCTTGATGCTCGCTCAGCGAGTGGGCGAGGATCGCTACGCAGACATGCTGAACAGGTTCGGCCTCGGACAACGCACAGACGTCGGACTTCCCGGCGAGAGCGCCGGCAGCGTCCCGAGTCGCGATCAGTGGTCCGGCGGAACCTTCGCGAACTTGCCGATCGGGCAGGGTCTTTCGATGACAACCTTGCAGATGACCGGGATGTACCAGGCCATTGCCAACGACGGTGTGCGAATTCCTCCGCGAATCGTGAAGTCGACTGTCGATTCTTCCGGCACTCGGACCGAGACGCCGCAGCCCGAGGGTGTCGAGGTGGTCAGCGCCCAGACAGCGTCGACGGTTCGGGACATGTTCCGATCGGTCACTCAGGAAGACACCGGCAACCAACGAGGAACCGGTGTTGCCGCGGGCGTCGAGGGATACCAGGTCAGCGGAAAGACCGGCACCGCGCAGCAAGTGGATCCCGCGTGCAAGTGCTACTCCAACTCCAACTACTGGATCACCTTCGCGGGGATCGCGCCCGCGGACAACCCCCGATTCGTGATCGGAATCATGCTCGACGCACCGGTTCGCGGTGTGGACGGCGGCGGCGGTCAATCGGCAGCACCGTTGTTCCACAACATCGCGTCGTGGATGCTGCAGCGTGACAGCGTTCCGATGTCGCCGGACCCCGGTCGCAAGTTGGTGTTGCAGGCGGACTGATTGCGGTGTGTCGGTTTCGACAGGGTCTTCGGGTGAATCCCGGACACGGTAATCTCAAACGTCGCAGTAACCTCATTCATCGCAGTACGCCGAACTTTGCTTGCGCTGCGACCGCCACAGAACAACGACCGCGATAGAACAACGACAATTGCCAGGAGTCGAGTGACAGTGCCGAATCGTTTGCAATCGTCGAACTCGGACGGCGCTCCCGGGACGCGTCCGACACAACCGGTTGCTACCGCGATCACGGCGCTCTCCGAATTGTCCGGAGCTCGCCTCGAATGGGTCGGGCAACCGGGATCACAGTCGTCGGAGGTCGTCGTCAAGGGCGTCGACCTGCGTGCGCAGGGAATCGTGGCCGATGACCTCTTCGCCGCTCTGCCCGGTGCCAGGACGCACGGCGCTCAGTTCGCCGTCGACGCTCTGGGGCGCGGTGCGACCGCGATCTTGACCGACGAGGCCGGTCTCGAATTGATCGAGGCCGCCGGCAAGGCGCCCGACCGGTCCGTCCCGGTTCTCGTTCATCCGAACCCGCGGGATGTGCTCGGTGAGATCTCAGCGGAGATCTACGGCCGGCCATCGGAGAAGATGCAGGTCGTCGGCATTACCGGCACATCCGGCAAGACGACGACGTCGTACTTGCTCGAAGCGGCGATTGCCGGAGCCGGCCGCAAGCCCGGTCTGGTTGGCACCATCGAGACTCGGATCGACGGCCGCCGAGTACCCAGCGCTCTGACCACGCCGGAAGCTCCGCAACTCCATGCTCTTTTCGCCGTGATGGCAGAGCAGGGGATCGATACCGTTGTCATGGAGGTGTCCAGTCACGCGCTGGCTCTCGGACGCGTCGACGGCATCCGCTTCGACATCGGCGCGTTCACCAATCTTTCGCAGGACCACCTGGATTTCCATCGGGACTTCGAGGAGTACTTCCAGGCCAAGGCTCGACTGTTCGATCCCGAGTCGACGGTGCGAGCCGAGCATGCCGTCGTCTGCGTCGACGACGTATGGGGTCGACGGATGGCTGAGTTGGCCGCGACCGACGAGAGCGATGCGGTGACCACGGTCTCGACCTCGACGGCCGAGGCCGAGTGGAAGGTCGGCGCCGTCCAGGTTGCCGAGGACGGCTCGCAGACCTTCGAGTTGGTCGGACCGGACGGACAATCGTGGCCCGTCTCGCTTCGCCTCCCCGGTCGATACAACGTGGCCAACGCAGCCTTGGCACTGACTGTCAGCTTCGCGGCCGGACTCGATCCGGACGCTGCTGTTCGAGCACTCGGAACGGTGGATGTCCCCGGACGGGTCCAGCGGATCGACCGTGGGCAGAGCTTCCTGGCAGTCGTCGACTACGCCCACAAACCGGCAGCGCTCGAAGCCGTGATCGCCACCCTGCGCAATCAGGTTCCCGGCCGAGTGGCTGTGGTCGTCGGTGCGGGCGGTGACCGCGACGCCGGCAAACGCACCCTCATGGGCGAAGCTGGTGCGAGGGGCGCAGACCTGCTGATCGTCACCGACGACAACCCGCGCACCGAGGATCCCGCGAAAATTCGCGCTTCGGTTATGCAAGGCGCCATCGACGTTCCCGAATCCGAACGCGGCGAGATTCGCGAAGTGGGGGACCGGGCGCTCGCGATCGAGCAAGCAGTCCGGTGGGCGCAGCCAGGCGACGTAGTACTGGTGGCAGGCAAAGGCCACGAAGTGGGTCAAGAAATCGACGGGGTCAAACACCCATTCGACGACCGCGAGGTGTTGGGCGAAATGATCGGCCGATTCGCGATCAACACAGCACATGGAGGCAAGCAATGATCCCGATGACGCTCTCTCGGATCGCCGAGATCGTCGGAGGAACCCTGCATGACGTCGACGATCCGTCGACTCAGGTGACAGGAACCGTCGAATTCGATTCGCGCAAGGCTGGTCCAGGTGGACTGTTTCTCGCACTCCCCGGCGCACGCGTCGACGGTCACGACCATGCGGAAGCGGCGGTGGCCGCCGGTGCGGTGGCGGTGCTAGCAGCGCGGCCGGTCGGGGTTCCGGCGATAGTTGTCCCGTCGGTACCGAACGACGGTCCGAGCGCTGTGATGTTGCTCGAACATGACACAGACGGATCCGGGGCTGCCGTCTTGCATGCCCTCGGCCTCCTGGCCAGGGCCGTGGTCGACGAACTGGCAGCAGAGGGGTCGGCTTCGGGGGGCGGGCTGACGCTGGTCGGTGTCACTGGTTCGGCAGGCAAGACCTCGACCAAGGACCTGATTGCGGCGCTGCTTCGCGAGCGCGGTGAGGTGGTCGCCCCACCAGGCTCGTTCAACAACGAACTGGGTTTGCCGTGGACTGTGCTCCGCGCCGACGAGAAGACCCGCTTCCTGGTCCTCGAGATGTCGGCCCGTGGGGTCGGTCACGTCGGCGAACTGACCAAGATCGCGCCGCCGAAGATCGGCGTCGTTCTCAATGTCGGCACCGCCCATCTCGGTGAATTCGGTTCGCGTGAAGCGATCGCGGTCGCCAAAGGTGAACTGGTGGAAGCACTCCCGTCGGCAGCCGACGGTGGAGTTGCGGTCCTCAACGCCGACGACCGCATGGTCGCCGCAATGGCGAGTCGAACCAAGGCCCGGATCGTATTCGTCGGTCAGTCCGAAGACTGCGACGTTCGGGCGACCGACGTTGTTGTCGACGACCAGGCCCGGGCTTCCTTCACGCTGAACTGTTCACAGGGTTCTGCGCGTATTCGCCTGGCCGTTCACGGCGAACATCACGTGAGCAACGCTCTTGCCGCTGCGGCCGTCGCACTCGAGAACGGCCTCGCGGTTGCAGACATCGCGCGTGTCCTCGAGGGCACGAAGGCAGCGTCCGCGAGGCGGATGGAAGTCACCGAGCGCGCCGACGGCGTCACCGTCGTCAACGACAGTTACAACGCAAATCCCGATTCCATGCGCGCTGCGCTCAAAGCGTTGGTGTCCATGGCGCGATCGGATCGGCACTTCGGGCGCCGTAGCTGGGCTGTGCTCGGTGAGATGGGTGAACTCGGGCCGGAATCGGTCGTCGAGCATGACGCGATCGGTCGCCTGGCCGTCAGACTAGATGTCAGCAAGTTGATCGTCGTCGGAACGGGCCGCACCTCGCGTGCGATGCATCAAGGTGCGGTGATGGAGGGGTCGTGGGGTGACGAGTCCGTCGTCGTGCCAGACGCAGCTGCGGCAATCGCCATTCTCGAAGCGGAACTCGAACCGGGCGATCTCGTCCTGGTGAAGGCATCCAAGTCGGTTGAACTGTGGACGGTCGCCGAAGCGATTCTGGCCGCAACGTCCAGCGACAACACCGGTGACGCGAACACCGATGGCGAGAACGGCGGGGATTCGCAGTGATCCAGATTCTTCTCGCCGCAGGCATCGCGCTGGCGGTCTCCATCATGCTCACGCCGATCCTGATCAAGGCGTTCTCGAAACAAGGTTTCGGGCAGGAGATCCGAACCGAAGGTCCAGCCAGTCACCAGGCCAAGCGAGGCACTCCCACGATGGGCGGCGTCGCGATCCTGACCGGAATCTGGGCCGGCTATCTCGGCTCACACCTCATCGGTCTCGGAATGGACAACGCGGAGGGGCCATCGGCGTCCGGCCTACTCGTTCTCGGTCTGACCACCGCGCTCGGTGGAGTCGGTTTCCTCGACGACTTCATCAAGATCCGCAAGCAGCGCAATCTGGGACTGAACAAGACCGCGAAGCTGGTCGGCCAGTTCGTCGCTGCCATTGCCTTCGGAATCTTGGCCCTGCAGTTCCGCGGTGACGACGGGCTGACTCCGGGCAGTGTTCATTTGTCGTACGTCCGCGACATCGCCACCGTCTCACTCGGTTCCGTGGTCTTCATCGCCTTTTGCTACCTACTGGTCAGCGCCTGGTCCAATGCCGTCAACCTGACGGACGGCCTCGATGGACTGGCCGCCGGAGCGATGAGTTTCGTTCTCGGCGCCTACGTCATCATCACGTTCTGGCAGTTCCGCTACTCGTGCGAGACGAATCCCGGTAAGGGTTGCTACGACGTCCGAGACCCGCTCGATCTCGCGGTGCTCTGCGCGGCCGGCGCCGGCGCGTGCATCGGTTTCCTCTGGTGGAATGCCGCACCCGCCAAGATCTTCATGGGCGACACCGGTTCTCTTGCCCTCGGCGGCATGCTCGCCGGATTGTCGATCACCACAAGCACGGAACTGTTGATGGTGGTCATCGGTGCACTGTTCGTCGCGGAGGCCGCGTCGGTGGTGATCCAGGTAGCGGTGTTCCGGTCCAGCCGACGGCGGGTCTTCCGAATGGCGCCGTTCCATCACCACTTCGAACTCGCCGGGTGGGCTGAAACCACGGTCATCATCAGATTCTGGTTGCTGGCGGCTATTGCGTCGGCTATCGGATTGGCACTCTTCTACAGCGAATACCTCGCAGCGCTCGGAGGCTGAAAACCATGACCAGCTCAGCGGATTCCGAGAACGACCTGTCCTGGCTCCGCGGTACGCGAGTGCTGGTCGCCGGAGGGCGGGTGTCCGGTCAAGCGACCATCGAACCTCTCGTCGCTCTTGGTGCTGTCGTGACGGTCGCCGATTCGACCTTGGACTTTGCGGAGCGCTGCGCCGAGCKCGGCGCGGACATGGTGACCACCACCTCGATCGAGGATGCTCCGGATTCGATCACCGAGTACGGGCTCGTCGTCACCAGTCCGGGCTTTCGGCCCGATGCACCGATCCTTGCAGCGGCCGCCGGTCACGGGATTCCCATCTGGGGAGACGTCGAGTTCTCGTGGCGCGTCGACCACAGCGGGCACTTCGGCGGTCCCCGTAAGTGGCTCGTCGTGACGGGGACGAACGGCAAGACCACGACGACGTCGATGCTGGCGTCGATTCTCGACGCCGCCGGAGTTGTCGGCCGAGCCTGCGGGAACATCGGGCTTCCGATACTCGACGCACTCGCCGAGACGTCGCCGCGCGTGGAGTACCTCGCTGTCGAACTGTCGTCTTTCCAATTGCACTGGGCGCCTTCGGTGCGTCCGGATGCCGGCGTCGTCCTCAATGTCGCCGAGGATCACCTCGACTGGCACGGCGGAATGAGCGCGTACGCCGAGGCAAAGTCGCGGGCGCTGAGTGGAAAGGTCGCGGTGGTCGGCCTCGATGACGCAATCGCTTCCGAACTGGGAACTCGCGCAACTGCAGACATTGTCACCGGGTTCAGATTGGGTGAACCGGGCGAAGGAGAACTGGGTGTCGAAGCGGGACACCTCGTGGACAACGCTTTCGGCGATCACGTCCGCTTGGCCGAAGCAGCTTCCATAGATCCGGCCGGCCCGGCAGGCGTCATGGACGCGCTGGCCGCTGCCGCTTTGGCGCGGGCACTCGGATTCGAGGCCGACGTCGTCGAACGCGGTCTGGCCGCACACAAGGTCGGCCCACACCGAGGGGCCCTGGTCGGTCGTGTCGGGTCCGTTGTGTACATCGACGATTCCAAGGCCACCAATCCGCACGCAGCCAGGCCGTCGATACTCGCGCACGACCGCGTCGTCTGGGTTGCAGGCGGTCTGCTCAAGGGCGCAAGCGTCGAGCAGTTGGTGAGCGAAGTGGGACCGAGACTGTCCGGCGCCGTTCTTCTCGGCCGTGACGCCGGTGTGATCGAGGACGCGCTGGCGCGACACGCGCCCGATGTTCCCGTGGTGCACGTGCTGTCGGGGGACGATGAAGCGGTGAGCGAAAACAGCAGCAACTCGACTCTCACCATCCGGCTGCCGTCGGGTGCCGACGCGGATGCCGTCATGGCCGCAGTGGTCGTCGAAGCTGCCGAGTTGGCGTCCCCCGGTGATGCAGTTGTACTTGCCCCGGCCGCCGCGTCCTTGGACATGTTCGCCAGCTACGGACACCGTGGTGACAGTTTCGCCGCCGCCGTAGCCGCATTACCCGATCCGTTCACGGATTTGCCTGGCCAAGCCGGGAACTTGCTATGACCAAGGGTCCCAAGACCCGAATCGGTGCCTGGTTGGCGCGGCCGTTGGCGTCGTTCCACCTGGTGGTGACGATTGCCACGATGTTGACTGTCTTGGGGCTCGTGATGGTTCTGTCTGCGTCGAGCGTCGAGCAGTACGTGTCCGGTGGCTCGGCATATTCGTTGTTCACCCAGCAGTTGATCTTCGCGATTCTCGGGGCGGTGCTCTTCTACGTCGCGCTGCGGATCCCGGCGAGAGTGCTCCGGCAGTATTCGTTTCCGCTGTTCGTCGTCGTGCTGATCATGCTGGTACTCGTTCTGATTCCGGGAATCGGCACCGAAGCGCAGGGTGCGCGTCGCTGGTTCAACGTCGGTGGATTCTCGGTGCAACCATCGGAAATCATGAAGGTCGCCTTGGCGATCTGGGGCGCGCATCTGTTGGCCTCGAGACGTCCGGACGACCGATCCGTGAAGTCGATCCTGATTCCGCTCGTGCCCGCTGCGATGCTGGTCTTCGCCTTGGTCGTCGCGCAGCCGAACCTCAGTACGACCATCGCACTGGGAATCATCGTCGGGGCCCTGCTGTGGTTCGGCGGGCTTCCACTGAAACTCTTCGGCTCGATAGCGCTGACAGGCGTTGTCGGCGCCGCTGTCCTGGCCATGACGGCCGGGTATCGATCCGACCGAGTCCAGGCCTTCTTCAACAAGAGTGATGACCTGCAGGGCAACAACTATCAGGCCAAGCAGGCCTTGTATTCGCTCGCAGACGGCGGCGTTTTCGGTCGCGGACTCGGGCAGAGCGTCGCCAAATGGAACTACCTACCGAACGCGCACAACGACTTCATCTTCGCGATCATCGGCGAAGAGCTGGGATTTGTCGGCTGCGCTGTGGTGATCGGTTTGTTCGCTGTATTCGTGTACACGGGATTGCGGATCGCAGCCCGCAGCATCGATCCGTTCTGGCGGCTCCTGTCGGCCACCGCAACTACCTGGATCGTCGGCCAGGCGATGATCAACATCGGTTACGTCATCGGACTGCTGCCGGTGACCGGACTCCAGTTGCCCTTGGTCTCCGCCGGTGGTTCGTCCTTGGCGATCACGCTGTTCATGTTCGGGGTCATCGCCAATGCAGCGCGCCACGAGCCAGAAGCAGTTGCCGCTCTGAACTCCGGGCAGGACGGCAAGATCTCGAAGTTGCTCAGACTGCCCAAGCCGGTGCTGTACCACCCGCCGTCAGGGGGCCGGCCTATCCGTCGACCGAAGCCCGCACGACAGATCGAACCGGCACGCGGACGCGACGGCCGGCGCGCGATCGAGACGGGCGATCGACGCAAGCGGGCAGATCAAGGCGCTCGCCCTTCCTCGGATTCCAACCGAGGTGCGGCCGCTGGGTCACGGAAGCGCACCGCGGGAGGGCAGAATGGTCAGCGTCGGCAGGCGCCGACACGTAGGGCACAAGATCCACGAGAAGTTCGAGAGCGAGGAATTCGTAGGTGAGCGGCAACAAATCGGCTCTGTCGGTAGTGGTGGCAGGGGGAGGCACGGCTGGTCACATCGAACCCGCACTTGCGGTCGCGGACGCGGTCAAGGCCGCTCAGCCCGACACCAGGATCACCGCACTCGGGACAGCACGTGGTCTCGAAACCACCTTGGTGCCTGCCCGCGGGTACACACTCGAGCTCATTCCGCCGGTTCCGCTTCCTCGTAAGCCCACGATGGATCTGGTGAAATTGCCGACACGCATCCTCGCCTCGGTGCGCAAGACCCGTGAGGTACTCGATTCCGTCGACGCCGACGTGATCGTCGGTTTCGGTGGTTACGTCGCGCTTCCGGCGTATCTTGCCGCACGTGGCGGTGTTCTTCGGCGCCGCCGCAAGATTCCGATCGTCATCCACGAGGCGAACGCCAGTGCCGGCATCGCGAACAAGATCGGTGCTCGCCTGGCGACGCGGGTGCTTGCCGCTGTTCCGGGTTCCGGAGTGAAGAACCGCGGCGATCAGGACGCCGAGATCGTCGGCATCCCGGTTCGCGCGTCGATCGCCAATTTCGATCGAGCGGGACTCCGCTCGCAAGCTCGCGAGTACTTCGGACTGCCTCAGGACGGTCCCGTTCTGCTCGTCTTCGGCGGATCGCAAGGCGCGAAGTCGCTCAACGACGCGGTGTCCGGAGCAGCGGAAGAACTGGCGAAGGCCGGGATCTCGGTCCTTCACGCACACGGACCCAAGAACTCCCTCGAGGTCACGCAGTACTCGGAGACGGCACCGTATGTGGCTGTTCCTTATCTTTCGCGGATGGATCTCGCGTATGCCGCAGCCGACGCGACGATCTGTCGTTCGGGCGCGATGACGGTCGCCGAGGTCTCGGCGGTCGGACTACCGGCCGTCTACGTTCCGTTGCCGCACGGCAACGGTGAACAGGAACTCAACGCGAAACCCGTTGTCGCAGCGGGCGGCGCGATCATCGTCTCCGACAACGAGCTCACGCCGACGTTCGTCGCCGGCACCGTCGTCCCGATGCTGAGCGACAGCGCGCGTCTCGACAAGATGAGCAGTGGCGCTGCCAATGTCGGGCACCGCACGGCGGCAACCGAGATCGCACGGATCGTGCTCGACATCGCGGCAAAGGAAAACGCCGTCCAGGAAAACGCAAGGGGAAACCGATGACCGCGCTGCCCGCCCACCTCGAGCGAGTACACATGGTCGGAATCGGCGGTGCCGGTATGTCCGGCATCGCTCGAATTCTGCTTTCCCGCGGGGGCCTTGTCTCGGGTTCGGACGCCAAGGAGAGCCGAGGAGTCCTGGCGCTTCGTGCACGCGGGGCACAGGTCCGGATCGGCCACGACGCCGATGCTCTCGACCTGCTGCCAGGTGGACCGACCGTCGTCGTCACGACGCACGCAGCTATCCCGAAGGACAACCCGGAACTCGTCGAGGCCGCTCGCCGCGGAATCCCGGTGATTCTTCGGCCGGCTGTCCTTGCATCACTCATGCAGGGCAATCGCACGTTCCTGGTTTCGGGAACACACGGCAAGACGTCGACGACCTCGATGCTCGTGGTCGCCCTGCAGCACTGCGGTTTCGACCCCTCGTTTGCCGTTGGCGGCGAACTCAACGAGGCGGGCACGAATGCCCATCACGGCAGCGGTGACGTTTTTGTCGCCGAGGCGGACGAGAGCGACGGGTCGCTGCTTCAGTACGACCCCAACGTGATCGTCGTGACCAACATCGAGGCCGATCACCTCGACTACTTCGGCAGCGTCGAAGCGTATGTGAAGGTGTTCGACGATTTTGTCGACAAGCTACGTCCGGGTGGACTCTTGATTGCTTGCCTCGACGATCCGGGATCTGCGGATCTCGCGAAGCGAATCGTGGCCTCGGGTCGTTCGGACATCCGTGTGCTCGGTTACGGATCAGCGGATGCGCAGGAAGTAGAAGCGGGCACTGCCTTCGAGCCTGTCGACRGCGTCGAGGTCGGAGTCCGACTACTGGGCTTCCATGCACACGACGTCGGGGGAGTCCTGCAGTTCCAACTGGCCGGTGAGAGCGCCGCGCGAACCGTGCGGATGGCAGTGCCGGGTCGGCACATGGCGCTCAACGCACTTGCCGCCCTGCTGGCCGCCCGTGATGCGGGCGCCGAGACCGAGGAGATCGTCGAGGGGCTCGCCGGATTCGGTGGCGTCCACCGCCGCTTCCAGTTCACCGGCCGCGAGCGTGGTGTCCGGGTGTTCGACGACTACGCCCACCATCCGACCGAAGTTCGCGCGGTTCTCGGCGCGGCCGCGGATCTGGTTCGACCGGAAGATGATTCGTCGTCGACCAATTCGGCAGCCGGACGTGTGATCGTGGTCTTCCAACCTCACCTCTATTCGCGCACAGCGGCATTTGCCGTGGAGTTCGCGCAGGCACTGGACTTGGCCGACGAGGTAGTGGTTCTTGATGTCTACGGTGCTCGCGAAGAGCCGATGCCGGGAGTCAGCGGTGCGCTTGTCGCTCAATCGGTCACCAAACCTGTTCACTATCAACCCGATCTGTCGCAGGCACCGAAG
This sequence comes from Rhodococcus sp. P4_E4, assembly GCF_056401575.1. Classification (NCBI taxonomy): domain Bacteria; kingdom Bacillati; phylum Actinomycetota; class Actinomycetes; order Mycobacteriales; family Nocardiaceae; genus Rhodococcus; species Rhodococcus sp. P4_E4. The sequence goes on along the minus strand of NZ_JBFUJB010000006.1, from coordinate 74,823 downwards.
CAGGTGGCGGCGTTGGCTCACCCCGGCGACATCGTCATCACGATGGGCGCCGGTGACGTGACCATGCTCGGCAAACAGATCCTCGATGCTTTGCGTTCGGCGCCGCATCCCGCGCCGCGATGACACCCGACGCACGAAGTCGTCGCGGGCGTCGAGATCCTCAGGCCAGGCGAGCCACCAGTACGCGTCGGCGCAGTACTCGCACCGAATCGCGATATTCGACGCGGTCGACGGAGCCGGCTCCCGAACCCACGCCGACTCGTAAGTGGTTCAAGCGACCGCTGATCGTGGCACCGCTGGCAATCGTGCTGGTGGTGGGAATTGCGCTGACGGCCTGGTTGTCTCCGGTGCTCTCGGTCCGGGGCACCGAAGTTCTCGGTGCGACGACGGTCAGTGAGGAACAGATCCTTTCGCTCCTGGCAGTACCGACCGGTCAGCCGTTGATGCGGGTCGACACCGGCGCCGCCGCCGCACGTGTAGCGACGATTCCGAAGGTGGCCTCCGCCCGAGTGCAGCGGATGTATCCGTCGACCATTCGCGTCACCGTCACCGAACGGGTACCGGTTGTCTTCGTCGACTCACCCGAGGGGGCACACCTGCTGGACGAGAAGGGTGTCGACTTCGAGATGGGAGTCCCGCCGCCGGGGGTTCCGCGTCTGGTGACACCGACGCCGGGATGGAACGACGAGCCGACGCTTGCCGCGCTCGAGGTGTTGTCGGTGTTGCCGCCGGATCTGAGATTTCAGGTGGGAGAGGTTGCCGCTCGGTCGATTTCGAGTGTCACGCTGACTCTGCTCGACGGTCGCGTCGTAAACTGGGGCGGTGTCGAGCACTCGGATCGTAAGGCTGCCGTGACGCTTCCTCTGTTGACTCAACCGGGGCAGACGTACGACGTGTCCAGTCCTGATCTTCCGACGGTCCGATAGCGCACGGTGCACCCGTGCGCCGGTGCGTGGCAAATACTTCGGTGTGTCTCGGCGCGCCTAATGGCGGAACGCGACGACGGTGCATAGCGTTTCGTTTCAGATCGAATACTTGACATAACTCTAACCCTGTGGTTGAGGTTTAGAGTTTATCTCGAACACCAGCAGTAACAAATACACCAGCAGTTACAAATACAGCAGCAGTAAAAAGACAGCAGCACTGACAAACAGCGTGAAACACGACACGGAAGGCGAGAGCCGATGACGCCCCCGCACAACTACCTCGCCGTAATCAAGGTCGTCGGCATCGGCGGCGGCGGCGTGAACGCAGTCAACCGCATGATCGAACAGGGACTCAAGGGAGTCGAGTTCATCGCGGTCAACACGGACGCGCAAGCCCTTCTGATGAGTGACGCCGACGTCAAGCTCGACGTCGGTCGTGAATTGACCCGTGGCCTCGGCGCCGGTGCTGACCCTGAAGTGGGTCGCAAGGCAGCCGAAGATCACAAGGACGAGATCGAAGAGGTCATCAAGGGCGCCGACATGGTGTTCGTGACCGCAGGCGAGGGTGGTGGCACCGGAACCGGTGGTGCCCCTGTCGTGGCAAGCATCGCCCGGAAGCTGGGCGCACTCACCGTCGGCGTCGTGACTCGGCCGTTCTCCTTCGAGGGCAAGCGTCGTGGGGGACAGGCGGATACCGGAATCCAGGCGCTCCGTGAGTCCTGCGACACGCTGATCGTCATTCCCAACGATCGCCTGCTCCAGTTGGGTGACGCGGCCGTCAGCCTCATGGACGCCTTCCGCAGCGCCGACGAGGTTCTCCTCAACGGTGTCCAGGGCATCACCGACCTCATCACCACCCCGGGTCTGATCAACGTCGACTTCGCGGACGTCAAGGGTGTCATGTCCGGTGCAGGCAGTGCGTTGATGGGCATCGGATCCTCACGTGGTGAGGGACGCGCGATCAAGGCGGCGGAATCTGCGATCAATTCGCCTCTCCTCGAAGCATCGATGGAAGGCGCCCGCGGCGTTCTCCTGTCGATCGCCGGCGGTAGCGATCTGGGCCTGTTCGAGATCAACGAGGCGGCTTCGCTGGTGCAGGAAGCCGCGCACATCGACGCCAACATCATCTTCGGAACGGTCATCGACGATTCACTCGGTGACGAGGTTCGTGTGACGGTCATCGCTGCGGGATTCGACGGAGGAGCTCCGGCTCGTCGTCCCGTGGAGTCGACCGCACAGGGACGTGGAGCTATCGGCGCCGGGCGCGCGGGTGAGGTCGGCCGGTCACCGGTGGCCGCCGAACCTGCTGGCGAGCAGCCGATTTCCGCAGCGCGCGAGACGACGGGTTCGGGTAGCTTGCCTCCGATCGGTGGCCCACGCCATGCGCCGGTCCAGGAAGACGAGGGCGACGACGACGTCGATGTGCCTGTCTTCATGCGTCGCTGACGCAGGGCTACAAACAGTTTCGAGAACAGGGTGCCCGGAATTTCTGGGTACCCTGTTCTTGACTGGATGTCCGGTCACGTCTGAGCCGGACGACAACTTTCGACGTTTGTGAGCACACTTATCTTGAGTACCGAGAAGTCGACCATCCGCACCCGCATTCGCCGCGTCGTGACCAGCCGAGCCGGTGGTGTTTCCGCGTCGCCGTACGAGTCGTTCAATCTCGGCGATCACGTCGGAGACGATCCGGCAGCCGTCGAGGCGAATCGCCGTCGTCTGGCACGCGAAATAGGCGTCGAGCCTGACCATCTCGTGTGGATGGAACAGATCCACTCGCGCAACGTCACTGTCGTGACGGAACCGACCGACGAAGTGATTCCCGTGACGGACGCTCTGGTCACCACCGTTCCCGGCCTGGCGCTCGCCACCCTCAGCGCAGACTGTGTTCCCGTTCTGCTCTCCGACGAGGAGGCCGGTGTGATCGCGGCAGTTCATGCCGGACGGATCGGTGCCCGCATCGGTATCGTCCCGCGTGTCCTCGCGGAGATGGTGCGACAGGGCGCGGACGTCTCACGTATCGGTGCCTTCCTCGGCCCGGCAGCGAGCGGACGCCAGTACGAGGTTCCCGCCGCGATGCGTGCGGACGTGGAAAAGCACTTGCCGGGCAGCGCAACTCGCACCGAGAAGGGCACGCCGGGACTCGATCTGCGTGCGGGACTGCGTAAGCAGTTGCTCGCCGCGGGTGTGTCCGGTGTTGCCGAGGACCCGCGGTGCACGATCGAGGATCGCGCGTTGTTCAGTCATCGCCGAGAATCTCTGACCGGGCGTCAAGCTGCAGTGATCTGGATGGAAGCGCCCGCAGCGCAGGAAACCGTCTAGGCAGAAATGCGCCAGACGGATATGCGGCTGACAGAAATATCGACGGCACTCGACTCGGTGCGTGCGCGGCTGGCGGCCGCCTGCCTTGCCGCCGGTCGTGAAGTTTCCGACGTAGCACTGCTGCCAGTTACCAAATTCTTTCCGGCGTCCGACGCCCGAATCCTGTACGAACTGGGTTGCCGTGAATTCGGTGAGTCTCGTGAGCAGGAAGCAGTGGAGAAGGTCGCGGACTTCGACGGCGCTGCACAGAGCGGCGCGATCGACGATCCGGTTCGCTGGCACATGATCGGGCAGTTGCAGCGCAACAAAGCGCGTTCGGTAGCGAAGTGGGCCTACGCAATTCACTCGGTGGACAGTGCACGACTGGCCGATGCACTCGATCGGGCGGCGCTCGGAGCTTTGTCCGACGGGGAGCGTAAAGCGCCGCTGCGGGTGCTCATCCAGGTAAGTCTCGACGGAGACCCTGCGCGTGGCGGAGTTCCGACGGGAGAGCTAACCCCTCTCGCCGAGCGGATCGAATCAGCCGAAGGTCTCGAATTTGCGGGACTGATGGCCGTCCCGCCACTTGGATCAGATCCGGACGAGCAGTTCGAAATCCTCCGCAGGGCACATCTTTTGATTCTCGAATCGCATCCCCGGGCAACCGAACTCTCGGCTGGCATGACCGGTGATCTGGAGGCCGCAGTGCGCCACGGATCAACGTGCGTGCGTGTCGGAACCGCACTGCTCGGCTCACGACCAGTAATCTCGAGGTGATCGCTCAGGTGATCGCCCAACCCGTCCACACCGCTGCGACCGGTCGCAGTCGGATTGATTCCGCCGCGCCAAGGAAGGTCGATCAATGAGCAACCTGCATAAGTTCAAGGCTTACTTCGGCATGGTTCCCCTCGATGACTACGAGGACGAATACGTGGAGGAGCCCGATCAGGCTCGCCGCGCACCCCGTCGTAGTCACGACGGCTATGCCGAGCGCGACGACCGCGAGTTCGTCGAACCTGCCTTCTCGAAGGCGAGCTACGCGCCCAGTCGTCGTGACGAAGAGGACGCGGAGTTCGATCGCTACGATTCCCGGCCCCGCGTCGACACCGTTCCCAGCCGCAGTAGCCGCCCGGCGATGGCGCCGCGTCCGGCAAGCCGTGGAAACCTCGCGGTCGACGCCCGTGCAGAGCGTCCCGAAGCGCGACGTGCGCCTGTTGTCGATGACGGCGGCCCGCTCGCCAAGATCACGACACTGCGTCCGCAGAGCTACGCAGAGGCCCGCACCATCGGTGAGCGGTTCCGCGACGGCACCCCCGTCATCATGGATCTGGTCGACATGAGCAACGCCGACGCGAAGCGTCTGGTCGATTTCGCGGCCGGCCTGGCGTTCGCATTGCGTGGTTCTTTCGACAAGGTAGCCACCAAAGTGTTTCTTCTCTCACCGGCTGACATCGACGTTTCCGCTGAGGAACGCCGTCGTATCGCGGAGACGGGTTTCTACAGCCAGAAATGATGGTCTCGACCGCAGTCCGGCCCCTGAGCAGGGGTGACGTGAGCACATTCGAACGGCGGCCCGTCTCGGCGGACGCCGCATTCGGACCCATCGCCGGCCGTTACAAGACGGACTCGATGCGGGCCGGTTCCGGAATTGCTGCGGTGTGTCTGTTTTGGACACACCGCAGAAGTCAGGCAGAGTGAGGGTGTGGACGCGCTTCTCTCTGTGATCTATCTGGTGCTGGTTGTCTTCTGGCTGTTGCTGATCGGCAGAGTGATCGTCGAGTTCGTTCGTTCGTTTGCCAGAGATTGGCGACCGACCGGATTGGTCGCAGTCATTCTCGAAACCATTTTTACGATCACCGATCCTCCGGTGAAACTGCTCCGCAGGTTGATCCCCCCGATCAACCTCGGTGGAGTTCGCTTGGATCTATCCATCATGGTCTTGCTTTTCATCGTCATCATCCTGATGTCGGTTGTTCGCTGAGCGCAGTCCGAGTGAGTGGTATGCCAGAATGGAAGCCATAACTCATCCGGTGGTTCGCCACTACGTAGACTGTGTTGCAACTGAATGCTTGCTAGACCGCCAAATGACGCGTGAAGGGATCCTTCCATGCCGCAACTGACTCCAGCTGACGTGCACAACGTTGCGTTCAGCAAGCCGCCTATCGGCAAGCGTGGCTACAACGAGGACGAGGTCGACGCATTCCTCGACCTCGTCGAGCAGGCGCTGTCGCAGCTCATCGAAGAGAATGCGGACCTGCGCCAGCGCGTAGGTGAGCTGGATCAGGAGCTCGCGGCTGCCAAGAAGTCGCCGGCACCTGCTCAGCAGGCAGCACCCGTCGCAGCGCAGCCCAAGCCGGAGCCCGCTCGGGTCGTCGAACCGCCCAAGCCTGCACCCGTTGCAGCTCCGGTTCCCGCCGCCGCTGCCGTTGCAGCGCCGCAGAGTGGCGACACCCACATGCAGGCCGCGAAGGTCCTCGGACTGGCTCAGGAGATGGCGGATCGCCTCACCAACGATGCCAAGACCGAATCCGAGCAGCTGCTCGGCAGTGCTCGCACCAACTCCGAGCAGCTCATGAGCGAGGCTCGCAGCAAGGCCGACGGCATGATCGCGGATGCGCGCAACAAGTCGGAGGCAATGCTGACCGACGCTCAGACTCGCTCTGAGACCCAGCTTCGCCAGGCTCAGGAGAAGGCAGACGCTCTCAAGGCAGACGCCGAGAAGAAGCACACCGAAATCATGGCGACCATCAACCAGCAGCGTTCGGTCCTCGAGGGCCGTATCGAGCAGCTCAAGACGTTCGAACGTGAGTACCGGGTGCGCCTGAAGTCCTACCTGGAATCGCAGCTCGAAGAGCTCGAACAGCGTGGCTCGGCCGTTCCGGTCGACGGTGGACAGGATTCCTACAGCCCGTCCTTCGCCAAGGGAAACAGCTGACCGAGAGCGCCTCGTCGGCTCAGCTATCGGACCGGACAAAGGTTGATACGTGCTGGTCGTGACGTTGGTTCTCGCGGGAGTTGGCTTCGCTCTCCTGATCGTTGCCCTGACCACAGGGTCGCTGATCTGGGCGTGGGCATGTATCGCGATTTGTGTAGCAGGTGCCGTCCTCCTGCTGGTCAGTGCGCTGACCAGCAGGAAGGCGGTTCCTTCGTTGGATGACCCGATATCGGGCAGCGGCGTGTCGTCGCCTTACGGTCGAGTCGAGAGTTCCTCGGATTCCTCGACCGATGATGCAGCTACTGCCAACGACGACAATCAGGGAAACCACGGCGGGTCGCCGGGTGCCCCCGACAAGACCTAGGGCGAGTTCCGACAAGGTCCAGGACGAGTATTAGACTGTCCAACACGAATACCAGGCTGTGATCCGGCAATCACCGGGGAGCTTTCGGAAGAACGGTTGTCGACGCTTTCGTACGTGTCGAGGACCCAGTAGAACCGAACGGGTGAGCCCGTCACAGCTCGATCGAGTGGCAGCTCGAGATCCGGTGTGAAAGCACGGATCTGCGGGGTGCAAACGGGGTGGTACCGCGGTGTCGGCGCACAAGCGTCACGTCGTCCCCGTGCCGAGTCCGACTGGCACGAGGAGATCGCCATGGCGAGTAACGGGTATCCCAAAGTCGACTACGGTGTCCCCGCCGACACCGGAGTCAAGTTCCCCGAACTGGAACAGAAAGTCCTGAAACAGTGGGACGACGACGACACCTTCCGTGCGTCGGTTTCCAATCGGGACGGTAACGAAGAGTTCGTTTTCTACGACGGACCGCCATTCGCAAACGGTTTGCCGCACTACGGCCACCTGCTGACGGGGTACGTCAAGGACCTGGTGCCGCGCTTCCAGACAATGCGTGGACGCAAGGTCGAACGACGCTTCGGCTGGGATTGCCACGGCCTTCCGGCAGAGCTCGAAGCGGAGAAGCAGCTCGGCATCAAGGACAAGGCCGAGATCGAAGTCATGGGTCTGGCCAAGTTCAACGAGTACTGCAAGGCCTCGGTGCTCAAGTACACCGACGAGTGGCGTGACTACGTCACCCGCCAGGCGCGCTGGGTCGATTTCGACAACGACTACAAGACCCTGGACGTCGACTTCATGGAGTCCGTCATGTGGGCCTTCAAGGAGCTGCACGACAAGGGCCTGATCTATCAGGGCTTCCGTGTGCTGCCCTACAGCTGGTACGAGCAGACTCCGCTGTCCAATCAGGAGACTCGTCTCGACGACGCGTACAAGATGCGTCAGGATCCTGCAGTCACGGTCGACATGCCGCTGGTCGCTCCGGGTTCACCCCTCGACGGCGCAAACGCGATCATCTGGACCACGACTCCGTGGACACTGCCGTCCAACTTGGCCACTGCGGTTCATCCCGAGGTCGACTACGTCCAGGTGCTCGGCGAGGACGGAAAGCGGTACGTGCTCGCAGAAGCACGGGTAGCTCATTACGCACGTGAACTGGGGGAGGACCCCGAGGTCGTTTCCCGTCACAAGGGCGCCGAGCTGGTCGGACTGTCGTACACTCCGCCGTTCGACTTCTTCCTCGGACATCCGAATGCGCACGTCGTGCTCTCGGCGGACTACGTGACAACCGACTCCGGAACCGGAATCGTCCACCTCGCACCGGCTTTCGGTGAAGAGGATATGGACGTGGCCACGGCCAACGGTATCGAGGTCGTACAGCCGCTCGATCCGGGTGGAAAGTTCACCTCGATGGTTCCGCCGTACGAGGGCCTGATGGTGTTCGACGCCAACCCGGTCATCATCAAGGACCTCAAGGCTGCCGGAAAGCTGCTGCGGCACGAGACGATCGAGCACTCGTACCCACACAGTTGGCGCAGTGGGCAGCCGCTGATCTACATGGCGGTTCCCTCGTGGTTCGTCGCGGTCACCAAGTTCCGAGATCGCATGGTCGAGCTGAACAAGGACATCACCTGGGTGCCCGAGCACATCCGTGACGGCCAGTTCGGCAAGTGGCTCGAAGGTGCACGAGACTGGAACATCAGCCGAAACCGTTACTGGGGCAGCCCGATCCCGGTGTGGGTGTCGGACGATCCGCAGTACCCGCGTACGGACGTGTACGGCTCGCTCGATCAGTTGGAGGCAGACTTCGGTGTGCGTCCGACCGACCTGCATCGCCCGATGATCGACGACCTGGTCCGTCCGAACCCCGACGACCCGACCGGGAAGTCGATGATGCGCCGCGTTCCCGAGGTGCTCGACTGCTGGTTCGAATCCGGTTCGATGCCGTACGCGCAGGTGCACTACCCATTCGAGAACCGTGAATGGTTCGAGGGCCATTTCCCGGGCGATTTCATCGTCGAGTACAACGGGCAGACTCGCGGCTGGTTCTACACGCTGCACGTACTGGCAACCGCACTCTTCGATCGTCCGGCGTTCAAAACCGTTGCTGCGCACGGCATCGTGCTCGGCGACGACGGACTGAAGATGAGCAAGTCCAAGGGCAACTACCCGGACGTGAAGGAGGTGTTCAACCGCGACGGCAGCGATGCCATGCGATGGTTCCTGATGTCCTCGCCGATCTTGCGCGGCGGAAACCTCATCGTGACCGAGCAGGGCATCCGCGAAGGCGTACGTCAGGCGTTGCTCCCGCTGTGGAACGCCTGGAGCTTTTTGCAGTTGTACGCGCCGGAATCCGGTGTGTGGCGTACCGATTCGGAGAACATCCTAGATCAGTACATCCTGGCCAAGCTCGCTACCACCCGCGACGTGATCACCGAGGCCCTCGAGGTCAACGACATCGCCGGCGCGTGCGACGAGCTTCGGTTGTTCTGTGATGCGCTCACCAACTGGTATGTGCGACGGTCTCGTTCGCGGTTCTGGGACGAGGATCGCGACGCGATCGACACCCTGCACACCGTGCTCGAGGTCGTGACGCGTCTCGCTGCGCCGCTGTTGCCGCTGGTATCCGAGGTGATCTGGCGCGGGTTGACCGGGGAGCGCTCGGTTCACCTGGCTGATTGGCCCGAGGCGTCGGAGCTCCCCGCGAACCCCGAGCTGGTAGCGGCGATGGACGACGTCCGGACCGTGTGCTCCACGGTGCTGAGCCTGCGCAAGGCGCAGAATCTGCGAGTTCGTCTTCCGCTGCCCGAGGTCACGGTTGCGGCGCCGGATGCCGAGCGTCTGCGTCCGTTCCTCGGACTGATTGCCGACGAGGTCAACGTCAAGAAGGTCGATCTGACCGATGACGTCGACGTGCACGGGCGCTTCGAGATCGCGGTCAACGCGCGTGCTGCAGGACCGCGTCTGGGCAAGTCCGTTCAGACTGTCATCAAGGCGGTCAAGGCGGGCGACTGGACCGAGAACGCTGACGGCGTCGTGGTTGCGGCGGGCATCGAACTGCTGCCCGAGGAGTACACGCAGAAACTGGTTGCAGCCGAGCCTGATTCGACGGCTGCATTGCCCGACGGTGCGGGACTCGTCGTACTCGATTCCGTCGTGACGGAGGAACTCGAAGCCGAGGGCTGGGCGAAGGACCGTATCCGTCAGTTGCAGGATGCGCGTCGTGCCGCCGGTTTGGACGTCTCGGACCGGATCAACGTCGTACTCGAGGTTCCGCAGGACTGCAAGGAGTGGGCGGAGCGTCATCGCGAATTGATCGCCGGTGAGGTTCTGGCCACCTCGTTCTCGGTGGGTGAAGCGGGAGACGACGCCGTCGATCTCGGTGACGGTATCCGCGCCGCGATCACGAAGGTCTAATACCGCCGTAACTACTCCGGTTCCCCGATGAATGTCTGTATGTCGGGGTGCCGGAGTAGTTTGCTCTCATGAGTACGAGCAAGGAAACCGTGGCGCGCATTCTCGAGCAGTTGGAACCGCTCGACGTGCGGGCAAGGGCGATGTTCGGCGAGTACGGATTGTATTGCGACGAGAAGATCGTGGGCTTGATCTGCGGAGACGTTCTGTTCGTCAAACCCACCGAGGTCAGTGCGGAGTTCGGATCAGAGGCGGATCTGGCTCCGCCGTACCCGGGAGCGAAGGATTACTACCGGGTGACGGAGGAACGGTTGCAGGACCTCGATCACCTGCACGCCTTCATTCAACGGACTGCCGACGTACTACCCCTGCCGAAGAAGAAGTCGCCCAAGAAGAAGGCGCGGACGTAAATTCTGCACCTACTTTTGAGAGAACCGTAACTCCCGATGAATCAAGGTGATCCCACACGAAGTCGCAGGTGGGTGCTGCATCTCGACATGGATGCGTTTTTCGCTTCCGCCGAGCAGTTGACGCGTCCCACGCTGCGAGGTCGGCCGGTGCTGGTCGGCGGCTTGGGCGGGCGCGGAGTGGTGGCCGGGGCAAGTTACGAAGCGAGAGTTTTCGGTGCGCGTTCGGCAATGCCGATGCACCAAGCACGCCGGATGGTCGGTGGCGGAGCGGTGGTATTGCCACCGCGGATGTCGTTGTATTCAGTTCTGAGTAAACGCACCTTCGACGCGTTGCGCCTTCGTATGCCGATCCTCGAGCAATTGTCGGTGGACGAGGCCTTCGGTGAACCGGTGGAGTTGGCCGGAGTTGGGGCCGACGAGGTCCGCGCGTTTTGCGAGGACCTGCGGGCGTTGATCAAGGCCGAGACCGGGTTGGTCGCCTCGATCGGTGCCGGCGCAGGTAAGCAGGTCGCCAAGATCGCGTCGGGACTGGCAAAGCCCGACGGCGTCGCAGTGATTCCTCCCGGGATGCAGCACGAGTTGCTCGATCCTCTTCCGGTGCGAAAGCTGTGGGGGATCGGTCCTGTTGCCGAGGAAAAGCTCAAGCGTCTCGGCATCGAAACCATCGGAGGGTTTGCCCGCACTCCCATAGCCGAGGTGGCGTCGATACTCGGAACCACTGTCGGACCGGGGTTGCATCGGCTTGCGCAGGGGATCGACGATCGGCCGGTCGCCGAGCGTGCCGAATCCAAGCAGATCAGCGCGGAATCCACGTTCGCCGCAGACATCGTCACGATGGCACAATTGCGCGCGGCCGTCGAAAGTAGTGGTCGTGCAGCATTTTCCAGGCTGGAGAAGGACGGAAGAGCTGCTCGCACCGTCGTACTGAAGCTCAAGAAGTCCGACATGAGCATTCTGACGCGATCCGTGACGCTGCCGTTTGCCACGATCGACCGCCAAATCCTTATCGCGACCGCGCAGAAACAGGTCATCGATCCACAGGAATTGGGGCCGATTCGCCTGGTCGGTGTGGGATTCGCCGGTTTGTCCACCGTTCGGCAAGGATCACTTTTTCCCGAGTTGGATCAGGACGTTCCCGGCTATCCGGTCGAGACTCTCACGGGCGCCCTCGATGAGGCCGAACTCGACGTTCCGGTGGCCGCACGCGTCCCTCAGCGCTACTGGCACCCTGGTTTGGACGTGAAGCATCCAGAATACGGACACGGTTGGGTGCAGGGCGCCGGGCACGGAGTGGTGACAGTTCGCTTCGAAACCCGTTCCAGCGGAACGGGAATAGCCAAAACCTTCGCCGAATCGGATGAGGTGCTCGAGGTAGCAGATGCGGTCGACAGCCTTCTCTGAGGATGTCCTTAGACTTTTTCCGCTTACCGTTGGGTAATGTTGTCGACGATCCTCGAGCAAGCACGATGTTCGACTGACGCTCGAATGTGAACACCCGAATGGATAGGACTGAGAAGTTGAAGCTTCAGAAGATGACCGTTGCAGCCGTGGCGATCGCAGCAGCCCTGACGATGACCGCTTGTGGCTCGGATGACAAGACCGACTCACCCACCACGACGTCCAAGAGTGCGACGGCCACCACCAGCACCACGGACGTTGCAGCTCCCGAGCTCCCGACGTCTGCTGAGCTCAACGGCAAGGTCGCTCAGGCACTCGACGAGACCGTTCCGGCCGCAGACAAGGTCAACCTCGTCCAGGGCGCCGAGCAGGATCCCGAGCTGATCAACCAGGTCGCCGCTGCCGCCAAGGCTGCCGGCGCGCAGGTCGAGATCCTCGACCCGGTCACCGACACGGGTAGCGAGACGGCCGCAGCTTCGCTGAACATCGTCGTCAACGGCCAGCCGCTGCAGCAGGGTCTGCAGGCTTCGTTCGTCTACGAGGACGGCGTCTGGAAGCTCTCGAAGRCCGTCGACTCCCGAAAGGGAGTCGGCGGCCGCTCTTCATGCAGTGAGCGTCGTCAGTGATGGAATCCCTCGGTGACGCGTGGCCGCGGCATCGGGCTGTCGAGTTCGTCGAGGAACGCGGTTTCCTCTTCGATGATGCGCAGCAGATTGGCTGCCAGGTCCATGCTCAGTCCGTTACGAACCACGATGCGCTGCACTGTCAGATCCGAGAGATCGTCCGGCATGGGATAGGCCGGCACCAACCAGCCCTTGCCCCGCAGTCGGTCGGACAGGTCGTACAGCGTCCAGTTGGACGTGTGGCCCTCGGCGAGGCGCCACGCGAAGACCGGGATGTCGGAACCGTCGTTCCACAGTTCGAAGGCGTCCAATTTCCCGATTCCTTCGGCGAGGAATTTCGCCACGTCCTGTGAGGACTGCTGGATCGCGCGATAGCCGTCGTGGCCGAGACGCAGGAACAAGTAGAACTGCAGGATCACCTGAGCGCCGGGCCGCGAGAAGTTCAGCGCGAAGGTCGGCATACTGCCGCCGAGGTAGCTCACCTTGAACACGAGGTCGTCGGGAAGTAGATCCTGCGATCGCCAGACCACCCAGCCGAGGCCGGGGTAGACGAGTCCGTACTTGTGCGCCGAGGTGTTGATGGAGTGCACGCGTGGGAGCCGGAAATCCCATTCGAGTTCGGGCTGTAGGAACGGGGCGATCATTGCGCCGGAAGCGCCGTCGACGTGGATGGGAACGTCGAGTCCCGTCTTTTCCTGGATCGCGTCGAGTGCCTTCGAGATTTCCAGGACCGGCTCGTACATCCCGGTGTACGTGACACCCATGATCGCGACGACGCCGATCGTGTTCTCGTCGACGTACTTGTCCAGATCGTGACCGTCGAGGGTCCGGTGTTCCTCGCTGATCGGCACGTAGCGCGCCTCGACGTCCCAGTAGTTGCAGAATTTCTCCCAGCACACCTGGACGGCGGAACTCATGATGAGATTTGGTTTTTCGGTCGACTTGCCCGCGGCTTTTCGTGCGTGCTGCCAGCGCCGTTTCATCGCCAGGCCACCGAGCATGCACGCCTCGGACGAACCGATCGTCGAGGTACCGATTGCGTCCTTGGGGGAGGGCGAGTGCCAGAGGTCGGCAAGGATGCGCCAGCAATAGGTTTCGATCGCGGCGGTCTGTGGATACTCGTCCTTGTCGATCATGTTCTTGTCGAACGACTCGGTATACAGCTTGGTGGCGTGATCGTCCATCCACGTGCTGACGAACGTCGCGAGATTGAGCCGCGCATTGCCGTCGAGCATCGTTTCGTCGTGGACGATCTGATAGGCGGTCTCGGGAAGCATGCCGTCGGGTTCGAGTGTGTACTTCGATGCAACCGAATCCTCGCCGGGCCTCGAGAAGATCGGATTGACGGCTACGTAATCGGTGTGATCTGACCTTCTGGGTTCCGGCATGAACTCTGGCTCCTCACATCAGTGTGTCGCGTTGGTCTGTTTCGTACCTACTCTCACCGTTCAGTGTGGACGGGCAGTTGTCAAAGGGTCTGTGGTCCCGAATCATTCGCGTAAGGCCGAGACGGGTCTAATCCGCTCGTTGTCAGGGCGTTTGTGCGCGCAGGCGATCGGCGGCAGCCGATGCCATCGAGTGCAGCACGTCGGGGGCGATCGGACTCGGCGCAGTTGCGGACACCTGGGTCAACGTGGTCCCGACTGCGGCCACGATCGCATCGGCGACCAAGGTGAAACCGCCACTCTCCGTGATGATTCGGAAAGCGAAAGACGCGTCGCCGACGTTCGGGCCCGACGCTCCGCCGACGCGATAGGTGATTTTCGTTCCGTCGGCATCGGTTCCCGAATACTCCGCACACCCGGCCAGCGTGGTCTGAAGTTTCTCGAAAGCTGCTGCTGCCGCGGTGCCGTCGGCGTACGAAGCAGAGTCCTGATCGATGCTCGTGAAATCGGGGCCGGTGAACATGTCGGAGAGGTCGGCGACCGATTCGGGAGCCTGGGTGGCTATCGGCGCCAGAACCTGGGCGCAGACGGCGGGGTCGGTGCTCGACTTGTCCGCCTCCGAACTCTCCGGCGCCGGTGCGAGGCCGAGGTCGTCGACCGGGTCGGGAACTATGTCGAAGTCCGCAGGTAGTTCGGAGAGGGTGAGCGCGGCTCGTTGCAGCGCATCACGGTCGAGAGGTGCCCCGCTCAGCGATGCGGCCGGAGCAGCTGTGAACGGCGTCAAGCCGACCTGTGGGGCGGAAACCTGCGTAGTTGTGTCAGCACTAGGAGAGTCGTCCGAGCCGCAACCGGTGACGACGAACAGTGCCGCCGTTGCTGTCAGGCCCAGTGCGAGCGATCGGCGTGTCACGATTCCCACCGAATGCTGTTGGAGATGGTCTGCCGGATCACCGAGGAACTGTCCGGATCTCCGTACGCCTGGTCGCCGCCGACGGTCATCTGTCCGTCGATCGGCAAGGGGAGTGAGAGGTCGACGGTGAGGTTTCCGGAGCCGGCCATGACGTACTGATCGATGTTCAGCGTTCCGGCGTCACCGGCCAGGTTCCAGACCGGGCTCTGCGGGGTCTGCGATACGTCCACCGCGAGCGAAAGCCGATTACCATCGCGCGCGGTGAGCGTGACGGTGGTTGTCTGATCGAGCAGGATTTCACTGCTGACTTGTTGTCGAACCACCCAACGTGCGCCGACACCGACCGGAGCGTCGGGGAGTGCAACGGTCCGGTAGACCGCTTGGCCGAGCGCCTGTTCGATTGCAGCGCGGGCAGCATTGGCCGAGTTGGCGGACGGCTTCAACCGTAGGGCGGTGATGGCGCCCGAATCCGTGACCGACAATCCGGCCGCAGATCCGTCGGCCCCGCTCAGCGCTGCCTGCAGCGTTGCATCCGGCGAGGTCATCGACGACAGCGTCAGGTCTACGACAGCGGTGGGATCGTCAGCGGTCACGTTTGCCGAGAGCGGGATCGTGATCTCCGGCGAAGAGAAATCTTGTGCCGGCTGTTGATCGATCTGCTGACTCACGACCGCCTGGGTGACGAGCGTCGCCGTCTGCGTGGTGCCGACAGGCAAGTTCATGCGCAACACCTCGCGCGGTTCGCTTCCCGCATCGAGTACCTCGACGGTGGCGGCGGTCACCGGAACAGTGACTTCGCTCGGCGACGAGGTAGGTGCGGTGGGAGGTTGATCCGAGTCGCCGCAAGCGGTGAGAACGGTGGTGAGAGCGAGGGCAGCGAGGGCGAACGGAACTCGTCGGCCGGTCGTGGACAGCAGTGGCACGCGCTCCAGGCTAGCCGCAGTTGCAGAGTGCGTGACCCGGTGCGGTGAACATGAGGGATGATGGTTGCGTGAGTACAGACCACCCAGACCGAGATGTCAACGCGGAGGATCAGCCGATTACCGAAATCTCGAAGGCCGACGAGCCCGAAACCGTGAAACCGGAAGCCGTGAAATCGGAAGACGGTGACCTGGCGGTTGCGCCGGTCGCAAAGCCCCGCCGGCTGACCATGCTCATTGCCATCGCCGCTGTCATCCTGCTCTCGGACATTCTCACGAAGGTGTGGGCCGTCGCCGCGGTCAAGCCGGGGCAGCCGATCGAAATCATCGGTGACGTGGTCACATTCACGATGGTGCGCAATCCCGGTGCAGCGTTCTCGATGGCGACGTCGATGACGTGGATCCTCACCCTCGTCGCCATCGGTGTCGTCATCGGTGTGATCAAGATCGGTCGCACGCTCCGATCACCGTGGTGGGCGCTGGGTCTCGGCCTCGTGCTCGGCGGCGCGCTGGGTAACCTCGTCGACCGATTCTTCCGCTCTCCCGGAATCATGCGCGGACATGTGGTGGACTTCGTCTCCGTCGGTTGGTGGCCCGTGTTCAACATCGCGGATTCCGCGATCGTCTGTGGCGCGATCCTGCTTGTCGTACTGACTCTTTTCGGCTTCGAACCCAACGGTGAACGCCTGCGTGATCACAAGGCGGACGACAAGAAGCTCACCGAATCGAAGGCCGCAGCCGAGGGAGAAACCAAGTGAGGGAATCCCGTTCGATGCCCGTGCCCGACGGCCTCGACGCCATGCGGGTCGATGCCGGCCTCGCGCGCCTTCTCGGACTCTCGCGCACCGTGGTCGCGACACTCGCGGAAGAAGGCTCGGTACTCGTCGACGGTGTGGCGGTCGGCAAGTCCGATCGTCTGACCGCAGGGTCGTGGCTCGAGGTTGTCCTGCCCGAACCGCCGCGGCCCCTGACCATCGAGGCGACACCGGTCGAGGGGATGGAGATCCTCTACGCCGACGACGACGTCGTGGCAGTCGACAAGCCCGTCGGAGTTGCCGCGCACGCCAGCGTCGGGTGGACGGGACCGACCGTCATCGGCGGACTTGCCGCGGCCGGTTTCCGTATCTCGACGTCCGGTGCCCACGAGCGTCAGGGCATCGTTCACCGTCTGGACGTCGGAACGTCGGGTGTCATGGTGGTTGCCACCTCCGAGCGCGCATACACCTTGCTCAAGCGCGCTTTCAAGCAGCGGACCATCGACAAGCGCTACCACGCACTCGTGCAGGGACACCCCGACCCGAGCAGCGGAACCATCGACGCCCCGATCGGACGCCACCACGGGAACGACTGGCGGTTCACGGTCACGGCCGACGGCAAGCCCAGCGTCACGCACTACGACACCATCGAGGCGTTCCAGGCAGCGAGTCTGCTGGACGTGCACCTCGAAACCGGTCGCACACACCAGATCCGTGTCCACTTCTCGGCGTTGCGCCATCCGTGCTGCGGCGACCTGACCTACGGCGCGGACCCCCGACTTGCCGAGAGGCTCGGTCTCGAACGCCAGTGGCTGCACGCAGTCTCGCTCGGCTTCGCCCACCCGGCGGACGGTCGCTGGGTCGAGATCAAGAGCAAGTACCCGAAGGACCTCGAACACGCACTCGAAGTTCTCCGGTCCTCATGACACCGCGCGGGCTTACCCCCGCGCTGGCCGTCGTCGCGGTGGTGGTCGGTGTGGCGGCGGTGGTGGGCGTGGGGTTCGCGAATCCCGTGCCGACCCCGCCGATCACGACGGACACTCTCGGTCCGGACAGTGGGGAAGCTGTGCCGGACTACCTCGACCGAGCGCGAGATTCGGTCGCGTCGGTCGATGGGCCGGTGTGGGCGTTGGTCTCGTTCACGAAGGCACTCACCGTCGACGAGGTCATCACGTCGACCAGCAGTGTTCAGGTGCCGGGCGCTGAGGTCTCGGGCGTTCGCGTGTCCAGGGTCATGTTCCGAGTTCCGATCGAGCGCGTCCAGACGCCGCTCATGTCCGTGCCCGTTCCCGACAACGACGAAGCAGTGCGCAGATCGCCCGGTGTTGCAGCCACGCGACTGATCTCGCTCGGCGGCGACACCGATCGTCAGCAACAGGTGGCGCTCGCGTCGGCGAAGCAATTGTCCGCCGGGTGCGCCTGCGCGGTGGGCGTGCTGGTGCGAGCTACTCCCGAAGGACTCGAAGCGATCGAACATGACTCGAACGTCCGTGCAGTGGAAGCGTTGCCGTCCGACGCCTCGCCGTGGTTCGCTGCCGTTCGTCCCTTGCTGCCGGAGTACGTGGACGTCGTTGCTCCCGGCCCCGACGACGGCCCGGTCCCGTGAACTCCGGTTCCGTGAACAAGGACGAACGCGCTAGGTCCGGTTCGTCCTCGGGGATCTTCTACGGTGTGGCGGCGTTCCTGTTGTGGGGAACGTTCCCGGCATTCTTCGGACTACTCGACTTCGCCGATCCGGTCGAGATCCTTGCGCACCGAGTGGTGTGGACCCTTCTGTTGATGCTGATCGTGTTGGCCTTTGCCGGCCGCCTCGGATCGCTTCGCGGAATCAGCGCACGCACCTGGCTGCTGGTGACCGCGGCATCAGCGGCGATCGCGGTGAACTGGGGAACGTACATCTATGCCGTGGTGTCAGGTCGCGTCGTGGAGGCGGCCCTCGGGTACTTCATCAACCCGTTGGTCACCGTGCTGCTCGGTGTCGTGATCTTCCGCGAACGATTGCGCCGCGCTCAGATCGCCGCCCTCGTCCTCGCCGCAACGGCAGTTGTCGTGATCACGGTCGACTTCGGAAAACCGCCGATCGTCGCATTGGTGCTCGCCGGTTCGTTTGCCACCTACGGGCTGGTCAAGAAGGTGGTTCCGCTCGATCCCCGAACCAGTTTGACTGCCGAGGGAGTCGTCGCCGCACCCTTCGCGGTCGGCTACCTCGTGTTTCTCGGCCTGACCGGGGCCGGTGCATTCATCAGCAGCGGCGCCGGACACAGCTTGTTGCTGCTTGCCGCCGGCCCGGTCACCGCACTGCCACTGCTCCTGTTCGGCGTCGCCGCTCAGCGAGTTCCGTTGGCGACGATGGGCATGCTGCAGTACCTCACCCCGGCGCTGCAGATGGCGTGGGGTGTGGCCGTCATGCACGAGGACATGCCGGCCTCACGCTGGATCGGCTTCGTTCTGATCTGGGCTGCGCTGGTGATCTTCACGACAGATACCTTCGTCGCCAGTCGACGTTCGCGGCGTTCGATGAGGTCGAGCGCCGAACCCGAGGTTCCGGTCACGTGATCGGAGGCGGCACACTGCGACTCCACGATGGCGGTCGCCGAACGTGTCGGCAACGCGGCATACACTCGATCTCGCTCCCAGACCTTCAGAGAGGCGCACGTGGCTGACTCGTTCGTACATCTTCACAATCACACCGAGTACTCGATGCTCGACGGTGCGGCCAAGGTCGGCGCCATGTTCGAGGAGGCCGCTCGTCTCGAAATGACCGCTGTCGGCATGACCGACCACGGAAACATGTACGGCGCCAGCCAGTTCTACAACGAGGCCAAGAGTGCCGGCATCAAGCCGATCATCGGCATCGAGGCGTACATCGCACCCGAATCCCGCTTCAACACCAAACGAGTTCTCTGGGGAGATCGCAGCCAGAAGTCCGACGACGTCTCCGGTAGCGGTGCGTACACGCACATGACGATGGTGGCCGAGAACGCCACGGGGCTCCGAAACCTCTTCAAGCTGTCTTCTCTCGCGTCAATCGAGGGACAGCTCGGCAAGTGGCCTCGCATGGACGAGGAACTCATCGCGGCGCACGCCGAGGGCATCATCGCCACCACGGGCTGCCCGTCCGGTGAGATCCAGACGCGCCTTCGTCTCGGCCACGATCGCGAGGCTCTCGAAGCTGCCGCGAAGTGGCAGGAGATCTGGGGACCGGACAACTTCTTCCTCGAACTGATGGATCACGGTCTCTCGATCGAGCGCCGGGTGCGCGAGGGTCTGCTCGACATCGGCAAGCAACTCGGTATTCCGCCACTTGCCACCAACGACTGCCACTACGTCACCAAGGACGCCGCCGAGAACCACGAGGCGCTGCTCTGTATCCAGACCGGCAAGACGCTGTCCGACCCCACTCGCTTCAAGTTCGACGGCGACGGCTACTACCTCAAGTCCGCTGCCGAGATGCGCGCCATCTGGGACAACGAAGTACCGGGGGCGTGCGACAACACCGTGGCCATCGGCGAGCGTGTGCAGTCGTACGAGGACGTGTGGGCGTTCCACGACCGCATGCCGATCTTCCCGGTCCCGGAGGGTCACACGCAGCAGACCTTCCTGCGCGCCGAGGTGATGCGCGGACTCGATCGCCGCTTCCCGAGCGGACCTCCGCAGGAGTACCTCGCCCGCGCCGACTACGAGATCGGCGTCATCAACGAAATGGGCTTCCCGGCCTACTTCCTGGTGGTCGGCGACCTGATCAACCACGCCAAGGACGTCGGAATTCGCGTCGGGCCCGGCCGTGGATCGGCTGCCGGTTCGTTGGTGGCCTACGCGATGGGTATCACCAACATCGACCCCATCCCGTACGGGTTGCTGTTCGAGCGATTCCTCAACCCCGAGCGTGTGTCCATGCCCGATATCGATATCGACTTCGATGATCGCCGTCGCGGCGAGATGGTTCGCTACGCGACGGACAAGTGGGGCAACGACAAGGTCGCCCAGGTCATCACCTTCGGCACCATCAAGACCAAGGCTGCCATCAAGGACTCGGCTCGCGTCCAGTTCGGCAAGCCGGGCTTTGCCATCGCCGATCAGATCACCAAGGCGCTCCCGCCGCCCATCATGGCCAAGGACATCTCGGTTTCCGGTATCACCGATCCGAAGCACGAGCGGTACAAGGAGGCAGTCGAGGTTCGAGCGCTCATCGACTCCAGCCCGGACGTCGCGAAGATCTACAAGACCGCGGTGGGTCTGGAAGGGCTGATCCGTAACGCCGGTGTGCACGCCTGCGCGGTCATCATGTCGTCCGAACCGCTCACCGACGCAATCCCGGTCTGGAAGCGCGCCCAGGACGGCGCCATCATCACCGGTTGGGACTACCCATCGTGTGAAGCTATCGGCCTGCTCAAGATGGACTTCCTCGGTCTGCGAAACCTCACGGTTATCGGCGATACGCTCGAGAACATCAAAGCCAACCGCGGCATCGATCTGGACCTCGACACGTTGCCGATGGACGATGCGGCAACATACGAACTGCTCGCCCGCGGCGACACTCTCGGTGTGTTCCAGCTCGACGGCGGCGGTATGCGCGAGTTGCTGAAACTGATGCAGCCCACCGGATTCGGCGACATCGTCGCGGCATTGGCGCTGTATCGACCGGGGCCGATGGGTGTGGACGCCCACATCTCGTACGCCAAGCGCAAGAACGCCTTGGAAGACGTCAAGCCGATTCACCCCGAGTTGGAGGAGCCGCTCGCGGAGATCCTCTCGGAGACGTACGGCCTGATCATCTACCAGGAGCAGATCATGCAACTGGCGCAGAAGGTGGCCGGTTACACCCTGGGTCAGGCCGACTTGCTGCGTCGCGCCATGGGTAAGAAGAAGCTGTCCGAGCTGGAAAAGGCTTACGCCGGCTTCCGGCAGGGCATGTTGGACAACAACTTCAGCGAAGCGGCCATCAAGGCGCTGTGGGACACGGTCCTTCCCTTCGCCGGCTACGCGTTCAACAAGTCGCACTCCGCCGGCTACGGACTCGTGTCGTACTGGACTGCGTACCTCAAGGCGAACTACCCGGCCGAGTACATGGCAGGTCTGCTGACCTCCGTCGGTGACGACAAGGACAAGTCCGCGATCTACCTCGCAGACTGCCGCAAGTTGGGCATCACCGTTCTCCCACCGGACGTCAACGAGTCACGCGTCGACTTCGCGACGGTCGGCGACGACATCCGTTTCGGTATGGGGTCGGTGCGCAACGTCGGCGCCAACGTCGTCGCCTCGATCATCAAGGCGCGCACGGAGAAATCGAAGTTCACCGATTTCTCCGACTATCTCGGCAAGATCGACGCGATGGCTTGCAACAAGAAGGTCACCGAATCTCTCATCAAGGCCGGTGCTTTCGACTCGTTGGGTCACCCGCGCAAGGGCCTGATGTTGGTACATGCCGACGCCATCGATTCCGTGATGAGCACCAAGAAGGCAGAGGCGATCGGACAGTTCGACCTCTTCGGCGGTGCCGAGGCGGACGAGTCGATCACCTCGGTGTTCGACGTCAAGATTCCTGACGAAGAGTGGGACTCCAAGCATCGCCTGGCGCTCGAACGAGAGATGCTGGGGCTGTACGTTTCCGGTCACCCGCTCAACGGCGTCGAGCACATTCTTCGCCAGCAGTCCGACACGTCCATCGCCGCGATACTCGAAGGCGGCGTTCAGGACGGTGCCCAGGTAACTCTCGGCGGCATCATCGCCTCGGTGGACCGCCGGGTCAACAAGAACGGTCTGACCTGGTGCATCGTGCAGCTCGAAGATCTCGTGGGTGGAATCGAGGTGCTGTTCTTCCCACAGGCGTACGCCGTGTACGGAATGGACATCGCCGAGGATGCCATCGTGTTGGTCAAGGCTCGCGTCTCGATCCGAGACGATCGGATGTCGCTGATCGGCAACGACCTTGCGGTGCCTGATATTTCGGCGATCGGGGTCGCACGCCCCCTGTCGGTCTCACTGCCGCTTCGGCAATGCACCAAGGACAAGCTCAGTGCTCTCAAGCAGGTGCTGACGAGGCACCCCGGAACGTCCGACGTCCATGTCCGGCTGATCGGCGGAACCGAGATCAGCTTGTGGAAGGTCGACGATGTCCTTCGGGTCGAACCGTCCTCGGCGCTGATGGGCGACCTGAAGGCATTACTCGGGCCGAGCTGTCTGACGGTCTGACCGCCGATCGAGCGGATCTGAACCGAACGAAGGGACCTTGCTGCATCAGCAGCAAGGTCCCTTCGTGGTTCGCGGGAGATCGGGGAGTGGGGTGATCAGGTGGTGCGTGAGTAGTACACGCGACGCGCCCACCAGGTGACCACGGCTGCTGTTGCGGCAGTCAGTACGGCTACCTGCATCGACTGGGTGACAGCTCCGGCGACCACGAACAGCACAAAACCGACCGCGAGAGCTTCGATCTTGTACAGCGGCCACTGAGTCCCGGCCAGATCGACGAAATGGTCGGACGAGGGGCGTGATTCGCGAGTGGAGATATCTGCGGTAGTCATCTCGTCCCTTTCTCGGTGCAGTCTGTTCTCGCTGCGGCCTGGTTAGCGATACGGCTGTTCGAAGCTGTGGTTTCAGAGTAACCAGAGATGAGAGTTCGGGCAAGCGAACTTTATTGATCGGCAGCTCACTTAATCGATCAACCAGGGGAGTGTGCCGACGACGGACCTGGTCGGTGTGGTTCGGTGGCCAAGGTGCTCGAGTGGGTGTTCACTGGTACACATGCCAATCACAGGTGAGTACGAACCCAGTCCAGCGTCGTGGGCCGCCGATCAGGTCGCACGCATCGAGAACTCCGGTGGCACCGAGGGAAACGACATGAACGGCATGCCCGTCGTCGTTCTCACGACCGTCGGGGCAAAGTCCGGCAAGGTCAGGAAGACGCCGCTGATGCGCGTCGAGCACGACGGCTCGTATGCCGTTGTGGCTTCGCTTGGTGGCGCTCCGAAGAATCCGGTTTGGTACTACAACGTCAAAGCCGATCCGCACGTCACGCTGCGTGACGCGACGCAGGTCTTCGACCTGGTTGCTCGTGAAGTCACCGGAGACGAGAAGGCGATCTGGTGGGAGCGCGCTGTCGCTGCGTACCCCGACTACGCCGATTATCAGACGAAGACCGATCGTGAGATCCCGGTGTTCGTGCTCGAACCCAAGTAACGCACTGCAGTCCTCACGAAACGGCAGTCCACAAGAAGCACTGCATAAACCACAAGCAAATCGTCACTCGCGGGGGTCGGGGATCCCGACTCCCGGGAGTGTGTCATGGAGGTCTGATGAGTCCGAAAACCGTTGCAGATCAATTGGTTCAGCAGCTCGTTGACGCGGGTGTCAGTCGGATCTACGGAATTGTCGGTGACAGTCTCAATCCCATCGTCGATGCGGTACGTCGCACCGGTGGTTCCGAAAAGGGCGGAATCGACTGGATACACGTCCGTCATGAGGAAGCAGCTGCGTTTGCGGCCGCAGCGGATGCCCAGATCACCGGAAAACTCGCAGTGTGTGCCGGATCCTGCGGTCCCGGAAACCTTCACCTGATCAACGGCCTGTACGACGCGCATCGTTCGGGCGCGCCGGTCCTCGCGATCGCCTCACACATCCCCAGCGCCCAGATCGGAATGGGCTACTTTCAGGAAACGCATCCCGAGCGGATCTTCATCGAATGTTCGAGTTACACCGAACTCGTCAGCACGGCAGTCCAATCACCTCGCGTGGTGCAGTCGGCGATTCAGCATTCGGTGGCTCGAAACGGCGTCTCGGTGATCGTGCTTCCCGGGGACATCGCCGATTGTCCGGCAGAAGGCACCCCGCCGACGCTCGTCGAAACCCGAAGGCCGACAGTCGTTCCGGATGCCGGTGACGTCAAGGCGTTGGCAGATGTGATCAACGGCTCGCGTAAGGTTGCGATCTTCGCCGGCGCAGGCGTGCGAGACGCACGCGCCGAGGTGTTGGCGCTGGCCGAAACCGTCGGGGCTCCCATCGGGCATTCGCTGCGCGGCAAGGAATGGATCCAGTACGACAACCCGTACGACGTCGGGATGACGGGATTGCTCGGTTACGGTGCGGCGCACGACGGTATCCACGGCGCCGATCTTCTGCTCCTCATCGGAACGGACTTTCCTTACGACCAGTTCTTGCCCGATGACGTTCGTACCGCTCAGATCGACATCGCGGCCGAGCGGTTGGGGCGTCGAACCAGCCTGGACCTGGCGGTGCACGGTGACGTCGCGAGCACCTTGAGCGCACTGATTCCGCAGCTCGATCGAAAGACCGACCGCGGGTTCCTGGAGGATACGCTCGCAAAGCACAACACTCTGATGACCAAAGTGGTTGGTGCGTACACGGATCCAGTCAAGCAGCGCACACCCATTCATCCCGAGTATGCGGCCTCGATCCTCGACGATCTGGCGGCCGACGACGCAATCTTCACCGCCGACACCGGGATGTGCAACGTGTGGACGGCGCGCTATCTCAATCCGAACGGATCGAGACGCTTCATCTCCTCGGCGCTGCACGGATCCATGTCCAATGCGCTCCCACATGCGATGGGTGCGGCATGGTCGAGTCCGGGGCGTCAGGTCATCTCGGTGTCGGGCGACGGTGGATTGTCGATGCTGCTCGGTGAGTTGGTCACCGTCGCGATGTACAAGTTGCCGGTCAAGATCGTGGTGTTCAACAACTCGACGCTCGGAATGGTCAAGCTCGAGATGCTGGTCGACGGCCTTCCGGATTTCGGGGTCGACGTGCCCGCGGTCGACTACGCGGCGGTTGCTGCTGCGCTCGGTATCTTCTCGCGCCGAATCGAGAATCCCGCGGACATCGAAGCGGGCCTACGCGCCGCGCTCGATCACGACGGTCCGGCCTTGGTTGATCTGGTGACCGATCCGCTGGCATTGTCGTTGCCGCCCACCATCACCGGTGGTCAGATGAAGGGCTTCGCTTTGGCGATGTCGAAGATGGTGATGAACGGCGGCGTCGGCGAGGCTGTGCAGATGGCCAAGTCGAACCTGCGGAACGTGCCACGTCCCTCACAGTTGGATCCTCGCGGCTGACCTACCCGCCGCCCTGCCTCGCAGACCATGCGGGGCGGGGTGGTGGGAAGGTTGATCCCCGACGTGCGAAAATGGCGGAGTGTCTAACTCGCCCGATGTCGTAGTAACGAAGTCCACCGTCCCCGCGCTCGACGCGCAGGAGATCGACGCGGCCATCGAGCGAATTCAGCACGTCATTGCGGCGACACCCCTGCAGTACAGCGACCGTCTTTCGGCGTTGACCGGCGCGCACGTGTACCTCAAGCGCGAGGACCTCCAGGGCGTTCGTTCGTACAAGATTCGTGGCGCGTACAACCTGATCGCTCAGCTCAACGAGGCCGAGCGCGCGGCCGGCGTGGTGACTGCCAGTGCCGGTAACCATGCGCAGGGTGTTGCCTTCGCGTGCCGAACGATGCAGATCAAGGGTCGGATCTACGTTCCGGCAAATACCCCCAAGCAGAAGCGTGATCGCATCCGCGCCCACGGTGGAGCGTTTGTCGAACTGTTCATGATCGGTGAGACCTATGACGCCGCTGCTGCTGCGGCCGCGGAGGACGTAGCCGAAACCGGCGCAACCATGGTTCCCCCGTTCGACGACGTGCGCACCGCTGCGGGGCAAGGAACCATCGCAGCGGAGATTCTCACGCAACTGGACGCACCTCTCGACACGATCGTCGTGCCGGTCGGCGGCGGCGGTTGCATCGCGGGCATAGCCACCTATCTGCACGAGCGATCGCCCAAGACGTCGATCGTCGGGATCGAGCCGTCCGGCGCGGCGTCCATGACGGCCGCTCTCGTTGCCGGGGGCCCGGTGACTCTTCCCGACGTCGATCCATTTGTCGACGGGGCAGCGGTCAAGAGGATCGGCGATGTTCCCTACGAGGTCGTCTCACGTCTGGGTGCCGCCGTGGTGTCGCACGCGTCGTTGCCGCTCGTGGCTCGTCAACTTCAGACACGGTCCGGTTCGGGATCGTTTGTCGTCAATCAGATCGACGAGGGCGCTATCTGCACGGCGATGCTCGAGCTGTATCAGAGCGAGGGCATCATCGCCGAACCCGCGGGAGCGCTTTCCGTTGCGGCACTTCAGAATTTGACGTTCGAGCCGGGTTCGACCGTCGTGTGCCTGATTTCCGGTGGCAACAACGACGTCTCCCGTTACGGCGAAATCCTCGAGCGCTCGCTCGTTCACCTCGGGCTCAAGCACTACTTCC
This sequence comes from Rhodococcus sp. P4_E4, assembly GCF_056401575.1. Taxonomy (NCBI): domain Bacteria; kingdom Bacillati; phylum Actinomycetota; class Actinomycetes; order Mycobacteriales; family Nocardiaceae; genus Rhodococcus; species Rhodococcus sp. P4_E4. Next base: position 48,236 of record NZ_JBFUJB010000006.1, on the reverse strand, counting down.
TGGTGGACTTTCCGCAGGAACCGGGAGCGCTCCGTCGCTTCCTCTCGGACGTGCTCGGGCCGGACGACGACATCGCGCTGTTCGAGTACGTCAAGCGAAACAATCGCGAGACGGGTGCCGCGTTGGTGGGTATCGAACTCGGTTCCGCCGACGGGTTGGCGGCGTTGCTCGAGCGGATGGAGCGCGCGCCGATGCAGTCCGAGAGGCTCGAGCCGGGAAGCCCGGCGTACCGCTATCTGACGTAAGGGACGCCCCCCGGTCAGGGCCGCAGTCGCTCGACCACCTGTCGATGCAATTCGGGATCTGGCTGGGGGAGCCCGAGCATGGCCGCCAGGTACAGACCGTCGCCGACGAGTCGAATGATCTCGGCTTGTATGGGATCGGCGATCTCGGTCTGAAGGCCTTTGTCCCAGCTGCGCATCACGTGGGTGACGGCTTTCTGGATCTCGTCGTGTTGTCCGTCGACTGTTCTCAGTGCCGCGATGATCGACCGGAAGAGTGAGAGTTCTTCGCTTTCGTTCGCATCGGGGATCTGCAGATAGAACTCGGTGACCGTCGTACCGCCTGCTACGGCGTCTTCGAGTTGTTGATCCGAGCGTTCTCCGAGTCTGCGGACCATCGCCGCGAGGAGTGCTTCCTTGCTGGGGAAGTGATAGAGAAGTCCGCCCTTGGAAACCCCGGCTTCGGCGGCAACGCCTTCGAGCGTGACTTGGGCAACGCCGCTGACCAGCAGCAGCTTCTCCAGTGCGTCGAGAATTCGATCGCGAGTGTCGGCAGCCATGTGATGTGACCCTACCCGGAAATAACTTTACCGCTTGGACGGTTCACTGTTACCGTAGACCTACTGTACCGGCTGGACGGTTCAGTGAAATCTTTTCGAAAGAACTCAGAGAAAGTCGCAGGGGAGCAATGTCAGTGTCGGCAGATCAGACGTCTGCAATCAATCCCGACGAGGTTCGGGCGACAAAGCGTGACTGGGCGGGCTTGATAGTCCTTGCCTTTGCTGTGTTGCTCATCGCAGTCGACGGCACGGTGCTCGATCTTGCGCTTCCGTTCATCAGCGCCGATCTCGAGCCGAGCAGCACGCAGTTGCTGTGGATCATCGACGTCTATTCGTTCGTGCTCGCCGGTCTGCTCATCACCATGGGTACGCTCGGTGACCGGATCGGTAGGCGAAAACTGCTCCTGATCGGCGCAGTCGGCTTCGGTCTCGCCTCGATCATCGCCGCTCTCGCTGTCAGTCCCGAGATGCTCATTGCCGCCCGCGTGCTGCAGGGTATTTCCGGTGCAACGCTGATGCCGGCCACCCTCGGTCTGATCCGCACGATCTTCGTCAACCCGCGTCAGCGCACCGAGGCAATCGGTGTCTGGGGCGCGATGGCCGGTGGCGGTACAGCGGCAGGCCCTTTGGTCGGTGGTTGGTTGCTCGAGCACTTCTGGTGGGGTTCGGTCTTCTTGATCAACATTCCGGTCATGATCGCGCTGGTTGTACTCGGCCCGATCCTGATCCCGGAGTCGAAAGACCCCAACCCGGGTCGATTCGACCTCATCAGCGCTGGTCTGTCGATGGCGACCATGTTGCCGTTGGTGTACGCGGTCAAGGAATCCGTGGTGCACGGCGTCAGCATCACGTTGCTGGTGATCGGCTTTGTGGGTCTCGCCGCCGGCTACGTGTTCGTGCGTCGTCAGCGGATGCTGAAGGATCCGATGTTGGATCTGAAACTGTTTGCCAATGCGTCGTTTTCCACCGCCGTCATCACCAACCTGCTCTCGATCTTCGCACTCGCCGGTGTCCTGTTCTTCGGCTCGCAGTACCTGCAGTTGGTGCTGGGTAACTCGGCGCTCGACGCCGGCCTGCTGATGCTCCCGGGTATGTTGCTCAGCGCATTCACCGCGGTTGCGGCGGCCTGGTTGATTCGCCGGTGGTCGGTGTCTCACGTGCTCAGCGCAGGCCTCGCGGTTGCCGGTATCGGTGCTGCGATGCTGCTCGCCCTCGGGGTGGACAGCGGCCCGTTGATGTTCGTGATCGGCTTCGGTCTGGCCGGTGCAGGTGTCGGTGTCGCACTGACCCTGACGTCGGATCTTGTGGTCAGTTCGGTGGAACCCGAGCGTGCCGGCGCTGCGTCCGCGGTGTCGGAGACTGCGTACGAACTCGGTATCGCGCTCGGTGTGGCGATCCTGGGCAGCGTGGTGATGGCGATCTTCCGCAAGGGAATCGACACGTCCATGCTCGAAGCAGATCAGGCGCACGCTGCGCAGGGCACCCTCGGCGGTGCGCTGCAGGAGGCGACGTACCTACCTGGTGAACTCGGTTCGGTGCTTGCCGATTCCGCGAAGGCGGCGTTTGTCGACGGTATGCACGTTGCCGCCGGTGCAACCGCTTTGGTTCTGTTCGTCAGTGCCGCATTGGTATTGCGGATGCTGCGGAGTACACCAGAGAACGCGAAGCGGTAACGCGTGTAACGGTAGAACGCGAAGCGCTAGCTCCTGCAGAATCCGGGTAGTCAGCTTTCGAGTACGACGAACGAGTGCCCAGGCACGACTGTTGCGGACGCGGTCTCGTCCTGTGTCGGCGGATCCCACCAGAGGATGGGGGTTCCGCCGGCTGGGACCGAGGCCGCGTCCGTTCCCAGATTGCACACGATCTGTAATGCGCCGCGGCGCAGGGTGATCCACTGGTCGTCCTCGTCGTAGTCGACGTGCAGGTGCCCCAGCCAGGGGTCGGTGATCTCGATTCGCTTCTTGCGCAGTGCAAGGAGATCGCGATAGCACGCCAGGACGCGAGCATGTGTCTGGTCGGTTCGCTCGTCCCAGTCCAGTTTCGATCGCAGAAATGTCTGTGGATCTTGCGGATCCGGAATGTCGTCGCTGTTCCAGCCGTGTGCCGCGAACTCCGCCTTACGGCCCTTGGCGGTGGCCTCGCCGAGTTCCCGTTCCGGATGCGAGGTGAAGAACTGGAACGGAGTGGTGGCTCCCCATTCTTCGCCCATGAACAGCATCGGCGTGTACGGCGAGAGCAGGACCAGTGCTGCCTTGATCGCCAATTGTCCTGGCGTCAGATAGGCGCTCGGGCGGTCGCCGATCGCTCGGTTGCCGATCTGATCGTGGGTGCACGTGTATGCGAGCAGAGCACTGGCGGGCTGATGCGTGATGTCGATCGGCCGGCCGTGAACCCGCCCACGGAACGAGGAATACGTTCCGGCGTGGAAGAACCCGCGCCGCAATGTACTTGCAAGGGATTCCAAGGATCCGAAGTCGGCGTAATAACCCTGACGTTCGCCGGAGACGGCTGTGTGAATGGTGTGGTGGATGTCGTCGTCCCACTGCGCGTCCAAGCCGAACCCGCCGGCCGCTCGTGGCGTGATCAGAGTGGCGTCGTTTAGATCACTTTCGGCAATCAACGTGAGCGGTCGGCCCAGATGGGCCGACAGTGTTTCCGTTCGGACGGCGAGTTCCTCGAGGATGTGCGTTCCGGTGTGATCGACCAACGCGTGGACGGCGTCGAGGCGTAGGCCGTCGATGTGGAAATCACGCATCCATCGCAGGGCATTCCCGATGATGTATTCGCGAACCTCGCCCGACTGCGGGCCTCCGATGTTGATCGTTCGGCCCCAGGTGTTCGCGCCATCGGCAATGTAGGGGCCGAACTTTTCGAGGTAGTTGCCCGACGGGCCCAGGTGGTTGTAGACCACGTCCAGGATCACGCCGAGTCCACGTTCGTGGGCTGCATTCACCAAGCGCTGTAACCCGTCCGGGCCACCGTAGATCTCGTGGGCCGTGTACCAGAGCACACCGTCGTAGCCCCAGTTGTGAGTTCCGTTGAAACCGTTGACCGGCATGATCTCGACGAACCCGACACCGAGGTCGACGAGGTGATCGAGACGCTCGATCGCGGCGTCGAAAGTTCCTTCGGGGGTGAACGTTCCGATGTGCAGTTCGTAGACCGACGATCCCGGGAGTTGCCGTCCGGTCCACTGAGAGTCGGTCCAGGACGCCTCGTCGAGCTGGTGCAGTTGGGAGAGAAGGTGCACGCCTTCGGGCTGGCGTGGTGACCGCGGATCCGGGAGTATTTGACCGTCGACGACAAAGCCGTAGCGAGCTTCGTTGTCGCAGTCGACCTCGCCTCGCCACCACCCGTCGTCGGTCCGCTCCATGTCGTGCGTGATGCCATCGACTTCGACCCGGACCGATTCCGGCGTTGGCGCCCAGACCTCGAAAGTATGCACACGATCAGCATGCCTTGTTCGGTCGGATGTGGCAGCCCGGCGGGGTGGATCCGTCGTCATGGACTGTTTCTAGCCGCGGGTGTTGCCAGACGGAGCGGACAACGTGATCAGTTCCGGAGTGGGTGCGCCGCAGCATCCGCCCTCGGCTTCCCCGCCTTCGGCTTCCGCTGCGTCAGCTTCGTCGAAAACACCTGCACCGCCGCAGACTCCGGTCTCCGGAAGGATCAGCTCGACGCGGGCTGCCGCTTCGTGATCGCCGGCGAGTTCGGCGGCGATGCTGCGAACCTGCTCGTAGCCGGTCATCGCCAGGAAGGTGGGTGCCCGGCCGTAGCTTTTCATTCCTGCCAAGTACACGCCTGGCTCCGGATGGCGAAGCTCCTTCGCGCCATGCGGGTACACCGTGCCGCACGAGTGGACGTTCGGGTCGATCAGTGGAGCCAACTCGACCGGTGCTTGTAAGACCGGGTCGAGGCCGAGTCGAATTTCCGAAAGCCAGGAAAGATCGGGGCGGAATCCGGTCAGCGTTATGACGTTGTCCACGTTCTCGATGCGATCACCGGCATCGGAGGCAAGTACGAGTTGTCCCGAAGGGGTTGTTGTCACCTCTGCGGTGCGGAAGCCGGTGACCACTCTCAGTAGTCCGTCCTCGACGGCCTTCTTTGCGCGCAGTCCCAGGGCGCCGCGCGCGGGCAGTTCGTCAGCTTCGCCGCCACCGAACGCTGAGCCGACGTTTCCTCGGCGGACCGCCCAGATGATGCGGGTGCTCGGAGCCTGCTCCGCCAACCCCGACAGCGCAACGATCGCCGTCAGCGCAGAGTGGCCGCTCCCCGCGATGACCGTGTGTTTTCCGGCAAACTGTGCACGCACCGCCGGATCGTCGAGATCAGGAACCCGGTACCTGATCGCAGTGCCCACAGCGCCCTCGCCGAGGGCGGGAAGACCTTCACCGCCGAGCGGGTTGGGAGTACCCCAGGTGCCGGATGCGTCGACAACCGCCTGGGCGAACACGCGGTCCTCGGTTCCGTCACGGCGGCGCAGATGAATCGAGAGGGGTTCGGTATCGCGGCCGGCGTCGACGACCAGGTCACGTCCGCGTCGGGCTACGCCGATCACTTCGGTGTCGAACTGGATGGCGTCGCCGAGTGTTGAGGCGAGTGGCCCGAGGTAGAGGTCGCGCCATTGCCGGCCGGTCGGGTACGTCTCAGCGGCGGGAGAGCGCCATCCATTCTGCTCGAGGAGTCGCTGCGCGGCGGGGGAGACGAGTTCGGACCACCGGGAGAACAGTCGAACGTGATTCCACTCGGAGACCGCAGCACCGGCTGTGCTTCCGCGCTCGAAGACAAGGGGTGTGAGTCCGCGTTCGCGCAGTTCTGCTGCGGCCGCCAGGCCGATCGGGCCGGCCCCGATCACGACAACGGGTAGGGGGTTCATCTCGTACCTTTCATCGACGATTATCGATCTTAGTGGAACTGTATCGACAATCATCAATGTAGGCAACCATCGACAGCTGTCGATATAGTGGAGAGATGACATCGCTGCAGACTCCGACGGTGCGCGTCGGTGATTCGGACCCGGATCAGATTGGTTCTTCCGTCCTCGCGCAGGGCGATGCCGATACCCACGCGCAGTGGTTCGCCTGCCTTGCCGAGCCGATGCGCGTCCGATTGCTTCACCGGGTGGCGAGCGCGGTCGGTGGTATTACCGTCGGAGCGCTCGCCGAAGCGTTGGGGATCGGACAACCGACGGTGTCGCACCACCTGCGCAAGCTCGCCGATGTGGGTTTTGTGACCATGCGTAAGGAGGGGACGAGCACGGTCGTCGCGGTGAATCCGACGTGTTGCGTTGCCTTGCCGCAGGCGGCGGACGTGGTGATGGGAGTCCTTGCTCCGCGTCCTTGCTGCCCGAGTGATCTGCCCGACGATGTCTCTGTCCGGGCCATGATCGACGACGACTGGGATGCGGTTCGCCGTATTTACGGCGAGGGTATCGACACCCGAAATGCCACCTTTGCTACTGAGGTCCCCTCGCGTGAGCATCTCCACGAACGGTGGCTGTCGAAGCATCGGTGGGTCGCGACTATCGAGGGTGTTGTTGTCGGTTGGGCTGCGTTGAGTCCAGTTTCCGAGCGTGACTGCTACCGCGGGGTGGCGGAAAACTCCGTGTACGTCGCGGGCGGAATGCGTGGTCGGGGTGTCGGAAAGGCGTTGTTGCGCAAGCAAGTCATGGCCGCTGATGTCGACGACCTCTGGACACTGCAGACGTCGATATTTCCCGAGAATCGCGCCTCCATCTCGCTGCATCATTCGGCCGGGTTCAGAACTATCGGTCTCCGCGAGAAGATTGCCCAGCTCGACGGTGTGTGGCGTGACACCGTTCTGCTCGAACGACGTGCGGTGACCGCCGAGGGGTGAGTCCGGGATCCGGCCGACCGGGCACTCGATTGCGCGTTGATTCGATATCTGTCAATATCGAAGAATGTCGAATCAAGAGCCACGGGAGTCCGAGGCTTGCTGCACCCCGCTCGTCCGTGAACCGCTGACCGAGGATTGGGCCGGCGACCTGTCGCGGATGTTCAAAGCCCTCGGCGATCCGGTTCGCCTCCGCTTGCTCAGCTTGGTGGCAAGTCACGAGGGTGGTGAAGCCTGCGTCTGCGACATCTCCGACTCGTTCGATCTGTCTCAGCCGACTATCTCGCATCACCTAAAGGTGTTGCGTCAGGCCGGGCTGCTCGACTGTGAACGACGCGGGACCTGGGTGTACTACTGGGTTATTCCGGCTGCGCTGCAACAGCTTTCCGCCGTTCTATTGGTTGAAGGTACGAGCGTGAGTGTCGCGGACACGTGCGGAGAGGTCACCGCATGAGCAACACCGCTGCCACCACCGGACACCCCGCAGTCGTCGGAAAACTCTCCACCCTCGACCGCTATCTGGCGGTCTGGATCGGCGTGGCCATGGTCGTCGGCCTGCTGGTTGGACGCTGGATCCCGGGTGTGAACACTGCCCTGGACAAGGTGCAGATCGACGGCATCTCGTTACCGATCGCCCTCGGCCTGCTGATCATGATGTACCCGGTGTTGGCGAAAGTTCGCTACGACCGCCTCGACACTGTCACCGGGGACAAGAAACTCCTCGCCGGCTCCCTGTTCCTGAACTGGGTTCTCGGCCCGGCGCTGATGTTCGCCCTCGCCTGGCTGTTTCTGCCTGACCTGCCGGAATATCGCACCGGGCTGATTATCGTCGGTCTTGCTCGCTGTATCGCGATGGTGATCATCTGGAACGACCTGGCCTGCGGAGACCGCGAAGCCGCCGCGGTGCTGGTCGCCATCAACTCGGTGTTCCAGGTGATCATGTTCGCCGTGCTCGGTTGGTTCTACCTCTCGGTCCTGCCCGGGTGGCTCGGCCTCGAACAGACCACCATCGACACCTCGCCCTGGCAGATTGCGAAATCGGTCCTGATCTTCCTCGGTATCCCGCTGCTGGCAGGTTTTCTGTCCCGCTTCTTCGGTGAACGCGCCAGAGGCCGCGACTGGTACGACAACAAGTTCATCCCCAAGATCAGCCCCTGGGCGCTCTACGGTCTGCTGTTCACCATCGTCGTGCTCTTCTCGATGCAGGGCGAACAGATCACCTCCCAGCCTTGGGATGTCGTCCGGATCGCGCTGCCCTTGCTCGCGTACTTCGCGCTCATGTGGGGCGGAGGCTACATCCTCGGCGCCGCAATCGGATTGGGCTATGAACGCACGACGACCCTGGCGTTCACCGCCGCGGGCAACAACTTCGAACTCGCGATCGCCGTAGCCATCGCCACCTACGGCGCCACCTCGGGGCAAGCTCTTGCCGGTGTTGTCGGCCCGCTGATCGAGGTACCGGTGCTCGTCGGGCTGGTCTATGTCTCCCTTGCTCTACGCAAACGCTTTGCAGTCGAAGAGGTTTCATCCAGTCGAGAAAGTGCGAGGTCATGAGCAAACCATCGGTGTTGTTCGTCTGCGTCCACAATGCCGGCCGATCTCAGATGGCCGCGGGATTCCTGAGCCATCTCGCAGGCGACGCCATCGAGGTCCGTTCCGCCGGATCCGCACCCGCCGAGACCGTCAATTCGGCAGCGGTCGAGGCGATGGCAGAGCGCGGTATCGATATCTCAGCTCGGTCTCCGAAGATCCTCACCGTTGACGCCGTCCAGGATTCGGATGTCGTCATCACCATGGGCTGCGGCGACACGTGCCCGATCTTCCCCGGCAAGAGCTACCGAGACTGGGTTCTCGACGATCCGGCCGGACAGGGCCTCGAAGCGGTTCGCCCGATCCGTGACGAAATCGAGCGTCGCGTTCAAGCCTTGATCGCTGAACTCACCACTGCCGCGAAGTCTCCCTGACCGATCGGGGAATCGACAGGATCATTCGCCCGCGGGCTCGATGTGTTCGGCGCCGAGGACCGAGAGTCGGTATTCCTGTGCGTCCTGCTCGGTTTCGAAATCTTTCTCTTCGAGGAGGTTTCGATCGGCGTCGAGGTATCGGTAGGTGGTCATTCCTCCACCGTGCCACTGATGTCCGATTCGTGCTCGGATACCGGTTCGATTTCGTCGACGACTGTTTGAATCAGACTTCCGTAGCGCCGGATCAGGTCCTTCGACGACAACGAATCCTCACCGAGGAGTTCGAGCGTCCGCATGCCGGTGGCAAGTCCGAGCAACAGTGAGACGACGACCTGACTGCGAACCAAACCGGGCTCGGTGTCGCCGATGCGTCGCGCGATCCCGTGAACGTATCGTTCCTTGATCTCTGCCCGGGCGGCGTCCGGATCTGGCGCCTCGTGAACGTGTACTGCGAGCATTGCCCACGGATCGGTTTCGTCGGATTCTCTACGAGCGACAAGTTTCTCGACCAGTTGACAGCCGATGTTTCCGGTGGCGTCGGCATTCGGATCCTCGTCCATCGGAGGTGCGGACGGGATCGCAGCCGAATACAACCGAGCTTTGCTGCCGTAGATCTTCATGACCAGGGCAGGGGAGTAACCGGCCGCGACCGCGATGTCCTTGATGGTCGTCGATGCGTAACCTCGTTCCGCGAACAAGGCTTTTGCTGCTGTGAGGATGCTGGCTTCACCGCTGCTCATGCCGCTCGCCTCGGTACCCGATCGCCATGCGTTTGGTTGCTCATACTGTCGTCAACGGCTCGGCATCGACGGGTACGTCGAAGTCGACGACGGTGGACTGCGCGATGACCGCTATCTGACGAGCCAATGTGCCGTGTCCACTCTCGGTCAGCGCGGTCAGGATGTACCGGCCGGATGTCGGGAGTGCGATTCCGTAGTGCCCGGTTCCGTCGGTGACGGTGGATGCGACGAATTCGCCGGTCGGTTTCGTGAGTGTGACGACGGTTCCCGAGGTTGTTCGGCCGTCGACTCCGACCTTGCCGGAGATGGTGAGGCGGTCACCGAGTTCGACGGTGTGCGTCGATTGCGCGCTGTCGAAAGCGATCACCTGCGACCGAGGGGACCAGCCGTCGGCACTCGTCACTACCAAATACCGTCCGGGCCGGGGTAGTGCGAGGGAGAAGTTGCCCTCGTTGTCGGCGCGACTCCAGTCGATCGGTCGCCCCTCCATATCCATCACGGTGACAACAGCCTGCCGGATCGGTCGGCTGTCGGCTCGGACCACACGACCGGCAACCACAATTTCCGTTTCGGACACGGCGGCATCGGGAAGCTCGAACCCTTCCGGGGTCACCGGGCGAAGCGCCGTTTCCGGTTTTGCGCCGCGGCGAGGAATGAACGCAGCGGCAGCGGCAGCAGCCACGGCGGCGAGGGCGGCCAGCCAGAAGATGTTCTTGAAGGCGTCGATCGACGGAAGGCCCTCGCCCGGCCCGGACGGGATGACCATCGAGGTGAGCATGGCGGCAACCACTGCACTGGATGTGGACGTACCGACTGAGCGGAGCAGCGAATTGAGGCCGTTTGCCGACGCGGTTTCGGTGATCGGAACCGATCGCATGATCAGCATCGGCATCGCGGAGTAGGCGATTGCAGTTCCGATGCTGACCACCGCCGCGCTGATGATGATCAGTGCTATCGAGCCGGTCAGGAACACGCGCGCGATGTAGGCGAGCGCGAGCACAGTGCCGCCGACGATCAGGGTGATCTTGGCTCCGAATCGTTTCGTGATGTTCGCGGAGACGGGAGCGAAGAAGACCATCGCGAGGCCTGCCGGAATCATGCACAGTCCGGCCGCCATCACTCCCAGTTCGAAGCCGTAGCCGGAGATCTTCGGCATCTGGAGTTGTTGAGTGGTGGAGAGGTTGTTCGCATACATCGAGAAGCCGACGAGGATCGAGGCGACGTTGGTCAGGAGAACGGGCCGCTTGGCCGACGTTCGCAAGTCGACCATCGGCTGGGTGACGCGAAGTTCGTACGGGAACCACAGTGCGAGCGTCACGATTCCGATGACGAACATGAGCAATGTCAGTTCGCTCGTCCATCCCCAACGGGCGCCCTTGGAGATGGCGAGGAGGGTCGCCGTGAGTGCTGTCGAGAGCATGACCGCGCCGAGGAAGTCGAATTTGCCGCGGGTGCGAACACTCGATTCCGGGACGACGGCGGCTACCGCGATGATCAACAGGACGCCCACGATTGCCGAGAGCCAGAAGATGGCGGGCCAGCCTAGATGCTCGAAGATCAACCCGGACAGGGGGAGCCCGAGTGCGCTGCCGATTCCGAGAGTGGCACTCATCAAGGCTGTTGCCGACGCCACCTTCTCCTTGGGCAGTTCGTCGCGCATGATGCTGATTCCGACGGGGATCATCGAGATCGCGAAGCCCTGGAGGCCACGTCCGATCAGCAGGGCGACAAAGTTGCCGCCGATCGCCGCGACCAGTGATCCGACCACGATCATCATCATCGAGATCAGCATCATGCGTCGTTTTCCGAACATGTCTGCCAGGCGGGAGACGATCGGAGTGGCGACGGCGCTCGTGAGGAGTGTGACGGTGACGAGCCAGGAGGCGTCGTCAGCGCTGACGCCGAGGATTTTCGGGAAATCGGGCAACAACGGAATGACCATCGTTTGCTGCAGCGCGACCACGGTGCCGGAAAGACAGAGAATTGCGGTGATGAGCCGACTTGAACGGCGAGTGGTCGGAGACGAGTGCAATGCCAAGAGACGGTCCTTCACGCGGCGGTGGTGAACGGGAATTCACCCATGAGTGAACCACTGTTCACCCCTCGCTGTCACCTTCGGTGAATATGCGATTCCTCACGACGGCAACCCGCCCAGGGTTTCCAAGTCGGTATCGCGGGAACAACGTCAGTGGTTGGTCTGCGCCCGCGCGAGCGGGCAGCGAGGAGGAGTGATGCATGCCGAAGTGGGTGACCGTCTCCATGTCCAGGGACGCGTGGTTGGGCAGGCGGAGGTAACTGCCGAGGTCCTTGAAGTCCACGGGGAGGACGGAGGGCCGCCCTATCTGGTCAGGTACGACAACGGGCACGAGGCGTTGGTGTTTCCCGGTAGCGACGGCTGGATAGATCACCCCGGAAAAGGGTCCTGAACTGCACGATTCTTTCCATGCATGGCCGTTGCATCGAATGCGGCTAAAGTGTGCGCAATGGAGGGCAGACGCCAGTACCACTCCCGCGTGCGTGAAGCTTCCGCACAGCGAACGCGTGAACTCATTCGTGATGCGGCGACGACCTTGTTTGTCCGAGACGGATACGTCAGTGCCACCGTCAAACAGATTGCCGACTCGGCCGGCGTCGCCAATCGGACGGTGTTCACAGCCTTCCCGGGCGGGAAGCTCGAGATCTTCGAAGCGGCCCTCGCCGCGGCGCTCGATGCCGACGAGGTTCCACTCGGCGCGCCGAACCTGGCCTCGGACCCCGATGACGTTCGCCGGATCGTCTCCCAGATCGTGGCACAGGGCATCGGACTGCTCGAACGTGCCGGCGCTCTGATGATGGTCGCGGTCGAATCGTCAGGTGCGGATGCCGACATGCGGCGACTGTCCGAGGAATCGTCGGATCAGTCGGCCGTCAATGCGATGTCGATAGCCGAGGGTCTGTCCGAGCACGGATTGTTGAGGCCCGAGATTTCGCTCGAGAAAGCCGCGGGCATACTTGCCGCTTTCGTCTCGCCTCAGCTTCATCAGCAATTGCGTCGGGTCAGTGGATGGGATGTCGATGCATACCGAGGATGGCTCGAGTTCAACATTCGCCAGAATCTAATGTACTAATCGGTCTGTTTTCGTTAGCATGGCGAGGGTTTTTTATTCTCGGGAGGAATCGCCAGCGTGCCCTATGCCTTGTTCGGCCTCATCACGATGTTGCTGTGGATTTTCTGCATCGTCGACGCCATCACGAGAGATGACGCCTACATCCAGTACCTACCCAAGGTCGTCTGGATTCTGATCATCATCTTCCTTCCCACCTTGGGGTCCGTTCTGTGGCTGGTGGTCGGGCGCGGACAGAACGCGCCCCGCGGTTACGTCGGCCCAACCGGTTACGGCGAATACGAGCGTCCGGGACGCGCCGTTGCGCAGGATCCGGCGGCGGACGAAGCATTCTTGCGTCAGTGCCGCGAGCGGGCGGAAGAGCAGCGTCGAATTGCCAAGCAGCAGCGCCGCGACGGCGACGCTGATCGGATTTGAGTTATCGGTAGTCCGTGAGGCGGTCCAGCACGAGCCGAAGCGGCGGCCACGACGATCGGCCGCGACGCGTCACCGCATAGGCGGTGAGGATGACAGGCGGATCGGTCAGCGGCATGACGCGTACGCCTTCGCGGGTCTTGCGTTCGAGTGGCATCAGCCCCACGCCGTAACCACTGAGGATCAAGAGTTCGACCAAGTCGAGACTGTCGATCTGGTGAGTGATCCGAGGGGTGAATCCAGCCAGTGACGCGAGGGTTCGCACGGCCCGCTCGTCGGCTGTATTTCGCGAGTTCACTATCCATGGTGTGTCTGCGAAGGCACGGAGATCGATCCCGGATTTCGTGGACTCGTCGGGTGTGTGGGCGTTGTCGGGAACGCATAATCCCCACGGCGTCGACCAGAGCGGTAGTGCTTCGAGTAACGAGCTCGGGGATGCGGGGGCGAGGTTGTAGTCGTACGTCAGCGCGAGGTCCAGGTCATCTCGTTCGAGTAGGGCAAAAGCCTCGGCCGGTTCGTACTCGCAGATCACCACGTCTAACTGTGGATGGCTGTGTTGCAGGCTCAGGGCGACGGGGAGCATCGCGGTTCTGACGGCAGTAGCGAATCCGCCGACTCTCAATGTCCCCTCCGGTTCGGCGGTCGGATCGAGGTCCAGGCGAGCTGCATCCACGGCTGCCAGGATGGTGACGGCATGATCGGCGAGTCGTTGACCGGCAGGCGTGAGGCGAACGCGTCGGCCTTCCGGTTCGATCAATGAAGTACCGGTTTCCGCGGTCAAAGCCGCGAGCTGTTGGGACACTGTCGATGTCGTGAGGTTGTGAGCTTCGGCGACCGCGCGCATGGAACCCAAGCGGGAGAGTTCGAGGAGGAGATGGAGTCGACGGGTTTCCATCGTTCGATCATTCACTAATCGTGAACATAATGTAGGTCAAAATCGCGTGGACACGAACGGTTGGCGTCCCGTTCAATTCAGCTATGGATACGAAAGCGCGGGCCGGAGTGGGCCTGGCTGTTCTGGCGATGTTGTGCGTGCAGCTCGGACTCGCCGTGTCGGTGGGTCTGATCGATCAGCTCGGAGCAGACGGAGCAGCGTGGATACGTCTCGCCTGGGCGGGCATCATTCTTCTGATCATCGTCAGGCCCCGTCCCTCCGCGTTCACTCGCAAAGCGTTTCTGGCCTGCGTGGTCCTGGGTGTGGTCACCGCCGGCATGACGCTGTTGTTCATGGCGGCCGTCGAGCGTCTTCCTCTGGGAACGGCAAGCGCGCTGGAGTTCTTGGGTCCGCTGACGGTTGCTTTGCTCCGGGGGCGTGGCCGCGTTCTGTGGCCGGTTCTGGCAGGCGTGGGCGTAGTCCTTCTCACCGAACCGTGGGCAGGGACAGTCGATATGGTCGGTGTGGCGTACGCACTTGGCGCGGCGCTCTGCTGGGCGATGTACATACTGCTCACCCAGCGGGTCGGCGACGAGGTTGCCGGTATCAACGGGCTGGCGGTGTCGATGGCGGTTGCCGGGTCGGCCGCGACAATTGCCGTGGGCCACTCGGCCATTGGGCGGCTGACCCCGCACCTGGTTCTCGTGGGCCTCGGACTTGCGATCTTGCTGCCCGTCGTGCCGTTCGTTCTGGAGATGGTCTCACTGCGGCGGCTGTCGACGGCAGCATTCGGCACGCTGATGAGTCTCGAGCCCGCTTTCGCGCAGCTCATCGGTCTTGTTGTGTTGCAACAAGTTCCGAGTGTTCTGGCAGTGGCAGGTATCGCATGCGTCGTCGTCGCGGGGATCGGCGCGGCCCGCGGTGGTGCTCGGGGTGGTGGCGGGATGCCGGCAGGCCCACCCTCCGATTCCGAGCGAACGTACCTTTCGGCGCCTTCATGAGACCGAGAGTGCCGTTCGCTCAGGGTGTGTCGGCTCAGTGCACGGCTGCCGCAGCGATTGCTCCGGCGTACACGTCGGCGACCTCGCCGAGGGAGTCGAGGATCGGTTGACCTGATCGTTCGACGCGAGCCCGCACCAGCGAACCCTCGAGTGCGGACACTGCCAGGACGGCAAGCCGTTCCGCTCGAGTGCGTGCGACACCGGACTCGATCAGTGAGTCGCGCAGTAGCGAAGTCCACTGTCGGTAGACCGCCTGCCCTGCGGCTGTCACGCTCTCCGAATCGGGGGCAAGTTCCAACAACACCGTCGTGATCGGCGAGCCTTCGTGGAAGTCCGAATCGCTCACCCATCCAGCGAGCAGCCGCGCATACTCGCGCAGCAGTGCTCCGGCGTCCGGATGGTTGTCGGCGAGTTCGGTCAGAGTGTCGGTGACCAACTGCCCGCCGACGCGGACGACCTCTTCGCCGATCTGCTCTTTGCCGCCGGGAAAGTAGTGGTAGAGCGAACCTTTCGGGGCGCCGCTCGACTTGAGGATCTCGTTGAGTCCCGTAGCCGCATACCCCTGGCGGCGAAACAGATCGGCTGCAGCTCGTACCAGTGCTTCGCGGTGTTTAGGGGGAGTCGCCACGAGTTGGAGCTTAAACACCCCAGCGATCCATCACAATCTATGTAGACTGGTCTACATGGAAAATTCGGAAATGCTGGAACAGTTGCGCGCAGTCAACGCCTCGGCGGCCTTCAACCGGTGGGCCGGATTCGAAGTGACGGAGGCCGAACCAGGCCGTGTCTGCCTGCGGCTCGAATGGCGTGAGGATCTCGGCCAGTACTCGGGACACTTGCACGCTGCGCTTGTGGCGGGACTTATCGACACGGCGTGCGGATTTGCTGCCTTTACACAGGTTGGTGTCGTGGCGGCGTCCAACTGCGCGGTCAATTTCGTGAGCCCGGGAGTAGGAACGGCATTCGTCGCCACGGCACGCTCGGTCAAGGCTGGGCGCAAGCAGGTGTTCGTCACTGCCGAGGTACATGCCGAACGCGAAGGCGAATCCGTGCTCGTCGCGTTCGGCACTACCCTCTTGGTTCCACTCGCCGTTCAGGCTTAGGGAACCTCAGGGAATGAGGATGAACTTCCCGGCGGGATGAGAACTCTGCAACTCGGTGTGAGCGAGGGTGACGTCTGCGAGCGGGAAGGTCTTGGCGATCTTCACGGTGAGGTGTCCCGACCCGGCTTGTTCGACCAGTTCGGAGCGAGCCTTCAAACGTGCTTCGGCACTTGCCGGATTGCCTCCGCCGACAGACGCGAAGCCGTCGGTCTGGGCGCGTCCGAACGCGACGATGGTGACGACACGGCTCTTGTCGGCGACCAATGCCAGAGATGTATCGACGGCTTCGTCAGTTCCGGCGGTGTCGAAAGCAGCGTCGACACCGTTCGGTGCGAGTTCACGAACGCGGGCTTCGAGGCCCTCGCCGTAGAGCACCGGCGTGGCGCCGAGCGAGCGCACGTAGTCCTGATTCGATGCTCCCGCAGTGCCGATCACGGTGGCACCGCGTGCTGCGGCGAGCTGAACCGCAATAGCGCCGACGCCACCGGACGCGCCGTGGATGAGGACGGTGTCCCCGGAGCCGACGCGAATGGTGTCGAGGGCATCGACTGCAGTTCCGCCGACGAGAAGGAGTCCGGCCGCCTGTTCCCAGCTGATGCCGGCGGGCTTCGCGGTGATCGAGGAGACCGGAACGACTACCTGTTCGGCGTAAAGACCGTTGCCGGGGCTGACGATCACTTCGTCGCCGACTGCAACACCGGTAACGCCGTCGCCGACCGCCGAGACGACGCCCGCTGCCTCGCCGCCGAGGCGGATCGGAAGCTTCTCGGGATCAGTGCCGAAAGCACCGCTGTAGAGCTTGAAGTCGAAGGGATTGACGCCGATCGCCTTCACGTCGACCAGGACTTCGCCTGATTTCGGTGCCGGTAAATCGATGTCCACCAGCTCCAGGACCTCGGGCGTGCCGTACGTCTGCGCTACAACAGTTTTGGTCATGTCTCGCGCAACCGTCCTCGGGGAAGCGATATTCCCCGAGGACGGGAAAAACTCGAGAAGATTCGATCAGCGGATCAGGGTGCCCAGATCGAGCGGCATCGCGATGCCGGTGATGTGATGGGCCTCGTCGGAACCGAGGAACGCGACGGCTGCGGCGATGTCCTCCGGCTGGCTGACCGGGTCTGGCAAGGTCTGCATGAAGATCGGACCGAGGGTGTGAGCGTTGGCGTCGATGAGCGGCCGCATGTCCGTCATCTGCATTCCGGTTTCCACGCCGTGCGGGTGGATGGTGTTGACCCGAATGTTGTACTGCCCCAATTCCGAGGCCATCGTCTTGGCCAGACCGGTGATGCCGTGTTTGCTCGCGACGTAGTGGCCGAGGAAGGGGAGCCCACGCAGGCCGGCGACGGAGCTGGTGAAGATGATCGAGCCACCGGTGCCTTGCTTGATCAGGTGCGGGATCGCTGCCTTGGCGGTGTGAAAGACGCCGGTCAGGTTGACGTCGAGCGTTTCCTGCCACTGCTCGGGCGTGATTTCCCAGGACATGTTGGCAGAACAGATTCCGGCGTTCGCGACGACGACGTCGAGGCGCCCCAGTTCGTCGATGCCGGCATCGAGCGCCGCGGACAGCGCAGAGAAGTCGCGGACGTCGGTCTTGGTAGCGACAATTCGTCGGTCCAGAGCCTTGACCAGTTCGACTGTCTCGGCCAGGTCGTCTTCGGTGGCGCCGGCGTAAGACGTGGATTCGAATTGAACACACGCGTCGACGGCGATGATGTCTGCGCCCTCTTCTGCCAGCCGGACAGCTTCCGCCCGCCCCTGACCGCGGGCTGCTCCGGTGATGAAGGCAACTTTTCCGGTGTATCGATTGGCAGTCATGCTCAAACCTCCGAATAGTGGTGACGATCTGCTCTTCGGAAGTTAGCGCGACGAAGTTCTTTTCGGGGGTGAATGTCCAGTCAGCGGAAACCGCTCAGCACACCCTGGTCAACAGGGCACATGGTCCGTCGGCGAAGACATCGCGCGCATCTGCGGACGTGACGGGTTGTCCGCTCAGTGCGTCGAGCCATTCGCCTTCGGGAAGGTCGATTCGTGTGTCTCGCCAGCCGTGCGACGAGAGTCCGAGCGAATGTCGCGTCGCCAGAGCAACGACCATGGGCGGATCACCTGCCGGGCCGCGCGAGAAGCCGACCAGATGACCGGATCCGGAACCTGAAGCGAAGACCGGCCGGTACTCACCGTGATCGAACCACGAGGGGTTCTCCCGCCGCAGTGTCAGTGCCGTGCGAACGAGGTGCAACTTTGCGGTTCCTGTTGCGTCGATCGGCGCGGCGCCGGATTCGAGCAGTGATCGCCTCGTTCCGTAGTCGACAACGCGCCGGTTGTCCGGGTCGACCAGCGAGTCCTCCCACAGCTCCGTGCCCTGGTAGACGTCGGGAACTCCGGGCCCGAGGAGTTGGAGCAGCTTTTGGCCCAGAGAGTCCGTCCAGCCGTGACGCGCGATCCGGCCGACGAATTCGCTGACCGAATCAGCGACAGGTCCGTCGAACACCTCGTCGATCCAGCGGTGCACTGCCGACTCGAAGCCGACGTCCGGATCGTTCCAGGAAGTCCTGGCGCCGGACTCGCGGACGGCTTTCTCCGCATAGGCGTGTAAACGCTCGCGCAGCTCTGGAACCGAGGACGCGGGGCGACCGTCCGCCGGCCACACGCCGATGATGTTCTGCCACAAGAACAATCCGGTAAGCGGATCAGGGCTGGGGCAGACGTTTTCCCAGTCGCGAATCAGCCGGGACCACAGGGTCGGCACCTGAGACACAACACCGATCCGTGCCCGCACGTCCTCGCCGCGTTTGGTGTCGTGAGTGGACAGACTCGTCATCGCCCGCGGCCACCGCTTCGCTCGGTCCGCGTTGTGGAGATGGAATTCGGCGACGGAGACGGCAAGTGATGCCGGGTTGCCGCCGACTTCCTGACGTGAGACCAGTCGCGCCGTCCGATAGAAGAGTCGATCTTCGACGGACTTAGCCATGACGGCGCCGCACACCTGCTGGAAGCGAACCGCCGCTTCACAGCCGTTCACCAGGGATTGCGCCAGCACGTTGAACGCCGCTTCATGCCCGGGCGCCAATTCGTGCATGTCGCCGACGATGCGAGCGGCCAAACCGGCGAGGGGACTGTAGTCGGATCGATAGACCGGCATCCGAGCGATCGCGACGACGACTGCGTCGTTCAGTTCGGTCTCGCTGCAACGACTTCCGGTTTCGCGTCGGATTGCGCGCACGAGTCTGCGAACCTCGGGTGCAAGGTCACCGCGCCCGGTGTCGCGTTTGAACTGACGTTCGGTGTGATGCAACCACGTACTGTCCCCGTCGTCGCCGGTCAGATCTGCCGAGAGTTCGGTCAATTCGAGTTCGGCGGCGGGATCGACGAAAATGCCGCCCAGTTGATTGAGTGCGTCGTATCCGGTAGTGCCGTCGATCGGGAGCAGCGGATCGAGTGGTTCCGTATGGCCGAGGATCTTTTCGATCACGAGCCACTGATCTGGTCCGATCAGTTCCCGCAGGCGACAAAGGTACTCCGCCGGATCGGCGAGTCCGTCCGGGTGATCGATGCGAACGCCGTCGATCAGTCCTTCGTCGACCCACGACTTCAATTGCCGATGGCAGAGTTCGAAGACTTTGGGGTCCTCTTGGCGCAGTGCAGCGAGTTCGTTGACGGCAAAGAACCGTCGGTAGTTGATGATTCCGGCGTTCCACGGTACGAGTCGGTACGACTGCCTGGAGTGGACCTCCTGTGGAGATCCGGGTTCGGTGCCGGAGGCGACAGGGAAGCGGTGCTCGTAGAACGCGAGAAGTGTTTCCTCACCGTCTTTCTCGACAGTCAGTGCGTCGAGATCGTCCTGGCTGCCCAGCACCGGGAGCGAGAGTTTGCCGTTGGCCCCGTTGTCGTCTGCCCAGTCGATGTCGAAGAAGTCCGCGTACTCCGACGACTGCCCGTGCGTGAGAACGTCCCACCACCAAGCATTTTCGCGAGGTTTGGCGACACCGACATGGTTGGGGACCAGATCGACGATCAGGCCCATCCCACGTGATCGAACCGCGCGCGATAACTCCACCAAAGCCTCGCGGCCACCAAGTCCTTCGGACACGGTCGTCGGATCGGTGACGTCGTAGCCGTGCGTCGACCCGGACGTCGCAGTGAGGATGGGGGAGAGATAAAGATGTGAGACCCCCAATGCCTCGAAGTAGTCCACCTGTGCGGCCGCATCACGAAGAGTGAATGCATCCGGTCGCAACTGCAGTCGGTAGGTGCTGGTTATCGGGGCCATGTGCACGTCTCCCTCAGGCGGTTCTGCGAAGTACCGTCAATGCTCGCGCTTTTACATCCAATGTTGTTCCGGCCTTGATCACGGTATCGCTCTCCCCGGTGGGGACCGAGGTGTCGAGTACGACGGTCCACTCCGACGCGTAGTCCGCGTTGGGGGTGGAGAATTCGAGATCTTCGTAGTGAGCGTTGAAACACAGGAGGAACGAATCTCCCGTGACACGCTCGCCGCGGTAGTTCGGTTCCGGGATCGCGTCGCCGTTGAGAAAGACGGCCAACGACTTACCGAAACCGCTGTCCCAGTCGGCCGGAGTCATCTCCTCGCCCGACGGCGTGAGCCAGGCGATGTCTCGGCCCTGATCGCCACTTCGAATGGGTCGGCCCTCGAAGAATCGACGACGCCGGAAGACCGGGTTCTTGGCGCGCAAGGCAATTGCGCGCTTGGTGAACTCGACGAGGTCCGCATTGGTTTCCGCGAGAGTCCAATCCATCCATGACAGTTCCGAATCCTGGCAGTAAACGTTGTTGTTACCCTGCTGAGTTCGGCCCATCTCGTCGCCGTGAGCAAGCATCGGGGTGCCCTGGCTGAGCATCAGCGTAGCCAGGATGTTTCGGCTCTGACGTCCACGCAGTTCGAGGATTTCGGGGTCGTCTGTGGGGCCTTCGACGCCGCAGTTCCAGGATCGGTTGTGCGATTCGCCATCGTTGTTGTTCTCGCCGTTGGCTTCGTTGTGCTTCTCGTTGTACGAGACGAGGTCGTGCAGGGTGAAACCGTCGTGGGCGATGACAAAATTGATGCTCGCGCCGGGGCGACGTCCGGTCGCCTCGTAGAGATCAGAGGATCCGGTGAGGCGGGAAGCGAACTCGCCCAGCGTTGCCGGCTCACCACGCCAGTAGTCGCGGACGGTATCGCGGTACTTACCGTTCCATTCGGTCCACAGGCCTGGGAAGTTGCCGACCTGGTAACCGCCTTCGCCGACGTCCCACGGTTCGGCGATCAGTTTCACCTGACTGACGATCGGATCCTGTTGCACCAGATCGAAGAAGGCGGAAAGGCGGTCCACGTCGTGCAGTTCACGGGCGAGTGTCGAGGCCAGGTCGAAGCGGAAACCGTCGACATGCATTTCGGTGACCCAGTACCGCAGCGAGTCCATGATCAATTGCAGGGTGTGCGGATGACGGGCATTGAGGCTGTTGCCCGTTCCGGTGTAGTCCATGTAGTGCGCTTCGTCGCCGTCGACCAGTCGGTAGTAGGCGGCGTTGTCGATTCCGCGGAAGCTGATGGTCGGCCCCATGTGGTTGCCCTCGGCAGTGTGGTTGTAGACCACGTCGAGGATCACCTCGATACCCGCCTGGTGGAAACTGCGCACCATTGCCTTGAATTCCGCCACGGCCGCATCGGGTTTGGCGGCCGAGGAGTAGTCGGTATGTGGAGCAAGAAAGCCGAAGGTGTTGTAGCCCCAGTAGTTTCGCAGTCCCTGATCGAGCAGCACCTGGTCGTGCATGAACTGATGGACCGGCATCAGTTCGATCGCCGTGACACCCAGATTGGTGAGGTGCTCGATGATCACCGGATGCGCGAGTCCGGCGTAAGTGCCGCGCAATTCCTCCGGAACTCCGGGGTGCGTCGCGGTCATACCCTTGACGTGCGCTTCGTAGATGACCGTCTCGTGGTACGGACGCTTCGGCGAGCGGTCGGACGCCCAGTCGAAGAACGGATTGATGACGACGGTCGACATCGTGTGACCGAGCGAATCATGTTGGGGGAAAGGGATGGTAGCGGGTTCGTCGACGAGTGGTTCGGGATCGAAGGGTTCGGGCTCGAGGCTCTCGTCCGATTCCTGATCGCCCGTGGGTGACACGTCTTCGAGGCCCACCTCGCCCGATTCGGCTTCCGAACTCGTTTCGTCGGTGGCTTCTTCCGGCTCCACGGCAGGAGTTTCGTCGTCTCCAGCAGGTTCGGGGTCCGCCGCCGACTCGACGTCGTACGAGAACAGTGAACGGTCTCCGTCGAAGTCTCCGTCGAACGCTTTTCCGTACGGGTCCAGCAGGAGTTTGCTCGGATCGCATCGCAGACCTGCGGCCGGATCGTACGGCCCGTGCACGCGGTAGCCGTATCGCTGGCCGGGGGACACGGACGGAAGGTACGCATGCCAGACGTAACCGTCGACCTCGTCCATCCGAATGCGGGTTTCGGTGCCGTCCTTGGCGATCAGGCACAGTTCGACGGCTTCGGCGACCTCGGAGAAGAGCGAGAAATTGGTCCCCGCGCCGTCGTAGGTGGCACCGAGTGGGTACGCACTGCCAGGCCATACCGGGATGGGAGTGGCTGAGGGCGCGCTCGGCGGTTGATCCATGAATCAGACCCTATCGGGTGCAGCCGATCGAATCTTGTCGACTGTCTACGCCACTGATCACCGTTTCGCCTGGCTGCGGGCGGTTGCAAGCATTCCGGCTGTGATCTGTTCCACCTCCGCGTCCGAACACAGGTACGGAGGCATCGCGTACACGAGGTTGCGGAACGGTCGAAGCCAGACCCCGGCGTCGACGGCCGCATCGGTGGCGCTCTGCATCTCGACCGGCTGCTCGAGTTCGATCACCCCGATTCCGCCTTTGACTCGAACATCCACCACCCCGGGAATTGTGACGGCTTCGGCGAGGCCGCGAGTGAGGCCACGTTCGAGGGTTGCGACATCACGCCGCCAGTCCATTGCGAGCAGAAGTTCGGTCGACGCGACCGCGACAGCGCACGCGAGTGGATTGCCCATGAAGGTGGGGCCGTGCATCAGTCCGCCGCCCTCGCCGGCAGTGATGGTCTCTGCGATCTCCGTGGTGCACAGCGTTGCCGCCAGACTCATGTACCCGCCGGTCAGTGCCTTGCCGACGCACATGACGTCGGGACTGACGCCGGCATGATCGGCGGCGAACAGTTCACCGGTGCGTCCGAATCCGGTCGCGATCTCGTCGAAGACCAGGAGGACTTGGTATTTGTCGCAGAGGTTACGGAGGTCGATCAGGTATGCGGGGTCGTGGAAACGCATTCCGCCGGCGCCTTGGACTACCGGTTCGACGATCACCGCTGCGAGGTCCTCGTGATGCTCGGCCAGCAGCGTTTCCAACTCCTGCACGTATTCGGGGAGATAGTCCGCCGGGGGAGTCTGCGCGAAGACCTGAGGGCGAAGGACGTCGGTCCAGAGAGAGTGCATGCCGCCGTCGGGGTCGCAGACGCTCATGGGGGTGAATGTGTCGCCGTGATATCCACCGCGCCAGGTCATCAAACGATTTTTCGACGGTTTTCCGAGGCTCCGCCAGTACTGCAGGCACATCTTGACTGCTAC
The DNA here is from genome assembly GCF_056401575.1 of Rhodococcus sp. P4_E4. Classification (NCBI taxonomy): domain Bacteria; kingdom Bacillati; phylum Actinomycetota; class Actinomycetes; order Mycobacteriales; family Nocardiaceae; genus Rhodococcus; species Rhodococcus sp. P4_E4. The sequence goes on along the minus strand of NZ_JBFUJB010000006.1, from coordinate 24,801 downwards.
TTCGACGGCCACCGAACCGGAGTCGGAGAGGAACACCTTGTCGAGGTGAGGTGGTGTGATGTCGACGAGCAGTCGCCCGAGGCGAGCGGCGGGTTCGTGCGTCAGTCCGCCGAACATGACATGACTCATCTTGCCCAGCTGCCGTGCAGCAGCAGTGTCGAGCACGGGATTGCGGTAGCCGTGAATGGCGGCCCACCACGAGCTCATTCCGTCGACCAATCGGCGGCCGTCGGAGAGCGTGAGGGTAGCCCCCTGGGCAGAGTCGACGATCAGCGGACGAGTCGACGCGGGAAATGATCCGTACGGATGCCAGAGGACATCGGCATCGATGGCGGAGACGTCATGGGGATCAAGTCCGGTTGTGAGCACGGATGCACCCTAACCATTGAGTTGAACGGTGTTCAAGTATGGTCGGAAAAGTGAACACCTCGCTGAATTGGCTCACTGCCGTCGAAGCGGACCGTAGGGCCGCTGGACTGCGTCGCGAACTCCGTCCTCGCACGGTCGACTCCCCGTTGATCGACCTGGCGTCGAACGATTACCTTGGACTCGTGCGGCACCCCGACGTGATCGAGGGTGCAACGGCGGCTCTGCGTCGTTGGGGCGCGGGCGCCACGGGTTCGCGTCTGGTCACCGGCACCACCACCGAACACGAACTGCTCGAAGTCGAACTGGCCGAGTTCGTCGGGGCGGACTCCGGACTGGTCTTCTCGTCCGGCTACACAGCCAATCTCGGCGCGGTGACGGCGCTCTCGGGTCCCGGATCGTTGATCGTCTCCGATGCGGGATCGCATGCCTCACTCGTGGATGCCTGCCGCCTGTCACGTGCCCGGGTTGCGGTAGCTCCGCATTCGGACGTGAGCTTTCTCGCCGACACGTTGCGCAGCAGAGTGGAAGAGCGAGCGCTGGTCGTCACGGATTCGGTCTTCAGCGCCGACGGAGACCTCGCGCCGCTGCGGGAGATGCATCAGGTGTGCCGCGAGTACGGGGCGATCCTGCTGGTCGACGAGGCGCATGGCATCGGTGTGCGCGGTGCCGGTGGACGTGGACTCGTCCACGAGTCGGGCCTGGCGGGTGAACCTGACGTCGTCGTGACGGCAACGCTGTCCAAGTCGCTCGCCAGCCAGGGCGGAGTTGTACTCGGCGACAACAAGATTCGCGCGCATCTCATCGACGCGGCAAGAACGTTCATCTTCGATACCGGTCTCGCTCCCGCCGCTGTCGGCGCGGCCAGAGCTGCACTCGCGGTACTCCAGCGCGAGCCGACGCGAGCGCTCGACGTCCTGGCCCGGGCATCCGAACTCGCCGACGTCACCGGTGCACCGTCGCCTGAATCTGCTGTCGTCTCGGTCGTTCTCGGCGATCCGCAACGGGCGTTCGATGCCGCGTCGGCGTGCCGGGATCAGGGGTTGCATGTCGGTTGCTTCCGCCCGCCGTCGGTTCCGGAAGGAACGTCACGGCTGCGCCTGACCGCACGAGCGACGCTGTCCGCATCCGAGATGGAGCAGATCGCTCTCGTACTGCGCGACGTCTTGGCCGGTGCCCGAGCATGAGCATTTTCCTGGTGACCGGAACGTCGACCGACGTCGGAAAAACAGTGGTGACAGCCGCATTGGCATCGGTGGCCTTGCAGTCGGGCAAGTCGGTTGCAGTGCTCAAACCGGCCCAGACCGGCGTCGACGTGGACGGTGCGGGTGATCTGGCCGAGATCGAGCGTCTGACCGGGGGCGGCGTGACGGTGGTCGAGTTGGCGCGGTATCCCGAACCTTTGGCGCCGGATACTGCTGCACGTCGAAGTGGTCTCCCGTTGTTGGCGCTCGACGACGTAGTCCGAGTTGCTCGCGACCTGGACACCACCCACGACTTGACCTTGATCGAAGGTGCCGGCGGCTTGCTGGTTCGGTTGGGTGTGGACGGGTTCACCGCGCGCGATCTCGCCGCAGCTCTGGCAGCACCGGCAGTGCTGGTGGTTGCGTCCGGCCTGGGCACGCTAAATCACACCGCTCTGACCGTGGAAGCGCTGGGTGCATCCGGTGTGGAATGCGCCGGGTTGGTGATCGGTTCGTGGCCGCAGGAACCGGACCTCGCCGAGAGATGCAATCGCGAGGATCTTGTCTCGGTCAGTGGTGTTCCCCTTCTCGGGTTGATGCCTGCGGGAAGTGGCAGCGAGAGTGTCCAAGAGTTTGCTCAGACCGCTTGGGGCGCGCTCGGTAAGTCTCCTTTGGCCAACTGACGCCGTAACATCCGATTTGTCTGCATCGATAGCCAAGGCACAGTGGGGCGAATTGCGAGTAGGTCAGCCGAATGTAGGTGGTGAGCACGGTCGAAAAGTCGTTGTCGTCATCGGCCGTACGTCGCGCACTGCTTGTCGGCGTAGTCGTCTTCGCCTCGTGCCTGGTCGGAATTCTGAGCCGCCTACCGGGCACGCTTGCTGTCTTCTGGCCGGCCAATGCGCTGCTTCTCGGGATTCTCTTTCGATCGCCGCGCTCGGCCACACCGCTCACCTGGATCTGCGCTGCAGCCGGCTACGTTGGAGCCGACCTCATCACGGGCGGGGCGTGGGAGTCCACGGTGTGGCTCAACGCGGCCAACATCGTCGGTGTTGCGAGTGGCTTTTACGCCTTCCGCTGGGTGGGCGGCGACGATCGTCGACTGACCAGTATTCAGTCCGTCGGCTATCTCGTGTCGATGACTGTCGTGGCCGCGTCGATGGCGGCGCTCGTGGGCGGAATCGCGAACCGCGTGCTGTTCGGCGGGCAGTGGTGGGACGGCTGGTTGCTCTGGTTCTCGAGTGAGTTCGTCAACTACATGACCATCGTCCCGTTGGTGCTGAGTTTCCCTTCGCTTCGGCGGGTGGATCGAGACCCGAAAGCTGTTGCCACACTTCTGCGTCGATCAGTTGTTCCGACAGCGCTGCTGGCCATCTGCATCATCTTGGAGTGGGTGATCGGCGGCGCCGGAGCGATCGCGTTTGCCATGCCGGCGCTGGTGACTGCCGCTTTGCTCACCAATGTCTTTGTCACGTCGGTGCTCACCGCCGCATCAACTGCCTGGACGTTGGTACTGACGGCCGACGGGCATCTCGGATTGTCCAGCGAAGGCGTCTCGCCCGTCAGTGCGTCCGTCCAGATCGGATTGTCGTTGCTGGCGGTAGCGCCGATCGCGGTGGCGTGTGTGATCCTCGAGCGCCGCCGCGCGCTCGAGGCACTCACACAGGCCGTCACCCACGACGATCTCACCGGTGCGTTGCGCCGGGACGAGTTCTTGCGGCGAGGCGGCAGCGTGACGGGTGCGCCCGATCCGCGTCGCCACTCTGGTCGTCCGGTGAGCGTCCTGATGATGGATCTGGATCACTTCAAGATGGTGAACGACAACCTCGGCCATCGCGCCGGCGATACCGCGTTGGTGAGTTTTGCCGATCAGGTGCGGCGGAACCTCGATGACAAGCATCTCTTCGCCCGGTTGGGCGGTGAGGAGTTCGTCGTACTGATGGCCGGCGTCGATCTCGAGGGTGCGACCGAAACGGCCGAGATGATTCGACGCGCACAAGCGGAGAATTCGTCGGCGGTATTGGGTGAACTCGGGCCGACGGTCAGCATCGGCGTCGCATGTTCACCCCACGGCGACGCAGACCTGACGCAATTGGTCGATTGCGCTGACGAGGCGTTGTACCGAGCGAAGAAGCTGGACCGGAATCGAACCGTGGCTCTCACGGTCGGTAGCTGAAGAAACACGTGCGGACCCACATTCTTGCGGGTCCGCACGTGTTGGTGGAATCCAGCGAATCAGAACAGATTGATCAGGGCAGGAACGCTGAACAGCGCCACGTAGTAACCCATGAACAGAACACCGCCGTGAATCTTGAACAGGCGCCCGAGAAGGCCACCGACCAGGCCGACCGTCACGGTGATCAGAAGCCCGAGGATGCCGCCCTCCCAGATGCTGATGACCACGACCAGTCCCGTGAACACCGCGATCACAGCTTCGTGACTGATGTGCTTGACCACCGCTGACGCAGCGCGGTACGCGTAGTTCATGGCAAACGGGTACGCGATGACCGTTGCCGTGACCACTGCGAGCAGTCCGTAGAGCAGGAACTCCCACTGCGTCAGGTACGTGGAGAGATTGTTGATCACTCCGGTTTCCTGATTGGTCTCGAAGACCGGCGGAGCGTTGAACAGAGGGGCCGCGGGACCTGCTGCCAGCGGGCTGAGCGGAAGGCCGAAGGCCACGAGAGGGATGAGGGTTTCCGCGATGTAGGTGGATTCCGTCGTACCGTTCTTTGCCGAGACCATGGTGGTCAGTCGGTGATATCCGTTCTTGATCCGCGCACCTACCAGCTCACCCATCAGAACTGTCATGGCGACGGGGCTGAAAACGAACGTTGCGCTCGACACCGTGGAAGCGGCTGCGGTGTAACCGATCTGCTTGCGATCGAGGACCTTCAGAGGATTGGGGAAGTATCCCTTCCATCCTTTGATGTCCGGGGCCAGTGCGACGGTCTTGGGTTCGCTGCGTTCCATGTCCTYGCGGCTCGACGGCCCCAGGGTCAGCGCGAGGTCGGCGATCAGCGGCCCGACCGCAATGGCCAGGAAGTAGCTGATGTTCAGCGACACATCGTAATTCGACGTCAACGCGCGGGCGCCGAGGATCAAGATGACAAACGGAACGAGGGCGACCACCCCGGCCCAGCGGCCTGGTGAGGCATAGGCGATGCCGATGGCGGCGACCAGGAACAGCCACGGTGCGATCGACTGAACGGTGTCGGCGAACGGCGCGAGGATGGTCGCGAACAGGACGGCAACCGGCACGGCGACGAACGCCGAGATCACTGCTCCCGAGATCGCCTTGCGGAGTGCGATGTGCGGGATGCCGAGTGAGCGCATCATCTGCGCTTCCGGCAAGAGCGGAATCGCCATCGTGTCGCCGGGAATGCCCAGCAGCATCGTCGGCACCGCATGCGTCATGTGTTTGGCGATCGCACCGGAGAGGAAGAACGTGAAGACTGCCGCCGGGGGAGCGCCGAGCAGAATCACGAGCAGAGTCAGCGGTGCGATGGTGGCGGTCTCGTCCGTGCCGGAGATCAATCCGATGAACGTGAACGCGACAGCACCGATGATGCCGAAGAGAACGGCGATGAGAATTTCGTTGGTCAGAACCGAACTCATGCGCGCCCACCGTCCTTCGGCGGGTTCGAGGGCGATGTCTTCGAGGCCTGTGCGTGCTCGGCCTCGGCAGCGGCGAAGTGGTCGTACAGACCGAGTTCGCGAAGTTCCTGTCGACTCTGCTCCGGAATGTCGGCGAGAGTGCCCAGACCCTGACGCTGCTCACTCATCGTCGTGATGACACCGTCGATCGACTCCGCGTCGGCGGCGGCCAAGGCGACTATCCGCTTCGGCTTGATGAAGATTCCGCAGACGACGCCGGCGAGCAGGCAGGCAGCGATACCGACCAGCAGGCTGTACGCCTGGGCCAACGACGGTTCGCTGACGACCCGTTCGAACAGAGACTGGGCCGCAAGCAGAGCCRAGGCGCCCACGACACTGCCGACTGCGACGGAGAYCGCGAGGTGTCGACCGTTGACAGTGTCGCCCCAGACTTCGAGGTATGTCTGCTGATCGGTCGGCGCGGTTGTGGTGGTCGGCGTCGTTGCCGACTGCGGTGGTGACATCAGTCTTCTCCAGTGTCATGCATGGCAGGGGGTCGTACAGGGAGGGGCTTGCTTGCGAGTGTCAGGTGCGTGCTGCGCGGAGGGCGGTGACGACTCGGGACGGACTCGAGTGTCCGATCTGTTCGGCCATCCAACTACTTGTGTCGGTAAGGGAATCCAGGTCGATGCCGGTGTCGATCCCGAGGCCGTGGAGCATCCACACCAGATCCTCGGTGGCGAGATTCCCGGTCGCGCCCTTGGCGTACGGGCACCGTCCGAGACCACCTGCGGAACTGTCGAATTCGGATACTCCAGCGGTCAATGACGCATAGACGTTCGACAGCGCCTGGCCGTAGGTGTCGTGAAAGTGCATGGCGATCTGCGATGTGGGGATGCCACGTTCTCGGAGGGCGTCGAGTAAGGCGAGCACATGGCCAGGTGTGCCGACGCCGATGGTGTCGCCGAGTGAGAGTGACGTGACACCGCTGTCGACCAGGGTCTTCGCGATGTCGGCGACACGTTCGACGGGCACAGTGCCTTCCCAAGGGTCGCCGAAGCACATCGAGATGTAGCCGCGGACGGGAAGTCCCAGAGCTCTTGCGGCGGCAGTGACCTCGGTGGCCGCGGCTATAGCGCCGTCTACCGTCGAGTTGAGGTTTCGTTTAGCGAATTCCTCTGTAGCGCTGACGAATACTGCAACTTCACGCGCTCCGGCGGCAACGGCCCGCTCGAGACCCTTGCGGTTCGGGACAAGAACGACCGTACGTACCGAGTCCGGCAGGTGCAGCCGATCCATCAATTCTTCCGCGTCCGCGAGTTGCGGGATCCATCGAGGTGAGACGAAGCTCGTCAATTCGACAGTGCGGGAACCGGCCGCGACGAGGCGTTCGATGAACTGGGCTTTCGTCTCGGTCGGGATCACCGCCGTCTCTGCTTGAAGTCCGTCGCGTGGCCCGACTTCGTAGATCCGGACCGAGGTCGGTAGTCCCGGCGCCGGCACTCGATGAGGCGCCGGCTTCCACACTGGTGATCCTGCAACTGTTTCGGTCATTGTCGTCAGTTTCCGCCGCGGATCTCGGTGAGAACCTTCTCGGCATGTTCGACGCGAATGCTCTTGTCCGCGATCAGGCGTGCGACCACGGCGTCGATCTCGCTCTTCTGCGCTCCGGCGGTGGCAGCGATGTTGCGGGCGTGCAGTCCCATGTGTCCGCGTTGGACACCTTCACTGGCCAGAACGCGGACAGCGGCCAGGTTCTGCGCCAGACCGACTGCCAGGATGATGCCGGCGAGTTCCTCGGCGCTCTCGACGCCGAGCATCTTGATTGCGGCCTGCGCTACGGGGTGCACTTTGGTGGCCCCGCCGACGAGGCCGACCGGCATGGGCAGCTCGAGGGTGCCGACGATGTTTCCGTCGGCATTCTTCTCGAAATGCGAGAGCGAGGAGTAGATTCCGTCGGCGTTGACTGCATGGGAGTGGCATCCGGCTTCGACTGCGCGCGTGTCATTTCCGGTAGCCAGCACTACGGCGCTGATGCCGTTCATGATGCCCTTGTTGTGCGTCGCGGCGCGGTAGGGATCCAGCTCCGCCAAGCGCGCGGCATGGATCAGGTTGTCCACAACCTCTGCGCCGCCGATCAATTCGGCGTCGAACACGGCGCGCACGCGCGTCAGCCGCAGATCGGCCTTGTTGGTGAGAATGCGCAGGACGACGTGTCCGCCGCCGATCTCGGCGACTCGATCCGCGATTGCCTCGGCCATCGTGTTGACGGCGTTGGCGCCCATGGCATCTCGTACGTCGACATGAAGATGGAGGACCACGTAGGTGGCCTTGTCCGAAGGAACGATGCGAACCGAAATGTCCTTCACACCACCGCCGACGCTGACCAACTTCGGGTCCTGCTCGTTGGCGAGTGCAATGATTTCCTCGCGAGCCTCGAGGAGTCGGATTCGGGCGGCCGCCGGATCCACGACGTCGACGAGTTGTATCTGGGCCTGCATGATCGGCGGGGTGCTCGAGACGTGAAAGCCGCCGAGTCCGCGTGCGATGCGGGCAGCGTTACTCGCGGCTGCGACTACCGATGGCTCCTCGGTGGCGAGAGGGATCAGGTAGTCCGTGCCGTTGATCGTGAAGTTGGTGGCGACGCCGACCGGGATGCCGATGACACCGACTACGTTCTCGACCATGCGATCGGCCTGATCGATGGTGAGACCGTCGGCAGCGTCGTAGACCGCGATGTCTGCTTCGGTCAGGTCCGTCTGGCGGACGATCTCGGCGCGCCGTGCGGCGACATCGTAGGACCGGAAATTGGCGATACGGCTATTGATAGACCGACTGTTGATTGACACGGGGGGTGGTCCTCCTGAAGTGATTCTGTGCTCCGCTTCACAGTAGGGAGGGTGATGGCTGCCAGGCCACGTGCTCAGGGCACATCGATCGGTCGAAATTGTAGTGTCATGCACCACCGTCTTTGTCGACGGTCTCACCCCCGGCCTCTTCGGCGCCCACTTGCCGAAGCTCGTCGAGCCTCGTCGCCATCGACACCCGAAAGAAGTTCTCGTCTTCACGCCACGAGTGACCGAGGAGCGTGCGGATGCGCTCGAGACGCTGAATGACGGTGTTCGGGTGATAGTTGAGGGCGCGGGCAGCCTTGGTCGGGCTTCCTTCGTTGCGCACGAGGGCGCGCAGGGTCGCAGTGAGATCGGTGTCCTTGTCGCGGTCGTAGGCGAGTACCGGGCCGATCACGTCATCGATGAACTGATGAAGTGATTCCGGATTTTCGCCGAACAGAACGGTGTACGGCAGATACGACGCCGTCGTGACCGCGCCGTCGGTCTTGCCCAACGCCGAGAGCAGGCGAGCAGTACGCAGGGCAGAGGTGAAGCGCGCCGGGAGGTCTTCGGGACGCTCCGCCGTTGCCGGCGCAATCACCACGGCGTGAGGTCCCACCGAACCGGTGATCTGGCGGTGAACGACGGTCGCCGCGGCTGCCGGGTTCCCCGAGCGCGAGACCACCGCGATCAATCCGGCGTGCTGCGACGCCAAAGCCCCGACCGGCAAACTCTGCCCGATTGCGCGGAGCGCAGCGGTGCGGAGTTCCGGAGCAACCGACACCACGAGGACGGTATCGAGTTCGCCGAGGGAGATGCCGAGGTTGCGGGTCCGACGTTCGAGATCGCGCCTGCGCTCGGGCGCAGTGCTCAACAGATCGGCGACCAGTTCGTCACGTGCGCGCCGATCCGCTGCTGCCGCCGCCGTGTGTTGCAACACGAGGATCGCAGTAACCTGAGCGGCCCGTTCCACGGTCCTGAGTTCGACAGGTCCGATCGGCGCGTCCGAACGCTTCAGCAAGATGGCCCCGAGGAATGATTCGCCGGCGGTGATGGCGCTGACGAGTTGGATCACGGTTTCACTGTCATCGGCGACAAACGTGCATCGGCCGCTTCGGCGACTCTGGTCGATGGCCTCGGACACGGCGCGAGGTAGAGACAACGGCACCGTCGTGATCTGCTCGCCCGAGGATTTGACCAGAGGGCGTAGCTCACTGTCGACCACGACGGTGCCGCGCTCGAGTGCGCTGCTGAGGGTTCGTGCAACCTGGGCGTATCCGCCGCCACGGAGAACGGCGTGGATCAGATCCTGGTGGACGATGTTCGACTTGTCGCGCGCGGACACGTGCTCCCGCAGTTCGTCGAGTGCTCGCCCGGTCTCGGCGGCGGATTCCTCGGCGCGGTCGAGCGCCCGCGCGGTTTGCAGGACCACCGAGGCATGATCCGCCAGCGCCGAGAGCAGGGCTATCTGATCGGCAGTAAATCGTCGTTCCCGGCGGTCGGCGGCAAACAGGACTCCGAGGATCTGGCCGTCCGAGAGCATCGGCACGCCGAGAATCGCCACCAGACCTTCGGCGACTATCGCGGCGTCGACCACCTCGTCGTGACGCGACTGCGTGTAGTCGCTGTAGTTCTGAACCCATTGGGCTGCTCGAGATTCGGCAATCGCACTGACCAGTCCCGCGCCGGCGGGAACCTGTAGATGCTGTAGTTCCGGCGAGACGGCGCCTGCTGTCTTTCGAACATTCAGATCTCTGGTGACCACATCGAACTCGGAGAGGTACGTGACGTCGGTGCCCATGATGTCGTGTGCTCGGTTGACGAGTCGCTGGAGCAGAGTGTCCACGTCGCGAACTTGCGCGAGTTCACGCGCACTCGAGTAGAGGACCGCCAATTCGTTCTCGCGACGGCGCAGTCGGCGGAATTCCGACCGACTGGCCCGGATGCGGGCCGCGGTCTGCGTGATCTCCGTTGCGCCGAGGCCGAATTCGGAAAGTACCTGTTCGACATGTTCGTCACCGACGGAGTCGGACGTCACGTCGAACAGCGCGGCAATCTCGTTGGGTTCTGAGTCGGAGTCTGAATCAGGGGCGGTCACACCGAACAAACTACAGACCTGCGGACCTACCGAACTCGTCGAGCGGCGGGGGTGTGTGACTGTTGTTGACCTTTAATGCATTTCGATCCGTGCCCGTGCCTCCCAGTTCTTCGTGCAGTCTGTCCATGTCCTTCTCGAGCGCGCTGACCTTTGTCTCGAGGGCGAGAACTTTGCGGTTCAATGCTTGGATGCTCGCCATGCAGACGCCGTTTGCATCGACGGCCGAGATCCGACGGGTGTTGGATCCCAGGCCGAAGACTGCGGCAAAATCCTGTGCCATCGGTCCGAGATGACGGATCGACTTGTGGTCGAAACCGTAACTCCACGTGCTGATTCGGAGAGCCGTCAACCGGTCGAGCACGTCCTGGGCGCTGGTGGGAACGGCTGCGTCTGTGTCCACGCCGCGGCGACGCGTGGCGTGCGAGAGCACCCACTGCGCTGGGTGGCGCATCGCCGCGTTGACCCGAGTGCCCAAATATTCAGTGCGCTCGCCCTCGTCAGGCGGTGAGGTCACGTCGCGCAGTTTTGACGGTCTTGTCGCTCAGCAGTATTCCCGCTCCCGCGCCCAGTAGTCCGAGGCCGATTCCGACAGCAGCGCTGCCGAGGCCCAAAGCAATTCCCAACATGATTCCTCCAAAAATTGTGCGGTGAATTGAGGGGCCAGGTGTCCGACGAAAGTGCTGCCGACCTGCTCCGCGCTCATCTTTCACATTGCTCCGCCGTGCGGGCGATGACAACCCGTCTGGACCGAATTTCTCGTGGAAAACACAGGCGTGCAACACTGGGTCAAGAACTGCTGGGTCATCGGCGCCTTGTCGGCGCCGTACGGGCGGCAGTAATCAAGTAGCCATCGACCGATCTCTAACGCAGGTTTATCTGCGCGCGGCAACGATGACCAGGCAAAAGGGTGGCATGTGAACGAATCGAGCAATGGCTTGTTTTCCGACCTCAGCGCGTCGGAGCCCGTTGTCGACGCAAAAAGCGCCGAGCAACTGGCGGCCGAGCGTGAAACTGCGGCAGCAGAACGCTCGAACACCGACACCGCTGAACAGCGGCAGTCACAGCTGTTCAGCGGTTAAGCGCGTCAGGACTCCTTGATTACCGATAGAACATTGCCGGCTGGATCGGTGAACCACGCGATGTCGGGGCCGTTGCCACGCATGATGCCTCGCGCATCCTGGGGGAATCCGTCGTATTTCAGAAACTCCACGCCACGTGCGGTCAGTTGATCGACGGTTGTGTCGATGTCGTCGACGACGAAGTTGAGAATCGTGTACGTCGCCGCTTCGTGATTCGGTTTGGGATAGACGAGGATTTCGGTTCCGCCGGCAAGATGTAGCCGAATCAGCCCCATGTCTTCATCGGTCACTTTCAGCCCGAGTATTTCGCCGTAGAACTTCTTTGCAGCATCGATGTCTGTCACCGAAAATCCGCTGAATGCTTTGGTGTCCGCAAGCATGACTGTCTCCGTTCCTAGCTGGTGTCGGACTAGGTGGGTTGGGAATCCGTCATTCCGGATTCCATATCGGTCCTGGCTTCCTCGCTGAACTCGATGATCTGAACGTAGTTTCCGTCGGGGTCGATCGCGGTGGCGAACAAACTGCCCCCGCGGACTTCGAGCGGAGCGTGCCAGTTTCCGCCGAGTGCGTCGATGCGCTGTGCGATCGACCGGGCGTCGTCGGTCTCGACGTTGAGGAACATGCGACCCGGTTGGGGGTTGGTCTCACCGACGTCGTCGCGTCTGTCGAGCATTACGTAGAAACCGTTGAAGTCGAGGACGTCGTAGCCAGGGTCACCGGGAGTCCGGTCGACCTTCGGGGCGAACGCCTCGGCGTACCAGTCGCGCAAGCGTTCGGGGTTGGTGCTCGAGAGCAAAATGCTGCTGATGCTGGATCCGGACATGGGTCCTCCTGCTGTCGGTCGTTACTGTCGTCGGCAATCGAGGCTCTGGCCACATCACCTCCCAGATACAGACTTCCCGCAGCGGCGAAACTCATCGCGGCTCAGAAGTGTTCCGACACCATGATCGCCGTCGTCCCTGGTTCGAGCGCCCGAAAGATGTGCTCCTCGTCGCCGGGATAAGCGAGATAGTCGCCCGGTCCGAGCTCGATCGGATCTGCAGTGGGCCCGACCTCCGCTCGCCCGGTGCCGATCACAACGTGTTCGGTGGTGCCGCGCGCATGCGGAGTCGAAACACGCGGCTCGCCCGGTTCGGCGACTATCCGATACAGATCACGTCGTGCGTTCGGTGGGCTCGGCGCCAAGAGCGTCGCGATGTACGACGCGTTTGCCGACGCAATCGCGGGACCTTCTCCGGCTCGAATCAATTGAACGGTCTGTGCCTGCGAGTCGACGAGTTGTGAGAACGGCACACCCAACGCGTTGCCGAGTGCCCACAGTGTTTCGAGGCTCGGGTTCCCGAGGCCGGATTCGAGTTGGGAGAGTGTGGATTTGGCGATGTCGGCGCGCCGCGCCACCTCCGAGAGGCTCAAGCCTGCTCGGGCACGTTCGCGTTTGAGTGCGACGGCGACCAGTTTCTGAGGAGTCTCCGCTGTATCCGTTTCATTACTGGGCATCGTTCGATTCTCCGATCGGTCGTTCTACTTGACGAACGGTGTCACTTCGTTCAACATAGAATACATGCGTTCTTTATGGCGAACAGTTGATCGAGACACGGTTCGGGTGAGCGTGCTGATCTGTCTCTCCGTAGCCATCGTCGGAGTGTCCTACGGTGTGACGGCAGGATCGGCTGGATTCTCGTTGTGGCAGCTTTCGGCATTGGCTGTACTCGTTCTGGGAGCGTCTTCGGAGTTCTTGTTCATCGGAATCATCGCAGCCGGAGGCAGTGCCACCGCTGCTGTTGTGGCGGGCTTGTTGATCAACTCACGTAACTTCGCCTACGGGATGTCCGCAGGATCATTTCTCGGCACGGGTCGCTACAAAGATTCAGGCTGGCGCAGTATGGTCGGCGCGCACCTGGTCAATGACGAAAGCGTCGCGGTCGCCATGGCGCAGGGATCGGTGGAGCGTAAGCGTGCGGCTTTTTGGTTCTGTGGAATCGGGATCGCGGTGTCGTGGCCGATCGGAGCGCTGCTGGGCGGGTTGCTCGGCAGCGTCGTCCGAGACCCCGGCGTGTTGGGATTGGATGCCGCGTTTCCGGCTGTCATTCTGGCCCTTGTCCTGCCTGCGCTGAAGGAAAAGGTGACGCTGCTTGCCGCCCTGATCGGTGCAGCAGTCGCGGTGGCCACGTCGCCGTTCCTGCCGCCCGGTACCGCGCCGCTCGTAGCGCTGCTGAGTATCGCGGTGACGATACCGTTCCGGGAGAAGGTTCGATGAACACCGCGTCGGTCTGGATCGGTATTGTCGTGTTCGCTTGCGGCTCTTACGCTTTGCGGGCAAGTGGCGTTCTGCTCCGCGCTCGGGTGAAGCTTTCGAGATTTGCCGAGAAAACCCTCGATCGTGCTGTCGTGGTGCTGCTGCTTGCAGTGGTTGCGACATCGACGATCTTCACCGGGCATGACGTTGCGGGGCCGGCGCGGATGCTTGGCGTGGTGGCCGGAGGCATCTGCGCCTGGTTCAAGGCGCCATTGGTACTAGTGGTGATTGTCGCGGCCGGCACTACTGCACTACTACGGCTGTCAGGGGTGTCGTAGAGCCGATTCGGTGCGCGTTGAATGTGTGGTCGAATTCAGGCGAGTGCGGATGCCGTCGATGAACAGGTCCAGGCCGAACTGGAAGCGCACTGTCGGATCGCCGTCGAGGAGGTCCTCGTCGGAACCGCCGCCGATCACCTCGGGGGAGTCGGGGGAAATGGGTGCTCGGGTAAGTGCCCCCATTTCTTCCATCTGCGCTCGGGACTGCTCGTCGACGGTGTGGCCGAGCACGTAGTACAGCAGGGCGTACGCCGCGAGTTGGGCATGCTCGCGTGATAGCCCGGATTCTTCGCCGGCGTGTACGAAGTGCTCGCGCACCTTGCTGCTTGTCATCCGCGAGGCGAAGGTGGCACTGACCAACTCGGCGCCGTCGCGGTGCGTCAGCAGGGCAGACCGAAGTCTGTGTGCCAGTTCGGAATACGCCTCTTGCCACGTGTCTGCGTCTACGGGGGTGTCGAGGTCTTCGAGGATCTTGTCGACGACCGCACCGAGCAAGGTCTGCTTGTTCGGGAAGTGCCAGTACAGGGCGCCGGGTTGGACACCCAGTGACGTTGCGAGCCTGCGCATCGTGAGGTCGGCAAGTCCGAACTCGTCGAGTATCGCCATGGCGCCGTCCAGCACGTCGCCGCGTCGCAACTGCACTTGTTGTTCCCCTCGTTTCGTCCCGCTGTGGGGCGCTCGCGATCGGATGTCGATCGGACCCGCCTTTGACAGTATTCCACCACGTCTCTAACGTGAACACCGTTCAACTTGTACGGTGTTCAATTTTGCTGGTTTCGAAGGAGACGTCTGTGACCCCGCCCCCGATTAGCACGGCCCCTGCGACGGTCGACATCCTCGACCAGGCGCGTGAGCAAGTTCTCGAAAGAGGAGTTGGCCTGACCGAAAGCCAGGTGCTCGACGTACTCCGACTCGACGACGACAGGCTCGAAGACCTGCTGGCTCTCGCCCACGATGTGCGTATGAAATGGTGTGGACCGGAGGTCGAGGTCGAGGGCATCATCAGCCTCAAGACGGGCGGTTGCCCCGAGGACTGCCATTTCTGCTCGCAGTCCGGACTCTTCCAGTCGCCGGTTCGCGCGGCCTGGTTGGACATCCCGAGCCTGGTGGAAGCTGCCAAGCAGACTGCGAAGTCGGGCGCCACCGAGTTCTGCATCGTGGCCGCCGTCCGCGGACCTGACGCCCGGTTGCTCGCTCAGGTAGCGGCAGGTATCGAGGCGATCCGCAATGAGGTCGACATCCAGATAGCCTGCTCGCTCGGCATGCTGACCCAGGAACAGGTCGACCAACTGGCCGCCATGGGTGTGCACCGGTACAACCACAACTTGGAGACCTCGAAGTCGCATTTCCCGAACGTCGTGACCACACACTCGTGGGAAGAGCGGTGGAACACGCTTCGGATGGTTCGCGAAGCAGGCATGGAAGTGTGCTGCGGCGGAATCCTCGGTATGGGTGAATCATTGGAGCAGCGCGCAGAATTTGCCGCGAACTTGGCTGAACTCGAGCCGGACGAGGTCCCGCTCAACTTCCTCAACCCGCGTCCCGGCACCCCCTTCGGGGATCTGGATGTGCTGCCCGCCAGCGAGGCGCTCAAGTCCGTGGCGGCATTCCGTCTCGCGCTGCCCCGCACGATCCTGCGCTTCGCGGGTGGACGCGAGATCACCCTCGGCGACCTGGGTGCCAAGCAGGGCATCCTCGGCGGAATCAACGCCGTCATCGTCGGCAACTACCTGACCACCCTCGGGCGTCCCGCCGAGAAGGATCTGGATTTGTTGGTGGATCTGCAGATGCCGATCAAAGCCCCCCCCCCCCCCCCCCCCCCCCCCCCCCCCCCCGACTGCGGCGTCGATGGGGCTAGAGCCGCCTCGCTTCTGCGAGCAGTGCGGGCGCCGCATGATCGTTCAGGTCAGCCCTGACGGATGGTGGGCGAAATGCTCTCGACACGGTGTCGTCGACTCGATCGACGCCGCCCGCAGGTAGCGTCACTCTGTGTGATCTCTCTTCGGCAGACTCGTCTGCGCACCGCGATCGTGATCGCCGCAACCACTGCGGGCGTGAGCGTGCTCGTCGGTGTGGTGTGGGCGTTCTTGGCTCCGGCCGAGCACCTGTTGGTGGTGTCCGAGGGGCGCGGCGTCGCGTTGACGGGTGAGAGCCTCCATCAGTTCGACGCGAGTGCTGTGTTCATCTGGCTGGCACTGATCGTCGGTGTGCTGTCGGCAGTAGCGGCGTGGTTGGCGCGTCTGAGTCGAGGCCCGTATGCCCTGGGCGGGTTGATAGTCGGCTCGGCGGCAGGTGCCGGACTGATGGCACTCGTGGGTTCGGGCGTGACAAAACTGCGTTTCCCCACCGCCGACAATCCGGCGGTCGGGGAGATCATCGCGCGTGCACCGAACATCGGCACGTTGCTCGTGCTTCTGTTTCAGCCGCTTGTGGCGTGCGTCGTGACTTTGGTTCTCGCAGTGCTCAATCCGTACGACGACCTCGGTGTGGGGGACCACCCGGAATCTGGGGATCCGGAATCTGGAGATCCGGCCACCGAGGCCGAACAGACCGACGACGAGGTCCAGCCGAAACTCCCGTAGCCGTTGCTTCTATACAGCCGTTGCTTCTATACAGCCGACGCTTCTCTATACCGCCGACGTCGACGGGCGGTTCGCTGCGGACTTCATTCGCACGTCACCCAACAGTCGACCCGAAATCAACGCTCCCAACCGGCGGGTTGCGAAGCGAGTGCTGATCGAGGACACCCAATTCGGCAAACCTGATACGACTGTCGGCGGTGCGTTGCGTCGATCCAGTGCCCGGAAAGCTGTATCCACCACCTGAGTTGCCGTCTGCATTCGCCCGACCGCAGCATCTTCGGAGCCGACGACGTCGAAGAACTCGGTTCGTGTCGGGCCGGGGCACACCGCCAATACGGTCAATCCGCTGCCGCGAGCTTCTGCCCAGAGTGCTTCGGTGAAGTTGAGTACAAAAGCCTTGGACGCGCCGTAGACGGCCATGCCAGGGGTCGGCTGGAACGACGCCGTGCTCGCGATGTTGACGAGCGCTCCACGTCCGCCCAGGAGATCGGGCAGGAAGGTGTGCGTCAGTTCGACCAGCGTGGCGATGTTGAGCTGAATTTCGGACGTGACGCGCTCGAGATCTTCGTCCACGAATGCTCCGTGTGTTCCGAATCCGGCGTTGTTGATCAGCGAGGTGACGGTGATGCCACGGTTTGTCAGATCCTGGTGCAGTGTTGCGCCGACGCCGGGCGCCGCCAGGTCGGCAGGCAGAACTGTGACTGTGATGCCGTGGGCGACGCGGAGTTCGGTAGCGAGGGCTTCGAGGCGATCTGCCCGCCTGGCGACGAGAACCAGATTTGCACCGCGAGCGGCGAAGCGGTGAGCGAATTCCACTCCGAGCCCAGCGCTGGCTCCGGTGATGAGGACGGTGGTTCCGGCTACGTCGATGGCCATGGTGGCTCCTTCGGTTCGGGTGATCCCAAATGTAGGCACTGACACCATAGTTGTCAATGACAACATTTTGATATGGTGCCACCATGCCCGCCCACGAACAGCCGTACCACCACGGCAGCCTGCGACAGGAACTCCTGGCGTCAGCTGAAGCGACCCTCGAGCGTGATGGCGTCGACAAGTTGTCGCTGCGGCAGCTTGCGCGCGAGGCGGGCGTGAGTCACGCGGCCCCTGGCAAGCATTTTCGCGACCGTCAGGCTTTGCTCGACGCCTTGGCTGAAAGCGGATTCCATCGGATGACCGGTGCACTCGAGCGAGCAGTTTCGGAGGCGCCGCCGACCGCGAAAGCCCGGTTCTCCTCGCTCGCCAACGCCTATGTGGATTTTGCGTTGGAGCATCCGGGTCTGTTGTCTCTGATGTACAGCAACAAGCATGCACCGGGTGCGGCCGAGACTGTCGTGAACGCGGGGCACGCGACGATGGACCTGACCGTTCGGCTCGTATCGGAAGCGCAGGCTGCGGGTGACATTGCCGCCGGTGATCCGGAAAGTATTGCGCTGGTTGCCTTTGCGACGTTCCATGGCGTCGCGACGCTGGCCGCGGGCGGAATGTTGGGCGACGTGCCGGTCGGCGATGTGGTGAACGCGGCCTCGACGGTCTTCTGGGCGGGGCTGTCTCGATCTGCCTGATGTGTGGGGCGCGGAATCCCCAGAGTTCTCACAGAACCAACACAAGGGAGCCACAAGATTGCGGACTTACATGGGAGTCAAGAAGTTTGATTCCGAGTGGAGGTTTCGCAATGAGCGTTTCGGAGATCGCCCCGAACAGGGGAGTTGTACTTGTCACGGACATCGGATTCGAGCACGGTGCGCGTATCGCCACCGAGTTTCTCGACGCCGGTTGGAGCGTGGCGGTCACTGCGCGGACGGTGACAGAATTGGTGCGCATCATGGCGGGAAAACCGACCCATCGCTTCTTTGCGATAGTCGCTGATCCGACGGATCGTTGGCAGGCCGATCGGATTCTCGATCGGGTGACGACGCGGTTCGGCGCAATCAATCGGGTCATCGATCCGGCCGGCGCGGTGACCTCGGCGTGGCTGCAACGCGGAAGTTTCGAAGCCGTTGCCTGAGAACCTGATCGACGTCAGCTCGGGGGACGCAGTGCAGCGAACTCGTCGGTGACTCGCAAGGTGGAGTCGGTGAAGCGGTACAGGGCCGGTGGGCGTCCGCCCGACTTGCCGGACGGTGCGGTGTTGCCGGTGGGAGTCAGTACGCCTCGGCGACCCAGTACGCGTTGCAAGTTGGTTGCGTCGACTTGGTAACCGAGTGCAGCGCAGTAGATTTCACGCAGCGTCGACATCGCGAACTCTTCGGGAGCCAGCCCGAATGCGATGTTGGTGTAGGAGAGTTTTGCAGCCAGTCGATTACGCGCGTGCCGTACGACGGTTCCGTGGTCGAACGACATCTCCGGCAACTTCGAAACGGGGTGCCAGGCCGTGTCGGGTGGAAGTTGTGGGTCGGCGCTGAGGGGAACGAGTCCGAGGAAGGTCGACGCGATGCGGCGCGGGCCCGGCACTCGTTGTGGATCACTGAAGACGGAGAGTTGCTCGAGGTGGGCGACCTTTCGTAGGTCGACCTTCTCGGCGAGGAGTCGTCGAGCGGAGGTCGTCAGGTCCTCGTCGTCGCGCAAAGTGCCCCCGGGCAGTGACCATGTGCCTTTCTGCGGGTTGAGTGCGCGCTGCCACAGCAGCACGGCCAACTCTTCACGCCCTTGTGGGCAGTGATCGCCGTCACCTGCGGCGATGCTTGCGGGGAAGGTGTGAACTTGGAACACCGCTGCAAGCACTTCGTGGGTGGTGTTACTATTGGGCACGTTTTCGATCCTAAGTCGAAAACCTCGAATACGGAAATCCGGGCCAGCCCGTCCGGATTTGAACTGGGTGACGAGCCCGGGTTCACGGTGAAGGAGAACGCCATGACGACCACGACGTTATGGGAGGGATCGGCCTCGCAGATTCACGACGGCCCCGGCGGATACAACGGAGTCGAAGCGACCCCCGAGTGGGCCGCTGAGATCAAACGTCTGGCTCGCGAACGCGGCGCGACGATTCTTGCGCACAACTACCAGCTGCCTGCGATTCAGGACGTCGCCGATCATGTCGGCGACTCCCTGGCGCTTTCGCGAATCGCTGCCGAGGCGCCCGAGGACACGATTGTCTTCTGCGGTGTGCACTTCATGGCCGAGACCGCGAAGATCCTGTCGCCGTCCAAGACCGTGCTGATCCCGGACGAGCGTGCCGGCTGCTCTCTGGCCGACTCGATCAATGCCGAGCAGCTTCGTGAGTGGAAGGCCGACAACCCGAACGCTCTGGTGGTGTCGTACGTGAACACGACGGCAGAGGTGAAAGGTCTCACCGACATCTGCTGCACGTCGTCCAATGCCGTCGACGTGGTCAACTCGATTGATCCCGACCGGGAAGTTCTCTTCCTCCCGGACCAGTTCCTCGGAGCTCACGTCAAACGCGTCACAGGCCGCACCAACATGCAGATCTGGGCCGGTGAATGCCACGTCCACGCGGGCATCAACGGTGACGAGTTGACGGCGAAGTCCAAGGCTCACCCCGATGCCGAGCTTTTTGTGCACCCTGAATGCGGTTGCGCTACTTCGGCTCTGTACCTCGCCGGTGAAGGCGCGGTCCCCGCAGACAAGGTCAAGATCCTCTCCACCGGCGGAATGCTCGACGCTGCCCGCGTCACCAAGAGCAAGCAGGTTCTGGTCGCCACCGAGATCGGGATGCTGCACCAGTTGCGCAAGGCAGCGCCCGACGTCGATTTCCAGGCCGTCAACGACCGCGCGTCGTGCCCGTACATGAAGATGATCACGCCTGCCGCGTTGCTTCGCTGCCTTCTCGAGGGCAAGGACGAGGTCCACGTCGATCTCGAGATGGCCAAGCGTGCACAGAAATCGGTGCAGCGCATGATCGAGATCGGTAATCCGGGCGGCGGCGAGTGACCAGCCCTGCCGGGCGTTTCGCCTGGGAGGCTCATGCCGACCTGGTCGTCGTGGGAGGCGGTGTCGCGGGCCTCACCGCTGCGCGCACCGCTTCTCTGCGGGGGCTGAAAGTACTCACGGTCAGCAAGGGTGGTCCGACGGACACCTCGACTCAGTACGCGCAGGGCGGCATCGCAGTCGTCGACGATCTGAATACGGATTCCGTCGAGTCGCACGTTGCGGATACGTGTGAGGCCGGCGTCGGCTTGTGCGACGAGGAAGCCGTCTATTCCATCGTCGAAGCTGGTCACGACGCAGTTGCGGCGCTGGCCGCGTTGGGCGCGGTCTTCGATCGCGGGCGAGACGGCGAGGTGTCGCGCACCCGCGAGGGTGGGCACAGCACGCGTCGGATCATCCATGCGGGCGGCGACGCCACGGGCGCGGAAGTGCAGCGGGCTCTCAACGCTGCCGGCCTCCCCGTTCTGTTCGGTGCAGCGGCAGTCCAGGTGGTGACCAACCGGCGCGGGGTGTGTGGACTCATTGTCTCCTCGCCGGAAGGGCTCGGAGTGATCCATGCGCCCGCGGTACTGCTCGCTACCGGTGGACTCGGTCAGCTGTATGCCTGCAGTACAAATCCGCCCGGCGCAACTGCCGACGGAATCGCGTTGGCGCTCGAAGCAGGTGCGGCAATTGCGGATCTGGAATTCGTTCAGTTCCATCCGACGGTGCTCTTCACTCCGGGTGGAGTGGGTCGCCGGCCCTTGATCAGTGAGGCGGTCCGCGGCGAAGGTGCGATTCTTGTCGACACCAACGGCGATTCGGTCACCGCAGGTGTTCATCCGCTGGGTGATCTCGCCCCGCGTGACGTGGTCTCGCGCGCAATCGCAGCACGCCTACGAGATCTCGGTACCGATCACGTCTACCTCGACGCCCGCAAGCTCGACGGCTTCGATTCGCGGTTCCCGACGATCACCGCATCCTGTCTCGAAGCGGGCATCGATCCACGCACCCAACTCATTCCGGTCGCTCCGGCCGCGCACTACTCGTGCGGTGGAGTCGCCACCGACGTCCATGGACGAACGGGAGTGCCTGGACTCTACGCAGCCGGCGAAGTGGCTCGCACGGGATTGCACGGCGCGAATCGTCTTGCGTCCAACAGCCTTCTCGAGGGTTTGGTGGTCGGGGAGCGTGCCGGAATCGCAGCTGCCGAGCGTCGAGAGGTTCATGCCGAAGTGGTCAACGTGGTGCGCAAGCCGATGCCGATCCTCCCACGAGAGACTGTGCAGTCCGTCATGACAGCACACGCGTCGGTGGTTCGCGACGGAGGCGGTCTCCAGACTGCGCGAGCCGCGCTTGCCGACGCCGATCAGACAGTGGCGGTGGCTGCTGGGGACCTCGAAGACGCGGCGCTCACACTGACCGCGACAGCGTTGGTCGATGTAGCCGTGGCACGAACCGAGAGCCGAGGCTGTCACACCCGCACCGACTATCCTGAAACAGATCCGAATCAGCGTCGCAGCACTCGGATCAAGATGAGTGCCGATGGAGCGCTCGAAATACCAGACATGTTGTTGACAGGAGTTCATTGATGACCGAGCAGAAGATCCTGCCCGCGCCGCTCGACCGTGACGAACTGCTCACGTTGGTCAGGCTCGCTCTGGACGAGGATCTGCGCTATGGCCCCGATATCACTTCTACCGCAACGGTTCCCGCCGATGCGGTCGCGAAGGCCTCGGTCGTCTCACGCTCCTCGGGTACTGTCGCCGGCATCGACGTCGGACTGCTTGTTCTCGACGAGGTGATCGGCGCGGGTAACTACGAGGTCGTTGATCGGGTGGCCGACGGAACTCGGGTTGCGCCAGGTCAATCGGTGCTCACCGTCGTCGCGCCCACCCGCGGCCTTCTCACGGCAGAGCGGACGATGCTCAACCTCGTCTGCCATCTCTCGGGAATCGCCACGGCGACGTCGCAGTGGGTCGACGCCATCGCCGGCACTCATGCCAAAGTGCGGGACAGCCGAAAGACACTGCCCGGACTGCGTTCTCTGCAGAAATATGCAGTCCACGTGGGCGGAGGCGTCAACCACCGTATGGGATTGGGTGACGCGGCGTTGATCAAGGACAACCACGTTGCCGCTGCCGGTTCGGTGGTCGCAGCACTTCGTGCGGTCCGTGAGCTCGCGCCGGACATCGAGTGCGAAGTCGAGGTCGACAACCTCACTCAGCTCGACCAGGTGCTGGCAGAAAACGTGGAACTTGTTCTGCTGGACAACTTCCCGCTGTGGCAGACGCAGATCGCGGTCCAACGCCGAGACGCTGTTGCCCCCGAAACCAAGCTCGAGTCATCCGGTGGTCTCACCATCGACGTTGCCGCAGAGTACGCCCGAACCGGCGTCGACTACCTCGCTGTAGGTGCCTTGACGCACTCGGTGACAGTGCTCGACCTCGGGCTCGACATGTAGGTGCCGCTATTGCTCGGCGTCCAGCATTTGCGGGACGGCCGAGCGAAGCGCGCTTGTCACGGTTGCGACCGCCGGGTGAGCGTCGGAGCCGGCTCGGTGTGCAATCTTGGTCCTTCGTCGAATGGGCATCGGCGTCAGGCGCACTCCGAGTGGCGGATGGATGGCTCCGAGTTCCGGGACCAGTGAAACGCCCTGCCCTGCAGCGACGAGGGCGAGAACGGTGGCGAACTCGTCGATGTGGTGTCGCACTTTCGGGGTGAACCCGGCCGCTTGGCACGCGCGAATGGTCATTGCATGACAAGCAGTTCCGGGGATCGCAGTAATCCAGTGCTGCTCCACGCAGTCGGTCAGCGCGGTAATGGTGCTGTCGGGATCTGTAGCGGTGTCGTTCGACGCCAGATAGACCGATTCGCTGCACAGAGGCAACGCTGTCAGGCCCGGTTCGCTGGGACGAGGGACGAAGTCGTAGTCGTGAATCAACGCCAAGTCCAGATTCCCAGCTCGTAGGGCGTCGGCGACGTCCGCTGGGTCGATCTCCGAAACCATCGGTTCCAACCCGGGATGCTCGCGAGAGAGGGCGATCAATGCCGGCGGGAGGATCGCCCGTGCGGCGGTCGGGAACGTTCCGATGCGCAGCGGCCCCGCCAGTCCACGACGCGCGTCGACCAATTCGCCCGACGCCTGTTCCAGGCGTTGCAGGATGACTTCGGCATGACGTGCGAGGTTCTCACCGGCCGGCGTGAGGCGGACGCGACGGCCTGTTCGTTCCAGCAGCGGCACGCCGGCTTCACGTTCGAGGACGGCCAATTGCTGCGACACCGCGGAGGGACTGAACGACAGCGCCTCGGCAACGGCAACGATGGTTCCGCGCAGCGCTAGTTCGCGCAATAGCTTCAGTCGACGAACATCGAGCATCAGCTCAGCTTACGCTCGACGATGGAAATGCGAACTAGACCTATAAGGTCTGTTCGGTGAGGCTGAGTTCTATGACTACGACTCGAGTTGACCTGGCCGGAATCCATGTACCACTGATCACGCCCTTCGAGAGCGACGGTCGTATTGCAACCGACGCACTCGAACAGCTTGCGCACCAGGCCCTCTCCGACGGTGCGGTCGGACTCGTTGCGCTGGGGACTACAGCGGAAGCCGCAACCCTCACCGAGCAAGAGAGAGTGACCGTTCTGGATATCTGTGCGAGCGTGTGCCGTGCGAGAGGTGCGACGTTGATCGTGGGCGCGGGTAGCAACGACACGGCGGGCAGTGCGCAGGCGCTCGGGAGGCTGACTCGGTGGCCTGATGTCTCGGCGGCCTTGGTGCCGGTTCCCTCCTTCACGAGGCCGTCGAAAGCCGGTGTGGTGGCGCATTTCGCGCATCTGCAGTCGTCGAGCCGCGTGCCGCTGATCGTCTATCACGTGCCGTACCGAACTGCGTGCGATCTGGACAGCGGCACTTTGCGGGAGCTGGGTGCTTTGCCCGGGATTGTTGGTGTGAAGTATGCCGCGGGCGGTATCGACGCAGCTGCCGTCGAACTCTTCGCGGATCTTCCGGACGACTTCGCCGTACTGGCGGGGGATGATCTGTTTCTCGCGCCGCTTCTGGCCTTGGGTGCGTCAGGTGGAATCTTGGCGTCCGCTCATCTGTCGACCGCCGAGTTCGTGCGCCTGGTGAAGGCTTGGGACAGTGGAGATGTGGACAGTGTTCGCGATCTTGGGCGACGGTTGTCGACGCTGTCAGGAGCTCTCTTTTCCGAATCGAACCCGACTGTCATCAAGGGCGTGTTGCATGCATTGGGGCAGATTCCGACTCCCCATGTGCGACTGCCGTTGCTACCTGCGAGTGACGAATCGGTAGCGCGGGCGCTCGAGGTCTACCACTCTTGACTCGAACGGGTGTTCGAGTATTGTCTGGGGTGGGGATCGGGGGATTCAATGAGTGTCTATCTGTCGGATGTGGTGTCTGGTTCTGCGGTGGGGTTGCGCGGACGACTGTGGCGGTTGACGGCTTCTGAGTTGCGTGCTGCTGCGGTGTCGGCGAGTGTGGAGATTCTTCGTCTCGAGGCTGTGCGTGTGGCGGTGGTGGACGAGTTGTCGTTGCGGCCGGATGATCAGGTAATCGCGAGCCGCGGGGTGGGTTGCTGGTTGGCGGCAAACACGATGCTGCAG